>CAZDPA010000037.1:0-27691 GCA_964507195.1 uncultured Salinisphaerales bacterium | reverse complement strand
GGCCGGCCTGATTGTCGTGCTGTTTGGCCTTTTGGCTCTGTTCAAGCTGCCGATCCAGCTGCTGCCGGACATGAAGCAGCCGCAGCTGTTCGTCGAGGTCGAATGGCGCGAGGCGGCGCCGGCCGAAGTCGAAGAATCGATGATCGAGCCGATCGAGGAGGTCATGCGCGGCCTGCCGGGCATGGTCCAGATGAGCTCGCGCGCCGGGCGCGGCGGCGGCGGCGTTGCCCTCAAATTCGAGATCGGCACCGACATGACGCGGGTCATGCTCGACGTCGTTTCGCGTCTCAACACCCTGCCGCCGCTGCCGCCGGACGCCGACGAGCCGCAAGTCTTCGGCGGCGATAACTGGCAGGGCAGCAATGCCGGCTCGATGCTGATCCGGCCGCTGCCCGGCAACAACACCCGCGATATCGCCGCGACCTACCAGAAGCTGATGGAGGAAGTCGTCGAACCGCGCCTCGCCCGCGTGCCCGGCGTCTCGCGAGTCAATCTCGAAGGGGGCAGGCCGCGCGAAGTACAGATCCGCTTCGATGCCTTCCGTCTCGCTGCGCTGGGCCTGACACCGCAGCAGATTGCGCAAGCCGTTGTCGCCGCGCGCGACGCCTCGGCCGGCTTCGTCAACGTCGGCCGCCGCCAGTTCACCGTCCGACTTGCGGGACGCGAGCCGGTCGAGAGCCTCGGCGATCTGATCGTTGGCTGGAGCAACGATCGGCCGCTGTATCTGCGCGAGGTCGCCGACATCCATGTTGCCTATCAGGACGAGACCGCGTTCTCGTTCCGCAACGGCCAGCCCGGCTACTACATCACCCTGCAGCGCAATAACGAATCGAACACGGTCACCCTGATCGAGGGCGTCAAGGAGGCCATTGCCGAACTCAACGCGGGCCCGCTGGCCGACGAGCAGCTGCTCGCCGATCTCTCCTGGGATGCCAGCGTCTACGTCAAGCGTGCGATCGGCTTCGTCGAGGAGAGCCTGATCATCGGCATCTTCCTCGCCGTCATCGGCCTGTGGTATTTCCTGCGCGGGCCACGCGCGCTGCTGGTGCTGGGTCTGTCGATTCCGCTGTCGCTGTGCTTCGCGGTGATCACGCTGCACATGCTCGGGCGCACGCTCAATGTGATTTCGCTGGCCGGTCTCGCGTTCTCGACCGGCATCGTCATCGACGCGGCGCTGATCGTGCAGGGCAACATCATCCGCTATGTCGAGATGGGCCACTCGGCGCTCAAGGCCACCATCGAAGGCGCTCACGAGGTGCTGCCGGCCCTGTTCGCATCGGTGCTCACCAGTTGCGCGATCTTCCTGCCGATCCTGTTCATGACCGGCATCGAGGGCCAGCTGTTCAAGGATCTGGCGATCACGATGTCGGTCTCGCATGGCGCTTCGCTGCTGGTCGCGATGACGCTGATTCCCGCGGCCAACCGCTGGGCGCTGGCGAATGGCATGCCGACGGATCAGCACCATCATTGGTGGACCAACGCGAGCGATCTGGCGATGCGCGTCACCCAGAACGCGCGCACGCGCTGGGTGCTGATCGCGTCACTGGTCGGTGGTGCGATCGCGTTCACGCTGCTGATGGCGCCCAAGGTGGACTACCTGCCGGTCGCGCAGACCGATCTGATCTGGAACAACTTCCGCCTGCCGCCCGGTGGCAACAACGACACTGTGCGCAACGAGTTCGCGCCCGTCGTTATCGAACGCCTCAAGCCGCATCTGGAAGGCAGGAAGCATCCGGCGGTGAAGTACTACAACCTGTCGTCGTGGCGCGGCCAGCAGGGCGTGGCGGTGGTCTACCCGAAGGATCCGCGCGAAATGGACGAGATGGTCCGCGTGCTGCGCGAAGAGATCATGGTCGGCCACCCCGACACGCAGATCTACGTGCAGCGCGGCTCGCTGCTCAGTATCGACGGCGAGAACCAGCGTGAGGTTCAGCTCTATTTCCAGGGGCCGGATCTGAACGCGTTGATGAAGACCGCAGCGGTGGCGATGGAAGAAATTCCCAAGGCGATTCCGGAAACCTATCCGCAACCTTTCCCGGACCTGGAACTGAATCAGCCGGAAATCCAGCTGGTACCTGACGAGTGGCGCATCTCGCGCGCCGGCCTCGATCGCAACGATGTAGCAAGCGCACTGCGCGCCTACACCGGCGGCCTCTGGGCAGGCGAGTATTTCGATGGCAACGAGCGCCTCGACATCATTCTCAAGGGCAATGACTGGCATACGCCGGAAGCGCTCGCCGAGCTGCCGCTGATGACGCCGGGCGCCGGCATCCAGACGGTCGGCGATCTGGCAAAGATCGACCTGACGGTCGGCCCGTCGCAATTGTCGCGCATCAACGGACGTCGCACGGTGCAGGTCAATTTCGAGCCGCCAGCGAACATGTCGCTCGATGAGGCGATCCAGCGCGTCAAGACCGAGGTCGAACCCAAGGTGCGCGCAGTCATGCCGGCAAATTCCCAGATGACCTATGCCGGCTCCGCCAACCAGTTGCACGAGGCGCTGCGTTCCATGGCACTGAACTTCGCGCTGGCGCTGGTGATCCTGTTCGCGCTGATGGCGGCGATGTTCCGTTCCGTGTGGGACAGCTTTCTGGTCATGCTGGTGCTGCCAATCTCGGTTGCCGGCGGGATCGCGGCCCTGCGCATCATCGGTCTGTTCGCATTCCAGGCGCTCGATCTGCTGACGATGATCGGCTTCATCATCCTGCTCGGCCTCGTCGTCAACGCCGCGATCCTGCTCGTCGATCAGACCCGTGCACGCGAACACGCCGGTGTCGCCCGCACGCAGGCCGTGCGTGAAGCCCTCGAAACCCGCGCGCGACCCATCCTGCTGTCGACGCTGACCGCAGTGCTCGGCATGCTGCCGCTGATGCTGATGCCTGGCCTCGGCGCCGAGATCTATCGTGGCATCGCCGCGGTCGTCGCCGGTGGCATGGTGCTCGGGACCGCATTCACCTGGTTTCTGATGCCGGCGCTGCTGCGCATCGGCGAGTCTTCCGTCGCGCACCCGGCGCACGCGATGCACCCCAGCGATCTGGCGGCATCAAAATGACATCGACAGAACAACAACGAGGAGTGTTCAACATGCTCAAATCGAGCATCGTCCCCAGCGTCGCCCCCATTGTTGGAGTTGCGTTGCTCGCGTTGTGCGGCAATGTGCTGGCGCAACAGGCACCGCCCGCCGTCGAGGTCACGACGGCAGAGATGCGCAAGATGTCGCCATCGGTCACCGCAACCGGCGTCGTGCAATCACGAGCCGGCGCGGATATTGCGACGGCTGTCGAAGGCCAGCTGCACTGGGTGCAGGAGCCCGGCACCTTTGTCGAGAAAGGCGATGTCATCGCGCGCATGCGGGTGGATGAACTGCGTCTGCAGCGGCTCGAACAGGCCGCACGTGAAGGCCGTAGCAAGGTCGCGCTGGCTCAGTCTGATCGTGAGCTCGCGCGGCTGCGCGCTTCTGGCAATGCGGTATCGCGGTTCCAGCTCGATCAGGCACTGAGCACACGTGACCTGGCAGCGGCCGATCTCGACATTGCGAAAGCGATGCTCAAGCAAACCGATGATCGTCTGTCGAAAGCGGAAATTCGTGCGCCATTTTCCGGTGTCATTTCAGAGCGCGTGCGCAATGCCGGCGAAGAGCTGGCGCGTGGCGCCATCGTTGCGCGTCTGTTCAACACCGATGAGCTCGAGATCCGCCTGTATCTGCCCCTGCGCCATGTTCGGGCGATCCGCGCGGGCAGCACCGTCACCGTGCGCAACGGAGATCAGCGTGCCCATGCTGTCGTACGTGCGATCGTGCCGGTCGGTGACGCACGGTCGCAATCTTTCGAAGCCATGATTGATGCACCCGAGATGGTCAGTGAACTTGCCGTCGGTCACAGCGTCCAAGTGGACCTGCCGCTATCAGCCGCTCGCGAAGCCCTGGCCGTACCCCGTGATGCCTTGGTGATTCGTACCGAGGGCACCAGCGTGTACCGGATCAAGGATGGGACGGCACAGAAGGTCTCCGTCAAAACCGGCGTCGCCGATGGCGACTGGGTAGCGGTCGAAGGTAAGTTGACGGCGAAGGACGCAGTGGTCGTGCGCGGCGCCGAAACGCTGCATCATGGTGACACCGTCACCGTCATTGGAAAGCGAAAGGTATGAATACGTTGAATCGCGGTTTTGGCTCGCTCGCGCTTGCGCTTGCACTCGGGACCTGCACGTCGCTCGCGCTGGCAGAAGAAAATTATCCACCGACGATTGCAGTCGGCGGTCATGGCGAAGTCAGCACCGCGCCGGATCGGGCGCAGCTTGCACTCGCGGTGGATGTGGTCGATCAGGAACTTGCAAAGGCACGCAGCAGTGTCGACGGTGTTGTGCGCAAGTATCTAGAGTCGCTGAGCAAGCTCGGCATCAAGGCCGCGGACATTTCGACGACCGGCGTTTCGCTGCAGCCGGAATACGTCTGGGATGAGGCCGGGCGCAAGCAGACCCTGGTCGGCTATCGCGCGCGTCGCGACATTCGCATCGTCGTGCGTGATCTGGATCAGCTCGGTGATCTGATCCTGCGTGCGACCGATGCCGGCGTGAACCAGATCAATCCGCCGATGCTGGAATCAAGCAAGGCCGAGAGCCTTGGCCGCGAAGCGCTCGCCACTGCGGCAAAGGACGCGCAGATCAAGGCCGAAACCCTTGCCAGGGCGCTGGGCGTGAAGCTCGGCAGCGCACGGATCGTCCGCGAATCCGGGAGCAACGCACCGCCGATGATGGTCAAGGCGATGGCGATGCGCGGTGGCGAGGCCTTCGACAGCGGCAACCAGCAGATGGGCCTGTCGACCGGCGAGATCCGCATCACTTCGGACGTGCAGGTCGAGTTTGATCTCAAGGCCGGCCAGTAGGATCGTGTGAGTAATTATTGACTAATGTAGTTTATAGCTTAGCTATTGGCTCAAGCGGGCTTGTCTGCACAACGGCACGGATCGACCGTGCCGTTTTTATATCTAAAGATATAAAGTTAAATATAAAATCACATCTCGTTTGTAGCCCGCGCTCCGCTTTCCACGCACAAACATGCGTTTGCGGCGCTGCGGTGAGATAATCCGCCGCTTTCCCGCTCGTCTGGGTTGACCATCGTGTCGAAGAAAGCTGTTCCGCAGGTCGGCGTCATCATGGGGTCCCGGTCTGACTGGGAGACGATGATGCATGCGGTGCAAACGCTTGAGGATCTCGGCGTGGCCTTTGAGGCGCAGGTCGTCTCCGCGCATCGCACCCCTGATCTCCTGTTCGAATACGCCGCGTCTGCGCAGAAGCGCGGGCTCAAGGTGATCATTGCCGGCGCTGGGGGCGCAGCCCATCTGCCGGGCATGTGCGCAGCCAAGACCCAGGTGCCGGTGCTTGGCGTGCCGGTGCAGTCGAAGGCGCTCAACGGCATCGATTCATTGCTGTCGATTGCGCAGATGCCCGCCGGCATTCCGGTCGGCACGCTGGCGATCGGCAAGGCCGGTGCGATCAACGCCGCCTTGCTCGCCGCCGCAATCTGCGCCAATGGCGATGCCGCGCTGGGGCGTCGTCTCGCCAAGTTCCGTAGCGAGCAGACCCGCAAAGTCCTCGACGACGAGCCGCTGAAACTCCCATGATCATCGGCATTCTTGGCGCCGGTCAGCTCGGACGCATGCTGGCCCTGGCGGGTTATCCGCTTGATCTCGACTTCGTGTTCTTCGATCCAGCCACCGAAGCCTGCGCCGCGCCGCTCGGCGAGCACCTGTTTGCCGATTACGGCGACGAGCACGCGCTGACCGAGTTCTGCCACCAGGTTGAAATCGCGACCTACGAGTTCGAGAACGTGCCGGCGAAGACTGCTGACTTCGTCGCCGCGCGCGTACCGCTGCTGCCGGCGCCCGTCGCACTGACGGTGGGTCAGGATCGCCTGACCGAAAAGACCCTGTTCGACCAGCTCAAAATTCCGGTACCGCGCTATATGCCGGTCGCCACGCGCGCAGCGCTCGATCTCGCCGTGCGCTCGGTTGGCCTGCCGGCGGTGCTCAAGACCCGTCGCCTCGGTTACGACGGCAAGGGCCAGGCCGTGCTACGCACCGCCGAAGATCTCGACAACGCGTGGACGCGCCTTGCCGGCAGCGCCGACAAACCGGCGAGCCTGATTCTCGAAGCCTTCGTGCCGTTCGAACGTGAATTGTCCTGTCTCGCTGTGCGCGGCAAGCAGGGCGAGCTGGCGTTCTATCCGGTCGTCGCCAACGTGCATCGTGACGGCATCCTGCGCACCGCGACTCCGCAGGCGGATGACCCGCTGCAGGCCGAAGCCGAACAGTACGCGCGTCGTGTCATCGAGCATCTCGACTACGTCGGTGTCATGGCTTTCGAGTTCTTCGTCGCCAGCGGTCATCTGCTCGCCAACGAGATCGCACCGCGCGTGCACAACTCCGGTCACTGGAGCATCGAAGGCGCGGAGTGCTCTCAGTTCGAGAATCATCTGCGCGCAATCACCGGCATGCCGCTGGGCTCAACCGCCTTGCGCGGTCACTCGGCAATGGTCAATTTCATCGGCCGGGCGCCGGACAATGAGCCGATGGCGGCGATTCCCGGTGTGCACATCCATCATTACGGCAAGACCCCCAAGCCGCAGCGCAAGGTCGGTCATGCGACGGTGACTGCGAACAGCGCAGAGGATCTGGCCGTGCGACTCCGGCAGTTGCAGGTTCTGGTCGACGCGGTGGGTGGCTGAAGTTCGCAGCGACATCTTGATCGCCGCTGCGTTGTCGTGATCTAGATCTTCAACGCCGCCTTCAGCTCCAGCCACAACTCCGCATACGCCAGCAGTGCCGGATCTTCACTCGGTGCGAACGCGGCCATTGGTGCACGACGTTCGCCCATGCGTTCAACCATCGACGAGTACGGAATCACCGCAGCGAATCCGTTCTTCATCGGCGGCGGCGGATTCTCGATCAGCTCGCGATGCAAGGTGCGCCGACGATCCGCCATCGAGTAGAACGGTCGTATCTTCTTCGCATCGAAGCCTTCCTGCTTGAAGTACTGCCGTACCTGCTCCAGCGAGCGCAGTGAAAGATAGGTCGGCACGACCGGCACGAGAACCAGATCGGCGGCATGAAAAACATTGTCGGCGAGATGCGACAGACTCGGCGGACAGTCGAGTACGGCCAGCTCGTACTTCCCGGCGAACGGTTTGAGCAAGCGGCTCATCGCTTCGCGCGGTGGCTCGACCTTCTTGAGCATGATGTCGAGATAGCGGTATGAAAAATCGGCAGGGATCAGCTGCAGATTTTCGTATGGCGATGGCGTCACCAGGCGCGAGACCGCTGCGTTGCCCTGGAACACGTTCTTGGCGCTCTCGTCCTTTGCCGTGCCGTGGAAATACCAACTTGATGCGCCCTGCGGATCGAGATCCCACAACAGGGATTTCACATCGTTCGCGGCAGCGAGATAGGACAGGTTGACTGCAGCGGCGGTTTTTCCGACGCCGCCCTTGAGGTTGTAGACCGCAACAGTTTTCATGGCACAACTCCCCGGTGAAAGCGTGTTCTCGCGGTGCACTTACCGCACCGCTAGGTCCCGAATCCCTGCAGTTCGCCGCCGTATGCAATCGCGACGCATCCGGCGCCGGTGTTGACTGCGGCGGTGGCAGACATGATGCCGATCAGCAGCTCGATGCTGTGCGTCTGCGCGGCTTGTGCGAGGGTTGCATAGCCCGGCAGTTCCGCAACCAGCGCCGGATCACCGCCGTAGCTGATGCAGATGTGTTTTGTGTCGATGCCGCGTTCGATCTGTGCCGCGACGTGCTCGAACATGCGTTCGACGGCGCGCTCGTAGCTGCGCACCTTGGCGACGGCCTGGGTCTCACCGCGATAGCAGAGAATCACCGGCTTGATATCGAGCGCCGTGCCGATCGCGTAGGTCAGCAGGCCAACGCTTTTTTCGCCCTTCTTGATCGCGCGATTGCGGATGTAGTACAGATCGCCCGGCACCATGTAGCCGCAGATGTGATCGCGCAGCTCGTCGAGCCGACGGCGGATTTCATTGGGGCCCGCCTTGGCTCTGGCCATGCGCGCGGCTTCGGCGACGAGCACGCCGGTGCCGCAGAACAGATTGCGTGAATCGACGACGCGCAGTGCGAATGCATCCTTGACGCCCGCTGCCCCGCGAATGCTTTTGTAGTCGCTGAGGATCGCGAACGAGGCTTTCGTCGCGTTCTGGAAAATCGGACTGCGCGATGCAGTGATCGTGATGCAGAACACGTAGTCGTAATCGAGTACGGTGCTCGCAAGAAAGCGATCGCGGATCTGTTCAGCGGTCTGCGGGAACGAATCCGCATCCGCACCGTTGTCGGTCAACAGCTCCTTGTAGAAGTTGAGCGTGCATTGCGGATTGCGGTCGTCGATCCACTCTTCTTCGCCCAGCCGGATCAGGACCGGCAGAATGCCGATCTGATGTTCGCTGTAGAACTGCGCCGGCAGATCGCAGGTGGAGTCGGTGACAACGCCGATCCGCATGCTGACTCCTCGTGGTCATTTCTTGTGCAGGCATCTTACCTGCAGAAGCCACGGCTAAGTCAGGCGATCGAGCCCAAAGCGCCTGGACAGGATGCGATCGCTCAGCACTGTGGGCAGCAGGCGCGCCAGCAAGGGCAGCGCCGTACTGCCGCTGCCGATACGGATAATCGCCGGCGGACGGCGCGCCGTGACGGCCTTGATCAACTGCGCGGCGAAGTCCGTGGTCGAGGTCGCGTGCTGCTGGGATGCCCCCGCCCGCGCCTCAATTCCGGCCGCTGCGGCGGCATACGGGGAATCCCCTGCTTCGCGCTTCTGCAGGCTGCCTTGGGCACTGTGGCCGAACTCGGACTGGATCGCGCCGGGCTGAATCGTGACGACCTCGATTCCGAGTGGTTTGAGCTCCATGCGCAGCGCATCGGACAGCGCATGGACCGCGGCCTTGCTCGCGCAGTAGACGCCGGCGAAAGGTGTGATGAGGATGCCGGAAACGCTGCCGATGTTGACGATGCGCGGCTGCGTGCTCGTGCGCATCAGCGGCACCACCGCGCGCGTCACTGCCATCAGGCCGATCACATTGGTTTCGAACTGGGCACGCAGGGCGTCGCTGTCGAGATCCAGCAACGGCCCCATCTGTCCGAAGCCGGCGTTGTTGATCAGCAGGTCGATCGCCAGATTTTCGCTTTGCAGTTGTTGCTTCAACGCCGCGATGCTATCGGCGCTGCAGACATCAAGCGCCTGCGTCCGCAGTCCCTGCTGTGCCAGGTCCTCGATGCTGTCTGGCCTGCGCGCGGTGGCGATCACCGTATCGCCACGCGCATGAAACTGTTGCGCCAGCGTGCGGCCAATACCGCTCGAACAGCCGGTGATGAGGACGACGCGCGACGACGCCTTGCGTTGATCTTGCATGGACTCAGAGATCCTTTTTGGCGTGCTGCGTCGGCAAGGTGCGCGCCGGATGCAGGCCGTTGACGTGGCCCATGAATGGCGGATGGATGCTATAGCCAAGCAGCGCCTGCACGCGCTCGGAGTAACGCGCAGCGATCGCCGGCGGCACCGCCAGCGTCATGTTCTCCTGCTGTCTGCCCCAGGCGATCGAGTACTGCGGGGTGATGCCCAGGCGCGCTGCGCTGCTGCGATTGCCGCCGCCGCGATGCCATAGTGTGCCGAGGCAGACCATCAGCGAACCGCTCGGCATGACTGCCGCCTGCAGATCCGGATGATGTTCTTCCGGCGTCTTCATCCCGACTTCGTTGAGCAAGGTCACGACGCCTGTGATGCTGTTCTCATGCGGACGCTCGTCACCCCACAGATGGCTGCGTGGAATGATGTCGGTCGCACCGTTGTCATCGGTGAACGGATCGATCGCCCAGAAGGTGCTGAGGCTGTAGGTCGGTCGCGGACGCGGCACGGTGTAGAAGCCGTCGTCGTAGTGCAGGGCCTGCGGTGTTTCGCCCGGATGCAGATTGATTGCGAGACACGCGGACAACAGGAATCCAGGACCAAGCACGGCTTCGCAGAGATCCATCACCAGTGGATGCGATACGAGATCGGCGAACACCGGGGACTTCGCAAGCAGCGCATAAACGCGCTCGGTCGCAAATCCCTCGAAGTCGTTGCGCCCGAGATGTTCGCTACGCAGATACGGCGCTAGCGCATCGCGAATCTCCGCGACCTGCGCAGGGGTCAGCAGACTCGGGAAAATCAGATAGCCGTCAGCATTGAGTTTCGCGAGCAAAGCCTCGCGTGACTCGGCAGCCGATGAATGAATGAGCATGCGTACGTCCTGCTGTAGCGAAGACTAACGATGCCACACGCACACCCGCGAGAAAAACTCGCGGGCCGGGCAGAGCTTAGAGATCCAGATTACCGACCAGCAGCGCGTTCTTCTCGATGAAATCGCGACGCGGTTCGACGTGCTCGCCCATCAGCGTGTTGAAGATCTGGTCCGCCGCGACCACGTCATCGACCGCGACCTGCACCAGCCGTCGATTGGCCGGGATCAGCGTCGTTTCGCTCAGCTGTTCCGGATTCATCTCGCCCAGACCCTTGTAGCGCTGGATGTGCAGGCCACGACGCGCTTCGGCAAGCAGCCAGGTGTAGGCCGTGTCGAAGTCGCTGACCGTCAGACTGCGTTCGCCGCGCTTGACCAGGGTTTCGGCGCTGGTCAGCTCCTTGAGCTGCTGACGCAGCTTGGCGATCCGCCCGTATTCCGGACCAGAGAAGAAATCACTATTGAAATTAAAGACTTGCTCGTTACCGTGGACGATGCGGCTGACCTGCAACAACGGTCCTTCGGTGCCCACTGCGGCCTTGATCACGAACTCGCCGCGGGTACCAATGCCATTGAGCTGCTCGCGATACCGCTGCGACCATTCTTCCAGAGCGACGGCTTCGTTCGGCACCGGGGCCAGACGCGCGAGCGTGACAAGCACGTGGTGATCGTAGCGGCGCGCCAGGCGCTCTACCAGCTCCGCCACGGCGGCGTACTCGCGCACCGCGCTGACCAGCATGTCGTCGGCAACGACGCCACTGGCGGGCGTCAGTTTCGCGCCATCAAGCGCGTTGCCGATCAGCCAGTCGTTGAGCTCGTGATCGTCCTTCACGTAGGTTTCGTTCTTGCCGGACTTGAGCTTGTACAGCGGCGGCTGCGCGATGTAGATGTGGCCGCGCTCGACCAGCGTGTACATGTGCCGGTAGAAGAACGTCAGCAGCAGCGTGCGGATGTGTGCGCCGTCGACGTCGGCGTCGGTCATGATGATGATGCGGTGATAGCGCAGCTTTTCCGGCTTGAAGTCGTCCTTGCCGATGCCGCAGCCGAGCGCCGTAATCAGGGTGACGACTTCCTGCGATGACAGCATCTTCTCGAGTCGTGCGCGCTCGACATTGAGGATCTTGCCCTTCAGCGGCAGGATCGCCTGGAACTGGCGATCACGGCCCTGCTTGGCCGAGCCGCCTGCGGAATCGCCCTCGACCAGGAACAGTTCGGACTTGGCCGGATCCTTCTCCTGGCAGTCCGCGAGCTTGCCCGGAAGGCCAATGCCATCCATCACGCCCTTGCGTCGCGTCATCTCGCGTGCCTTGCGCGCAGCTTCGCGGGCGACCGCGGCCTCGACGATCTTGCCGCAGATCATGCGCGCTTCGTTCGGGCGCTCGAGCAGGTATTCCGAGAGCTTCGCCGCAACGACTTCTTCGACCGCCGGCCGCGCTTCCGACGACACCAGCTTCATCTTGGTCTGCGACGAGAACTTCGGATCCGGCATCTTCACCGACAGCACGCAGGCCAGGCCTTCGCGCATGTCGTCGCCGCTGATGTCGACCTTCGCGCGCTTGGCGAAGTCATGTTCTTCGATGTACTTGTTGATCACGCGCGTCATCGCCGCACGCAGGCCGGTCAGATGGGTGCCGCCATCCGACTGCGGAATGTTGTTGGTGAAACACAGCACCTGCTCGCCGTAGCTGTCGTTCCACTGCATCGCGACTTCGGCTGTCACCGGAACCCGGGTGCCGCCGACTTCGATTTCGGCGACGCCGCTGGAATGGAACACGGTCGGGTGCAGCACCGACTTGCCGCGGTTGATGTACTCGACGAAACCCTGCACGCCGCCGGCGAACGCAAAGTCTTCTTCCTTGCCGGCACGCTCATCGATCAGGCGGATGCGCACGCCGTTGTTGAGGAAGGACAGCTCGCGCAGGCGTTTGGCCAGAATCTCGTAGTGATATTCGATCTTGCCGAAGATCAGCTCGTCGGCGAGGAAGCGCACTTCGGTGCCGCGCTTTTCGGTATCACCGACGACGCGCAGCGGTGAGACCTCGACGCCGTTCTGCACTTCAACCAGGCGATCAATCACCGCACCGCGGGCGAAATCGAGCTGGTACTTCTTGCCTTCGCGGCGCACCGTCAGGCGCAGCGATTCCGACAGGGCGTTGACGCAGGACACGCCGACGCCGTGCAGACCGCCGGAAACCTTGTAGCTGTTCTGGTTGAACTTGCCGCCGGCATGCAGCACGCACATGACGATTTCAGCGGCGCTGCGCCTGGGCTCGTGCTTGTCGTCGAGCTTGATGCCGACCGGGATGCCGCGACCGTTGTCGGTAACCGAGATCGAGTTGTCGGTGTGGATCGTGACGACGATGTCGTCGCAGTGTCCTGCGAGCGCTTCGTCGACCGCATTGTCGACCACCTCGAACACCATGTGATGCAGGCCGGTGCCGTCGGAGGTATCGCCGATATACATGCCCGGACGCTTGCGTACCGCTTCAAGGCCTTCGAGCTGCTGGATGCTCGATTCGTCGTAATCGGCAGCGTCTACGTTCTGCTTGATGGTCATCGTCGGCAACGGCTCAGTGAATCCGCAATTTTAGCACTTGTAGGGCTTGCTTCCCGAGGGGGATTTTCGGTTTTTTTATCCAGGCAAACACACGGATGGAATCCGCTGCGGCATCTCGATCCGAGCAATACACGGGCACCTGATGCGAACGGATATATTTTTTGACTCGGGACTCAAAAAGCGGATCGTTCGCCTTAAGTGCCGCGCATCGGCGCGGTGTATCGGGAAACCGGCGCAACTCGCTTCTTTATATAGACCGTAGAACACCACGTTCCACGTGGAACGTGGCCGCATCCGTGATCGTCGCCAAGACGGGCATTTTCTCGAATGCCGTGACAAACACCTGCCCGGGATATCGCTGCAAGGCATTCAGCAGGGCCTGCTGATACTTGTCGGCCAGCTCTGCGCCGAAGTCATCGACCAGCAGCAAGGGATGTTGACCTGTGATCTGACCGATCTCCTCGCTCTGCGCCAGCAACATTGCAGCAATCAGCAGTTTCTGCTGCCCGCGGCTGATCCGGTATTTGATCGCATGGCTGTCGGCCCTGATGCGCAGTTCAGCCCGGTGCGGACCGACCTGGGTCAATCCCATACGACGGTCATTGCCACGATTCTTGATCAAACTCTCTTTGAGGCCGCTTCCACGCGGCCAGCCGGGATGCAGTTCGAAGCTCCAGTCGCCCTCACTCAGCAGTTCGGCCACATAATGGACGCAGCGATTCTGGATTTGCCCCAGATGGTGTTCACGCAATGCGGTCAGCGCCTCGCCTGCCTCGGCGAGTTCCGGCTCCCAGGCGGCGAGGTCTCGATCCCCGGTGTTATTGCGCAGGGCCTGGTTTCTTTGCCGCAGCGCCCTCTTGTAGCGCCGCCAGATCGGCATGAACTGATGTTCCACGTGGAACACACCCCAATCGAGGAAGCTGCGGCGGTAGGTAGGACCGTCCTGCAGGACCCGGTGCATGCCGGGCTCGAGGACCTGGACTGACAGCTGTTTCAGCAGCTCGAGGCTGTTCGCCGCCTGGTTGTCGATGCGGATCGTCGTTTCGCTGTTGGCCCAGCCAACCCCCAGACGATGACCGACTGCGTTCGCTTCCGCCCCTTCACTGACCCGACCGAACAGGGTCCAGTGTTTGCCCTGGGTACCAGCAAGATCCGCTGGGCTGCTGCCGCGAAAGGACTTGGCGCGACCCAAGGTATAGATCGCCTCAAGCAGGCTGGTCTTGCCGGCTGCATTGGCGCCATAAACGAAATTGAGCCTGCTGTGGGGCAGCAGGCTCAAGTCTTGAAACAGGCGGTAGTTGTCAGCTTTGAGCTGAAGCAACCGCATGGCAATCGTCGTCGCTGCTAGAGCCGCATCGGCATGACGACATACTTGCTGGCTGCGTTTTCGGCGGCGTGGATCAATCCACTGGAGTCCGAGTTCTTCAATTCCATCACAAAACGTTCGCCGTCCAGAGCAGCCAGCGCGTCGAGCAGATAGTTCACGTTGAAACCGATCTCCATCGCCTGACCGTCGTAGCTCACTTCGAGATCTTCTTCGGCCTCTTCGTGTTCCGGATTATGCGTCTGCAGGGTCAGCTTGTTGCCGTCCAGACTCAGGCGCACGCCGCGGAATTTCTCGTTCGACAGAATCGCCGTGCGTGCCAGCGCACGCTTGACCGTCTCGCGATCACCTTCAACGCGCTTGTTGCCGGACTCCGGAACAACGCGCTCGTAGTCGGGAAAGCGGCCGTCGATCAGCTTGGAAGTCATCCGCACGGCATCGAGATCGACTTCGATCTGGCCAGCGCCGATCTTCACCGTAACGGTTTCTTCGGTGGCTTCGAGCAGGCGCTGCAGCTCCAGCACGGCCTTGCGCGGCACGATGACCTGGCTGGTTTCGCCAAAGCCGGTGACCACCTCAGCTTCGCTCATCGCCAGACGATGCCCATCGGTCGCGACCGAACGGACGCGCTTGGCAGAGACTTCGAGCAACATGCCGTTGAGGTAGTAGCGCACATCCTGTTGCGCCATCGCGAACTGGGTTTTCTCGATCAGCGTCTTCAGCTGCTTGCGCTGCAGCTTGAGTTCGCGGCCCTCAGCAACCCTGCCCATTGCCGGGAATTCCTCGGCGCGCAGGCAGGCCAGCGAGTAGCGGCTGCGACCCGATTTCAGTTGTGCCTTGTCGGCGCTGATGTCGAGACTGATCTCCGCGCCCTCCGGCAAGCCACGGCAGATGTCGAACAGTTTGCGTGCAGGGACCGTGGCCCGACCCGGCGCCAGGTTCTGTACCCGCGCACGCGCCTGCAGTTCGATTTCCAGATCGGTGCCGGTCACGACCAGCTCATCGTCACTCAACTCGAGCAGGAAGTTCGACAGTACCGGCAGGGTCTGGCGGCGTTCGACCACGCCGATCACTGCGGACAATGCCGACAACAGCTCGTTTCTCCCCACTTGCAGTTTCATGGACTCACCACATTCATGACTTGATTAATTAAGAAAGGATTAACAGTAATAGGACTGCACCCGATCTCTTGATAACTCTAATAACCGTATATAAATCAAAAACTAAGAATCAAAAATCGCCTTACAGAACACTGAGTTCATCAGTCCCTGGCCTGTGGATAAGGTGCGGACTACTTTTATGCACAACTTATACCCCGACTGTACGACGCCTCATTCCTGTCTTCACCCACAAGCTTTGAAAGCCTTGTGATGAACACACATCAGATGCCTAACTGCCTCTGCAGATTCTCATAATCCTCGCGGATTTTGTTGTCCTCATCACGCAGCTCAACAACCTTGCGACAGGCGTGCAGCACCGTCGTATGATCCTTGCCGAAGGCCTCGCCGATCTCCGGCAGGCTGTGCTGGGTCAGTTCCTTGGCCAGCGCCATTGCGATCTGGCGCGGCCGTGCCAGCGAGCGGGTCCGCCGCGGTGAATTCAGGTCGGCAACGCGGATGTTGTAGTAGTTGGCGACCGTGCGCTTGATATTGTCGATCGTCACCAGGCGCTCGTAGGCCGCGAGCAGATCCTTGAGCGTGTTGCGCGCAAACTCGACGGTCAAGGTCTCGCCACGCAGGCGTGAACTGGCGGTCAGGCGCAGCAGCGCGCCTTCGAGCTCTCGCACATTCGAACGGACGCGCTGCGCCACGAACAGCGCCACTTCCTTGGGCAGCTGGACCCTGTTGGCCTCGGCCTTGGCGATCAGGATTGCCATCCGCGTTTCCAGATCCGGCGGCTCGACCGCAACCGACAGGCCCCAGGTAAAGCGCGACTTCAGGCGCTCGTCGATGCCATCGACTTCCTTCGGATAGCGATCCGAGGTCAGCACGATCTGCTTGCGCGCATCGATCAGTGCGTTGAACGTGTGGAAGAATTCTTCCTGCGTGCGTTCCTTGTGCGCGAAGAAGTGGATGTCATCGATCAGCAGCGCGTCGACCGAGCGGTACAGGTTCTTGAACTCGTCGGTGCGACCATGGCGGATCGCCGCAGTGAAATGGTTCATCCATTGCTCGGCACCGAGATAGGCAATCCGTGCGCGTGGATTCAGCGCGACGATCGCGTTCCCCACCGCGTGCATCAGATGGGTCTTGCCCAGACCCGAGCTGCCGTAGATCAGCATCGGGTTGTAGGCGCTGCCCGGTGTCTCGACGACATGCTGGGCCGCGGCGCGCGCCTGCGAATTGGCCTTGCCCTCAATGAAGTTGACGAAGGTGTAGTCCGGATTGAGTTTGCCCGACACCGGGGCCTGCGGTGGATCTTCGCCAATCGAGGCCGGCGGCAGGCCTGTGCTGACACCCGCGGCGCCGCGGGTGTCGGAAGGGCGGGTGTCCGCCGAGCGGGTCTCGGACGAACCGACGCCCAGTTCCACCGAGGGTGCGCTGTCGCCACCGATGACCCCGACAGCACGCTGGATATGGCCCAGGAAATGCTCGCGCACGCGCTCGACCACCAGCCGGTTCGGCGCCAGCAGCAGCAGGCGACCGTCAGCGATCACCGGATGCAGCGGGCGCAGCCAGGTATTGATCTCGCGCTCCGGCAACTCGCCTTCCAGCCAGCGCACGGATTGCGCCCAGAGTTCCTCTTGCACCATGAATAGTTTTGGTTTGAAACGATAGGGCGCAAGACTAGGCGCCGGTCGAGCAGTCTAAGACCTCGGCCCCCGGTTATCCACAGGCCGGCGCACATATATTCAATGGTGTGGCCGAGCCAGACCGCCTGCGCCGCTTCCACAAGCAATACAACAAACCCCTTGATCACAAAGTAACCTGCCGCTAAACTCCGCGCCCTTTTGCGAAATTTAATCAGTGGGTGATTCATGTCCAAGCGTACTTACCAACCCAAGAAGCTGCGCCGTAAGCGCACCCACGGGTTTCGTGCACGTATGGCCACCACGGGCGGTCGTCTGGTGCTGGCCCGTCGCCGCGCCAAGGGCCGCAAGCGTCTCGCTGTCTAAGCGGGACGGCTGGTGACCTATGGCGCGCTTCCCGCGGCGCGCCCGCCTGCTCAAACCGGGCGAGTTTCAAAACGTATTCAAGCGCGGCAAGCGGATCAACGAGCGCTGGCTGACGGCGGTGAGCGTCAGCACCGAACTGGGCTATCCGCGCTTGGGTTTGGCGATTGCGAAGAAATCGGTGCCCCTCGCCTCCGACCGCAATCGCATCAAACGAAAAATTCGGGATCACTTCCGTCTGCAGCAGGAACACCTGCTGACGATGGACATTGTGCTACTGGCCCGGCCGGGTTGCGGCAAAGCCCGAGCCGCAGAACTGGATCAGAACCTGGAACGCCTGTGGACCCGCATCGCGGCATCCTCGCCTCCTTTGGCGCCACCGTCCTCGTCGCCCTGATCCGCGTTTATCAGATCGCGATCAGCCCGATTCTCGGGCCGCGTTGCCGTTTCTATCCCAGCTGTTCGCAATACGCGATTGAAGCGATCCGTCACCACGGCGCCTTGCGTGGCGGCTGGCTGGCGGTGCGCCGTATTGTCCGCTGTCACCCGTTGAATCCTGGCGGTTACGATCCCGTACCCGAATCGACCACCAAAGCCCGATCAGACGACGGGTCTTCGTGCAGTCACCACGCCGATCACCGACACGTATAGACATGGAAAACCGTCGCTTCATTCTGATTGCATTGCTTGGCGTCGTCCTGTTCTTCATGTATCAGGCCTGGCAGAAGGATCACGCGCCGGTTACCGCGATGCCGACGACTCCTGTCGCCAACACCACCGCACTGGATGTGCCGTCCAGTGCGAACGATACGCAGGGTGACGTGCCGAATGCGGTGGTCACTCCGCCGGCGACGAACACTGCGACGCCGGACAGCGGCATCAGCGGCCAGCGCATCGCCGTTGAAACCGATGTGATGCACATCGAGATCGCGCTCGATGGCGGCGACCTGCGCCGCGTCGATCTGAAGGATTTTGCGGTATCGAAGGATCAACCGAACGTACCGCGCGCACTGCTCGATGATCGCAGCGGGCGTTACTTCGTGCTGCAGAGCGGTCTTGCCGGCGCGAAAGCGCCGCTGCTGACGCATCGCACGAAGTTCACGACTGCGCAGTCCGGATACAGACTGGCCGACGGCAGCGACACGCTTGAAGTCGCCCTCGACTATCAGGATGCCAGCGGCGCGACCGCGCGCAAGATCTATCGCTTCAAGCGCGGCAGCTATTCGGTTGAACTGGTGCACGAGTTCCACAACGGCAGCAACGAGGAAGTCATCGCCAGTCCGTACGTGCGCCTGGTGCGCACCGCGTTCGACTACGGCGACGAACCGCCGTTCGTTGCCACCTTCACCGGCGTTGGTTTCTACGAGCAGAAGGAAGCCGGTGGTGACGCCTACAAGTTCGTGAAAACCAAACTCGAGAATCTCGGCGAGGACGGGTACGAAAAAGCCCAGACCGGCGGCTGGATCACGATGCTGCAGCATCACTTCGTCACCGCGATCGTGCCGACCGCCGGGGAAGCGGCGACGTATACCGCGAAGCCCGCCGCTGCTGGCAAGGGCTACATGGCGCAGTACGTCGGCGCTGCGCAGAAGCTTGCTGCAGGTCAGGACGGTCGTTTCAGCACGGCGTTGTACATCGGCCCCAAGCTGCAGGATCGCGTTGCCGATATCGCACCGGGCTTCGACCTCACGCTCGATTACGGTGTGCTGACGCCGATCTCCGAACCGCTGTTCTGGGTGCTCAACAAGATGCATACCCTGACCGGTAACTGGGGCGTCGCGATCATCCTGCTGACGCTGCTGGTCAAGGCGGCGATGTACAAGCTGTCGGAAGCGCAGTACCGCTCGATGGCGAAGATGAAGAAGTTCGCGCCGAAGATCCAGGACCTCAAGGAGCGTTACGGCGATGACCGCGAGCGCATGCAGAAGGCGATGATGGAGTTGTACAAGAAGGAAGGCTTCAATCCGCTCGCCGGTTGCTGGCCTTTGCTCGTGCAGTTCCCGGTGTTCATCGCGCTGTACTGGGTGCTGCTGGAATCGGTGGAACTGCGCCAGGCGCCGTTTACGTTGTGGCTGCAGGACCTGACCTCGCCCGATCCCTTCTACGTGCTGCCGGTGCTGTTCGGCATCTCGATGTTCATCCAGCAGAAGCTGTCCGGTCAGCAGATCGCCGACCCGATGCAGCAGAAGGTGATGCAGATCATGCCGATCATGCTCACCGCGTTCTTCACCTTCTTCCAGTCCGGTCTGGTGCTGTACTGGTTCGTCAGCAACCTGATCGGCATCACGCAGCAGTGGATCATCACCCGCAAGCTGGCGCTCGATGAAACCAAGATCGTCGCCAAGCGTTGATGTAGCGCCGGGCGTGAACTGCGCCCCACCAACGCGATGAGCGCTGACACGATTGCCGCCGTTGCCACGCCCGCCGGGCGCGGCGCGGTGGGCATCGTTCGATTGTCGGGACCGCGTGCGGCCGAGATCGCCACGCAGCTCTGCGGCACGCTGCCGCCGCCGCGCATGTCTGCGCTGCGCCATTTCAAGGATGCAGACGGCGCAGCCATCGATCAGGGCGTCGTCCTGCGTTTCGTCGCACCCAACTCCTTCACCGGCGAAGACGTTGTCGAACTGCAGGGCCATGGCGGTCCGGTCGTGCTCCATGCCCTCGTCGCCGCAGCCTGCGCCCACGGCGCACGCATCGCCCGACCAGGAGAATTTTCCGAACGCGCATTTCTCAACAACCGTCTTGATCTCGCCCAGGCCGAGGCGATTGCCGATCTGATCGATGCGGGGACGCGCGATGCCGCGCGCGCTGCGCTTCGCTCACTCGATGGCGCACTGTCCGTGCGTGTCGCTGTGTTGCTGGAAGAGCTGACGTCGCTGCGCGTCTTCGTCGAAGGCGCGCTGGATTTTTCCGACGAAGACGTCGACTGGCTTGCTGACGACGGTCTGCGTGTGCGCGTTGCCAGTCTGTCGAAACATCTGCGCCAACTGCTCACCGAGGCCGGCCGCGGCCGACGCCTGCGTGACGGCATGACGGTCGCGTTGACCGGTCAGCCGAATGTCGGCAAGTCGACGCTGCTCAATCGACTCGCAGGCGCCGACGTCGCGATCGTCACCGACATTCCCGGCACGACGCGTGACGTGTTGCGTGAAAGCATCGATCTCGATGGCCTGCCGCTGACCCTGGTCGATACCGCGGGTCTGCGCGATTCGATTGATCCGGTAGAACGCGAAGGCATCCGGCGCGCACGGCTCGCATTGGAACAGGCCGAGATTGCGCTGTTCATCGTCGAAGCCGAAAGCGGACTCACGGCGGACGATCGTCAGTTGCTGGCTGCTCAGCCGATGCAATTGCCGGTGCTCATCGTCCACAACAAATGCGATCTCTGCGGCCGCGCGCCGCGGCGCTGGGACGAAGACGGCATCGTGCACCTGAGTCTGTCCGCCGCGACCGGTGCCGGCGTCGATGCACTGGTCCAGGAACTGCGCCACCTTGCCGGCCTCGACGACAGTACCGAGCGCAGCTTCTCGGCGCGCACGCGGCACATCGACGCGTTGCGCCGCACCCTGGCTTTCGTTCGCGACGCCGAACAGCGCCTGCTCGAAGGCGCTGACGCCGAACTTGCCGCCGAAGAGCTGCGGTTGGCACAGGACGCGCTCGGCGAAATCACCGGACGCATCACCAGCGATGATCTGCTGGGCGAGATTTTTGCGCGGTTCTGCATCGGCAAATGAAACCGACCATGAACACCGAGCAGTTCACCGAGTTCCTACATCGCAGCATTCCGCTCACGGTTGCGCTTGGTGTACGCGTCGTCGAGCTGGGCGATCAGCATGTGCGCCTGACCGCTCCGCTGCAGCCCAATCTCAATCATCACGGCACCGCATTCGGCGGCAGCCTGGCGACGCTCGGCATCCTCGCCGGCTGGGTGACCCTGCACCATGGGATGGAAATGGCCGGGGTGAAGGGCAGTCTCGTCGTGCGGCAGAGCACGCTGGACTATCTGCGCCCGGTGACGGGCGAACTCGTCGCCGAAGGTCGCCTGCCCGAAGGAACCTGGCCGGACTTTGTCGCGGCATTGCGCGAGTCGCGCCGTGCCCGGATCGAGGTATGCAGCGTGCTGCGCGGCGGCGGCGACGGCGATGCCGTGCGCGTGCGCGGCAGCTATGTCGCGCTGCCGTCGTACGGCTAGCCCGAACCGGTGCCGGCCGCAGTACACTCGCTGCACCGGTGTAGCGCCGCCTCACGGATGTCTGCTCGCCATGTCCAGCGACGACCAGCTGCCTGTCACGACCGGCCTGCGCAACGAAGCGCTGCTGTCACAGGTGACCTGTGTGGCCTTGCCTGAGGGCTAGTCTGGCGCTGGCCGCTGCCCTGCTGGGTGGCCTGGCGGCGGCGGCACCGCGCGTCGACGAGCTGTCGATCGAGCTGGCCAGCGGCAGGGAGCTCGTTGCGCAGATCCGCATTCCCGAAAACGCGCCAGGGCCGCTGCCGGCGGTCATGCTGTTCGGCGGCTTCCGCGGCGCATCCACAGTGCTCGACGCCGTGCCGGCAGATCTCGCGCTGGTCGCCGCGAGCTTTGACTATCCTTTCGATCCGCCACGCGATTTCGAATTCCCGCAGGGCTTCGCGCAGCTCCCGGCGTTGAGTCGCGGCATCGACGAGACCTTCGAAGGCATCCGCCGTCTCACGGCGCAGCTGCGCACACGACCCGACGTCGATCCGCAGCGCATCACCATCGTCGGCGCGAGCCTGGGCGCTCCGTTCGCGGTGGTTGCCGCCGCTGAACTCGGCCTGCCCGGCCTGGTTGTCGTTCATGGCTTCGGCGATCTGCCCGGTGTGATCGCACAGCAGTTCATCCACGCGCTCGAACCCCGCTACGGTTCGTGGGTGCGTGGACCGAGTCGCGCGTTTGCTGAACTGCTGGTCTGGGCATACAAGCTGCCGTCGCCTGAACACCATGCGCTGCGCCTGCAGGCGCAGCAGCGGGTGTTGATGATCGCCGCCGCCGATGACGAGCGGGTTCCGCCCAGCGCGAGCGAAGTCCTGTGGTCAGGGCTGCAGGCTTCGGCCGCGGCGGTCGAGCGTATCGACGAGCCTGGTGCGCATTTGCGCGGCGACGACGATCCGCGCATCGCCCGGTTCGTGCGTCAGGCAACGGACTGGATGAGTCGCAGCGGACTGCGCTGACACGCCATAGGATCGTGCCGGCGCTGCGGGTACACTGCCGGCCATGACCCAGGTCACCTATCGCTACTGCCCGCGCTGTGCCGCGCCGCTGACCGATCGCGAGCAAGGCGGTTTTGTGCGCCGTGTCTGCACCGCGGACAATTGCGGCTTCATCTTCTGGGACAATCCGACCCCGGTCGTGGCCGCCGTCGTCGAGCATGAGGGTGAGATCATTCTGGCGCGCAATGCACTGTGGCCACAGCGCTTCTTTGCGCTGATTACCGGCTTTCTCGAACGCAACGAAGATCCGGCCGAGGCGGTGCTGCGTGAAGTCGAAGAGGAAATCGGCCTGCAGGGCAGCGCCGCGAACTTCATCGGCCACTATCGCTTTGATCGCATGAACCAGCTGATCATTGCCTACCACGTCGAGGCGCACGGCACGATCAGGCTGGGCGAGGAAATCTCGGAAATCATCCGCGTCGCGCCCAAAGATGCGCGCTACTGGCCGGCGGCCACCGGCCTGGCGCTACGCGACTGGCTGATTTCGCGCGGCCACGACGCCAAGCCGATGGAACTGCCGGAACGTCCGCGCAGCTAGAGCGTCAAGGTGTCGATCAGGACGACCTGATCGCGCCTGTACAGCACCGGGGACGGCCCCTTTTCCTCATGAGGACATGAAGATGAGTTGGGTCTACCTGTTTCTTGCAGGCCTGTTCGAGATCGGCTGGGCGCTGGGGCTCAAGCTCAGCGATGGTTTCAGCAAGCCCTGGCCGACGACATTCACGATCGGTTCGCTGATCCTGAGCATGGGTCTGCTCGGTCTGGCCCTGCGCGCGCTGCCGCTGGGGACGGCCTATGCGATCTGGACCGGCATCGGTGCGGTTGGCATCGCGATCATCGGCATGATCTGGTTCGGTGACGGCATGACGTTCGCACGCATCGCCTGCATCGCGCTGATCGTCACCGGCATCGTCGGCCTCAAGCTCAGCGCCTGAGGCCGAGGGGTTCCCAGGATCAATCGTTCGACCAGGCCTGGCTGCCGTAGCGGGTGGCCGGCTGCGCCGCATCGCTGGCGACGACACCGGCCGACGAGATCGTCAGCAGATAGCGGCCGGCTTCATCCTGCAGGAACACGCTGCGCAGCGGATCGGCGCTGTACTGGTAGAAGTAGCACTCCGGAACGGCGACATCGCCGCCAACGAAGCCACCCGGCGGCGGCGCCTGGCAGTCTCCGCTCTGATCGACCAGCGGCCCATGGTCGATGCGACCCAGTTCCGTCAGCGGCGCGTCGGCGCCGGTATCGACACGCAGGACAAGGAAGCCGGAGAACGAGTTGCTGCTGCCGCTTTCGTCGTAGGCGCCGCTCGTGTAGATCGGAATCGACAGTGTGCCCGGCAAGGCGGCATTCGCGTTGTCCGAAAAATAGCTGAAGGCATGCGGATCGTATTCCGCCGCGCTGTAGCTGTAGCCGCTGCCGCCGGCATCGACTTCATTGACGGCGATCTGGCGGATGTTGCTCATGTCGCTGACATCGAACAGCTGTACGGCGACGCCACCGGTCACGCCTTCGTCATTACCGGCGCGGCCGATCGTCAGCAGGGTGTCGTTGCCCAGCGGCATCAGGTAGCTGGAGAAGCCGGGGATCTTGAGTTCGTCGGTCACCACCGGTGCTGCCGGATTCGACAGGTCAATGGCAAACAGCGGATCGATCTGGCGGAAGGTGACGACGTAGCCGCGCGGGCCGATGAAGCGCGTGCCCTGGATCGTCTCGCCCTCGGCAAGGTCGTTGATCGCGCCGAGCCGGGTCATCGTGTTGTCGCTGGTCGCGTCGAGCACGGTGACGTGGTTGTAGGTCGTGCTGGTCTGTTCCGTATTGCGCCGCTCGGTGCTGCTGACGCGCAGCGCGCCTTCGTATTCCGACAGCTGGTAGCTGGTGTTGACGCTGCCGTCGATCTTGCCGAGCGCGCGGTAGACCGCCGGGCCGTCTGCGGACAGCGCCAGACGATAGATCGCACTTTCTTCGACCTGCTGCGGTGCGAAGAACCAGCCGAGGCTGGACTGGACGAGATACAGATTGCTGGTCGAGCCGTAGACCAGATAGCTGTTGTTGACGATGCCGCTGACGTCCGCGCCGCTGCCATCGTTATTGAAGCTGTCGACCAGGGCCAGACCCATCGCCGTCGTCACTTCCGGATGGGATATGTCGTCGCAGGCGAGTTGATTGTCGGTGATGCCGCCATCGGCTTCGGTGATGCGCTGGTGCGGCAGGAAGTCGCCGGCGCCGGCGGCACTGACGCGGCTGCCGATCTCGTCGCGGATCGCCGCGCGTGCTTCGGCGGCTGCGGCCTCATCGCCGTTGGCCTGCGCCTGCTGGTATTCATTGCGCCTGGCGACGAGCGGATCGCCGCCGTCGTAAAACCAGCCGGGGACTGGAGAATCGAAACGGCTGACGCGGTGGATGCGGCCATCGACGCTGCGCACCGTCAGCGGGTAGCCGTCGACGCTGATGCTGCGGACAATCGTCGGCGCGGTCGGCGTGCTGATGTCGATGATTTTCGCGACCGCCTGCCCGCTGTTGCCGGTGTAGCTGGCGCCCAGCGCGACCAGGCGGTCGCCGGCATCGTCGAGCAGCAGTTCGTAGGGATAGAAGGAGCCGTCGTCGTTGCCGAGCGTCAGCGTCGTGATCGGGCGGTCGCTGATGCCCGCGGGCGGATAACCGTCGAAGATGCGCAGATCCTGGCCGGTCAGCACATAAAGGCGGCCCGCACCATCGGCCTTGACGATGTCCGGCTCGTCGACGCCGGCTTCCTGGGTGTTGGTGCCGGAAACGCGATCCGGGCCGCCGCCGTCTGCGCTGGCGCCTTCGCCGACCGGCGCCGGGGTGGCCATCGGCGGCGGCGCGTTGTCGACCGCGTAGATCGGGCATGGCCCGTCGAAGGCGCAGTAGTAGGGCGTCAGATATTGCTCGGTCAGCGCGTCGGCGGTGTAGGCGAGGAAATCCGCGCAGTCCGCACCGAAGGTCTGCAGGGCGAGCTTCTCCAGTGGCGTGCGCTTGTCCGTATCGGGATCCGGGCCGGGATCGCCGCCACTGCTGCCGCCATTGCAGGCACTGAGCAGCGCGCCGCCAAGGATGGAAATCGCCAATACCTGCCAAGTCTGCTTGAACATAGCCCATCTGCCGCCGAGATCAGGGCAGTCAGCATAGCCCCAGTCCGAGGACGGCATAACAGCCGTTCGTCCGCCGTCTGCGCCCCGTCATGCCGTTTGCGGTTTCAGTCGACGACCGGGGCGAAACTGCGCGGTTGCCAGCGGTAGACGTCGAGGTCGACGCGATCGCGGATGAACTCGATGCCCTCCGCCTCCAGGCGCTCGCGCTGCTCGTCATGGCCGCTGCTGCCCTTGGGGATCGCGATCTTGCCCTGGGCGTTGATGATGCGGAACCATGGCAGCTTCAGTCTTTCCGGGGCGTGACGCAGGGCCTGCGCGGTCAGGCGCGGGCGCTTGGCGAACCCGGCTTCTGCGGCGATCTGGCCGTAGGTGGCCACCCGACCTTTGGGCACGCGCTTGATCACCACCCAGATCCGCGCATAGGCCTCGGTCAGCGGCGTCGATGCGGGTTTGGCGGCGGGCTTCTTCGGCATGGCGGAATCAGGCCAGCAGCTGCCCTTCGGCCACCCGCACCGCATAACCGCCGACGCGGACTGCCGTCACCCTGCCGCCGGCACGGTCCGCCGAGATGTGCAGCTGACTCGGCCGTCCCATCTCCACGCCCTGATGAATCACCCAGTCCAGACGGCCTTCGTTGATCGGCGATTCCATGGCCAGCGCGCCGGCCAGCGCGACCGCGGCGCCACCGGTGGCGGGGTCCTCGGGAATGCCGAGGTCCGGCGCAAACATGCGGGCGCGCAATTCGCCTTCATAGCCACGGGCATAAACGTAGATTTGCTGCGACCACTGCCCCGCGAGGCCACGCTGCATCAGCGTCACGTCCAGCTTGATCGCGGCGAGCAGCTCAGGAACGCGCAGCGGTACCAGTACAAACGGCATGCCGCAGGACGCGGTGCGTACGGTTTCGCCTTCGCTGACGAGATCAGCCGGTTCCAGCCCCAGCATCGCCGCCACCGCTTCGGTGGTCGGCCGGGTCGGGCCGTACTCCGGCGCCACCGCAGCCGTCAGTTCGGCATACACCGGACGGTTTTCCGCGCGGCGCAGCCGCACCGAGACCGGGCCGATGCCGAGCTCCAGCACGATGCGCTGATCGTCGCCCGCCGGTGCGATGCCCTGCTCGGCAAGGAAGCAGGCGGTGCCGACGGTCGGATGCCCCGCAAACGGCAGTTCGCGCACCGGTGTGAAGATGCGCGCGCGGATCACGGCGGTGGCGCCGGCGTCGACGGGCGTCGGTGTCTGCAGGAAGACGGTTTCCGCCAGGTTGAACTCGCGCGCAATGGTCTGCATCTGCGCAGTGCTCAGGTCGTCGGCGTTCTGCACGATCGCCAGCGGATTGCCGCTGAGCGGGGTGTCGGTGAAGACATCGAAGATCGCGTAGGGAAAGGACATGGTCAAGGATAGGTTCGCGGTTTGGGAAGGCTGCCGATTGTCCTACTTCCTGGTTGTCGGAATCACCAGGTCCGACGGCAAGGCAGGCGATGCCAGCAGATCGGCAAACACCAGCCAGCGCGTCGTTGCGTCATCGCCGGCCAGGGCCTGCACATAAGCCTTGACCAGCGCTTCGCCGAGCGAATAGTTGACGATATAACTGCGATAGCCACGGAAGAAGGCGAGACGCTGGTGCGCGCGCGCAGGCGTCGCCAGTGCTTCATCCCGCAGGCTAGTCAGGGTTTGCTGTTCGGAGGCCCGACCATCGAGCCACTCGCGCGCTGCGGCTATTGTCGCCATGCCGGTGAACTTCGCGGCTTCGGTAATCTGCGCATAACGCCTGGCCTCGGCCGGCTCAAAACCGGCGAGCGGAAACAGCACTTCCTGATAGAACGCGGCGCGCTCGTCGATCGAGAAGCTCAGGTCGATCGCGAAGTCGGCGCTGCCTTCGGCAATCAGCGACTGCGGCGAATACAGCGGATACACGCTGTACTCGATCCAGCCGCGCCCGCGCACGAGTGCCTGCTCCAGCAGGCTGTTGTAGACGTGATGGCCGGGATAGCCCTCGTGCACTGCAAGCTCGATCACGCGTGCCGCAGTCACCGGCAGATCGGTGTTGATCTCGATGCGGCTGAGGAAATTGCCCTGGTACCAGTTG
>CAZDPA010000036.1:0-28334 GCA_964507195.1 uncultured Salinisphaerales bacterium | reverse complement strand
CGAACCGCCGACACGGGGATTTTCAATCCCCTGCTCTACCGACTGAGCTACCCGGCCTTTTGCGCTGATGCGCTTACCCGGAAACGGAAGGCCGGGCGAAGGAGCGCGGTATTAAAGCGGCGCGACCCTGGCAAGTCAAGGAAAATCGCGCCGCGACCTTCGATCATTGCCCTGCTGGCTTGGGCGGGACGTAGCCGGTTTCCGAGGTCTTGCCATCGCCAAAGAAATAGCGATCCATTTCCTCGCTCAGGAATTTACGCGCAGAGGCATCGGACAGCACGAGGCGATATTCGTTGATCAGGCGCGTCTGGTGCGCCACCCATTCCTGCCAGGCCTGCTTGGAGACGTTCTCGAACACGCGCTGCCCCAGAGGACCGGGCATGGGCGGGCGGTCGAGGCCTTCGGCGTCGGTTTTGAGGCGGATGCAGTGAACGGTGCGGCTCATGGTCTGTCAGGGTGGAGTCAGTTCGTGTAGATCAAGCAACTTGCGGATCGGCGCGGGCAGGCCCAGCGCGGCGAGTTCGGCTAGCGTAACCCAGCGGCGCTGATCGGGCTCGCCGAGTTTCAGCGGGCCCACCGGCAATGGCGCATCGCATTGCACGCGGATCGGCTGTAGCGCGAGATCGAAGTGGGTGAAGGCGTGATGGACCGTGGGGAGCGTGTCGCGTGAGCTGGCTGTCGCCAGCAGGGCGTCGGCCCAGTCGCTGCTGGCGAGCTTGGTATCGTCGAGCAGCGGCGGACACCACAGACCGCCCCAGATGCCAACTGGCGGGCGACGTTCCAACAGCAGGGCTCCCGCGCCGTCGCGCGCGAGCAGGACGCGGACACCGCGCTGCGGGCGCGATTTTTTTGGACGCGGCTGTGGGAACTGTGCGACTGCATTCTGTGCAAGTGCTGCGCAGTCGTCGGCGACCGGACACGCAGTGCACTGTGGTTTGCGGGTGGTGCAGAGGGTCGCGCCCAGATCCATCAGCGCCTGCGTGTAGTCAGCGAGCCGGGCCTCGGGCAGCAGCGACTCCGACAGTGCCCACAGCTGATTCTGGACAGCGCTTTCGCCCGGCCATCCGGGAATGGCGGCATGACGCGCGAGCACGCGGCGGACGTTGCCGTCGAGGATCGCAACGTGCGCACCGTGGGCCTGGGCGAGGATCGCGCCTGCAGTGGAGCGGCCAATGCCGGGCAGTGCGCAGAGGGCTTCGACCGATCGAGGAAACTCGCCGCCATGTTCGGTGACGATCTGCTGCGCGCAGCGGTGCAGGTTGCGTGCACGGGCGTAGTAGCCGAGACCCGCCCACAGTGCGAGTACGTCATCCACGGGCGCCGCCGCGAGCGCAGCGGTCGTCGGAAAGCGTGCGATGAAGCGCTCGAAGTAACGGATCACGGTCGTGACCTGCGTCTGCTGCAGCATGATCTCCGACAGCCACACGCGGTAGGGTTCGCGCGGATGCTGCCAGGGCAGGTCGTGTCGACCGTGCTGGTCGAACCAGGTCAGCAGGCGCTGTGCAAAGGGCTGCGTCATGGCGCTGCGCGCGCGAGACGCTCGATGCCGTTGGCCGTGGTGATGGCCTCACGCCGCATCGCGCGCTTGATTGCCCACGGGCCGATGCCCGGCGGGATCCAGAAGTCGGGCTCGAGTTCGGCATCGAACGTCAGGCAGGTCTGCATCTGGCAGGGACGCATCGTCCAGTGCGCGCGGCCAAAGCTCAGGTTGCTCAGCTCAGGCAGCACGACGGCGTCCATGTTCGCTTGCGTCGCGCTGTGTGATTCGCGGATGTCCTGCACCTGATTCAGGCGCACGCAGAACAACCAGACGCAGACCCGCACGCGGGTCTTGAGGCGATGCACGTCCACTGCAGGGGCGGGTAGCAGTTCGACCGATTCGATGGCGTCATTGATTCGCGGCAGATAGGAGAACTCGTTGAACACCGCAAAGCTGTTGACCATCGGCGCGTCGAGCTGCGCCGCCAGCTGCATCTGGTAGCGCGATCCGCTGCGGGTGATTTCAAGGCGTTCGATGCTGGCGGCCTGCGCGGGAATCACGCTTGCCACCAGCATGACAGCGCACGCCCGCTTCACTGAGCGGCGGGTGCCGCCGGGGCAGGCGTCGGTGCCGGCTCGCTGGCCGCTTTCGCAGCGGGTGCAGCCTCTGTGGCCGGTTCGGTTGCCGGCGCCGCTGCGCCTTTCTTCTTCTTGCCGAACAGCAGGTCGCCGAGTTTCTCGTTGATCTTTTCCTTGATCTGCTGATCGCTGCTTTCGCCTTTGGGCAGGCCGAGCTCTTCGCCGATCTTTTCCTTGAGCTTGTCCTTGGCTTGGTCTTTCACGACCTGATCGAGCCCAAGCTTGTATTTGGGCTTGAACAGGTTACCGGTCAGTTCGATCGGTATCGTCAGGCCCTTGAGCGCTTCAAGATCTTTGCCACCCTGGCCCTTGCTGGTTTCGACAACGGTTGGTTTGGCGACGAAGTTGATCGTCTCGTTGACGAGGTCGATCGAACCGCTGCCGGCGAGGCGGAACGCCGGGCTCGCGGCGGCGAGGTCAGACGTGCTGAGGATGCCGTTGACGATGTTCGCGCTGGCACTGAGTGCAGCGAAGTCGGTTTCCAGCGGTTCGTTCGAGGCCTTGGGTGCGGCCTGGCCGTGGAGCAGCGCCTCACCGGTGCGCAGGATCTGACCGAGGTTGAAGCCCTTGACCGCCCCCCGCTCGACCTTGAACGACAGCGTGCCATTGAGTGCCTTGCGGATGTCGCCGACGGTGGTGCCGCGGCTGGTGAGATCAAGATTGATGTTGCCCAGGCCGCTGACGTAGTCCTTGCCGAGGAAATCGGCAAGGAAGGGCGCGGCGTTGAGCGCGGTCAGGTTGGTCTTGAGCGCAAAGGCCGGCGTGCCGCCACCGGCATAGCGATTGCTCAGGTTGACGTTGCCGCCATAGAGCTTGGCGCTGATTTCCTGGGTCTTGGCCTGATCGCCCTTGCCGCCGAGCTTGAGGCGCACGTCGGTGAGCTGCAGCTTGTTGATCGTCAGCTTGCCGATGTCGATCGTGCCGTCGGCATTGAGCTTGTCGAGCGCCTCGGTCGGCAGCTTGATCGCGTTGATGTCGGCACTCGCGCCGGGCTCGGCGACCGGCTCGGACGGCTCTTCGCTCTTGGGCGGCAGGTAGCGATCGGCGTTGATCGCATCGACCTTGAGCGCGAGCTCGATGGCCTTGGTCGCGAAGTCGGTAATGCCGACCTGACCCGTCACCGTGGTGTCGTCCAGGGTCAGATTGAGATCGCGCAGCGCTGCCGACTTGAAGCTGCCGTTGTACTGCGCCGACAGCGCAGCCTTGCTGAGCACCTTGTCGTCGGCAGTCTGCGGCGCTTCGATGCCGAGCAGCTTGAACAGATCGCGCGGCGAGAACTGGGCGATCTTGATCGGGCCGGACAGGCGCGGCTGCTCGCCATTGAGCCCTTCGCCCTGGATCGACGTCGTGATCACTGCGCCGGCGGCCTCGATGCGTGCGTCCTTGAAGGACATCGTGCCCTGCTTCTGGTCGTAGCGCAGCGCGCCATCCATGGACACGGTCTGCTTGCCGCCGGGCAGCGAGTCGCCGGTGGCGGTGGCCTTGAGCTTGAGCGCGTCGATGCTGAACAGGCCCTGCTTGAGGTCGGCCAGAATCTGCGCGCTCAGATCGCCCTCGGCAGTGATCGCCGGGTCCTGCGCCTTGAGCTTGAAGCTGATGTTCGGGTCTTTCAGCGTGATGACCTGGGTCTCCAGATCCGGTGTGACGTTGGCGTCGAGCTTCAGATCCAGTGTCGCCTCGGGCGATTCCGACAGCGTCGTCAGCGACAGCTCGATGTCGAAGGGCTCGCCCGGGCTGATGCTGCCGACGTCGAGGTTCAGCGGTTCGATCGCATAGGTCTTGCCGGCCTTGGCGTCGCTGTAACGCAGGACCGCATCGCTGATTTCGATGCCGTCGATGTCGATGTCCTCGATCTCGAAGCTTGCTTCGCCTTCGACCTTGGCTTCTTCTTCCGGCTTCTCGCGCTCGAGTTTTTCGCGGTGCGCGCTGATGTCCTGCCAGTTGTTGACGCCATCCTTGTTGACGGCGAGGTTCAGACGCAGGCCATCAAGCGTGATGCCGCTGATCCTGGCCTGCTTGTCGCGCAGCAAGGGGATCAGCTGGATGCCGACGCCCATCTCCTGAACCGCTGCAAACGGTTCGCTGCCGAAACCTTCGGCATTGCCGAGCTTGACGTCGCTGACTTCGGCGTGCAGCCATGGGAAAACCTGCAGCTTGATGTTGCCGACCTCGAACGGGCGGCCGGTTTCCTCCAGGACGATTTCGGAGATCTGCTGGCGGAAATTATTGGGGTCGAAAAACATCGGTACGGCGACCGCGACTGCGAGCAGCAACGCGAACAACACGCCGAAGATGATCAGGAAGATCTTGAGCGGCTTGGCCATGGTCCATCGACATCCATGCAGGGGAGAATCGGAAGTGTAGCGGCTCCCGCCCGGCGCGCAGATGAACGCTGGCTTGCTGCGGCGGGACTAACCGCCGCCGATGGCCTGGACGATCAGCAATTCGTCGCCGTCGGCAACCGTAGTCGCGGCATGGCGCGTGCGCGGCACGATATCGCCATTGAGCTGGATCGCGACGCGGCGTTCGCCCAGGTGCAGCTGTTCCAGCAGCTCGACCAGGTTCAGGGCCTGGTTCAGTGTCCGGGATTCGCCGTTGACGGTGATTTGCATGGACTTGGCTGTGAGAGCAATGGAATTGAGTCTGGCGGGCAGTCATGGAATACAATGCAGACTCGCTGTGCGGGCGTAGTTTAATGGTAGAACTGAAGCTTCCCAAGCGTGCGACGGGTTGTCGCTAGGCCAGCTGAGCCTCTCCGGACCATTGGTTCCCCTGAAAAGGGGGCCGATAAACACGGCAGAAACACAGCGCACAAGGTTGTACCCAAGTGGTAAGGCGGAAGCCCCAACACACAGTGCAAAGCGGCGGAAGCTGCAAGCGCAATTGTCAGACGGGTCAGCTTCATCGACCTGATCGGACCGAGACTTCTGCGTCTCGTAGCCTAGGGGCAGTGCGGAACTGGTAACGGTTCCGTGCCAAGCGTCCTGACAATGTACCCACCCCTTAAAACGGGTCACTACGCCCGTGAGGGCGTCTTGCGTCCGAAAAACGTACTCGGACGGGGGCTAGGCTGAGCTGAAGGACTAACATCAGTGAATCGTCGTAACCGTCGTGAAGCTAAACGGGCGAAAGCGTTTTGACACGCCTGATCCAAAAGCGGAGATGTGGCCGGATGTGTTGTTGCTTGGTCAACGCACGCAGACAGTAGTTGCCACCGGCGGAAAGACGGAGTCCTAACAGTTCTTGTTGTGCTTGTGGAACCCGGTAAACCCAACGCGGCGTCCAAGGGATAATGGCCTGTACGGCATCGTCTCTCGGACAAGGCTGACCGCAAGGTCAGCTGACGCTGCAGTGGGCAAAGGATGTCGGAAAAAGCGAATGGCGGCCTATAATGGGCCGTATACGAGGTTGTAAAGATGATCTCACCGCGAAAGCGGGCAGACTTCCGACTCGTAGCTATCGCTAGATAGTTCGCAACAACTCCACCCCTGAGGGAAACACCGTTCCCTCAAGGGGAATGGTGCGTCTCCCGAGGGGTTTCTTAATCGGGCGGGTGTAGCTCAATGGTAGAGCTGCGGCTTCCCAAGCCGCTGACGAGGGTTCGATTCCCTTCACCCGCTCCATTCAACCCGGAGGTTGATATGGACGCACTGGTAACCCAGAGTGATGTTGCCTCCGACGTTTGGCAGAACTGGAACAGTCTCGACTGGTCCAGGATCTATCCGACGGTCCGGAGGTTGCAGACTCGCATAGCGAAAGCAGTCAAGGAAGGCGACTGGCGCGGCGTAAAGCGCTTGCAAAGGTTGCTGACCCGCTCGACAAGTGCGAAAGCGCTGGCTGTACGTCGAGTTACTGAGAATCAGGGCCGTAAAACACCGGGCGTGGATGGGGAAACCTGGTCTACACCGGCGTCTAAATGGAACGCGGTTCACTCGCTAGTACCCACGGGCTACAAGCCCAAACCCCTGAGACGTGTCCACATTCCCAAAGCAAACGGGGAACTGCGGCCACTGGGAATTCCAACGATGAAAGACCGAGCCATGCAAGCGCTGTATCTGCTTGCGCTCGATCCCATCGCGGAAACCACAGCCGATGAAAACTCCTATGGGTTTCGCCCAGAGCGATCCACCGCGGATGCGATCGTGCAATGCAAGAATTTGCTAGCGCGGTCGCATTCGTCCAAGTGGGTTCTCGAAGCAGACATCAAAGGATGTTTCGACAACATTAGTCACGATTGGCTGCTCGCCAATGTCCCGCTGGAAAGCCGGATGTTGAGGCGCTGGTTGAAAGCTGGTGTGGTTGAGTTCGAACGTCTCACACCCACAGAAGCCGGAACACCGCAGGGCGGTATCATCTCGCCCACGCTGGCCAATATGACCCTCGATGGTATGGAACGTCTCCTCGCGGAGCGTTTCAAGAGTCGCCGTCACAAGGTGCACTTGGTCAGATACGCGGATGACTTCATCGTGACCGGCAGCTCGAAAGAGTTGCTGGAAACCGAGGTCCGTCCAGTGATTGAGGAATTCCTGAGGCAGCGCGGTCTATGGCTGTCGCCGAAGAAAACCAGAATCACGCACATCAAAGACGGTTTCGACTTTCTGGGATGGAATGTACGGTGGGGTCGAAAAGGCTTCATCGTCACACCGTCGATGAAAAACCGCTTGGCGCATTACGACAAAGTCAGACAGGTGGTCCGCAAGCTGAGGGCCGTTAAGCAGAGCGACGTGATACTGAACCTAAACCCCATCGTTCGGGGATGGGCGCAGTACCACCAGCCTGTGGCCGTTAGCGACATCTTCAAAAAGATGGATCACTTGCAATGGCAACTGTTGTGGCGCTGGGCGAAACGACGGCATCCGACGAAGGGCAAGCGCTGGATCAAGAAGCGTTACTTCCACAAGGAAGGCGCCCGAGACTGGGTGTTCAAAGTTGATGGCCTGAGGCTTTGGCGTTACTCGGATTTTCAGTTCCGGGAACACATCAAGGTCAAAGCGGAAGCAAATCCGTATGATCCGGAATGGGAGCGTTATTTTGCTGAGCGGCTAGGTCGGCAGATGATGCAAACTCTGATGGGGAGGCGGAAGCTGCTGTGGTTATGGCGGCAGCAGAACGGGGGCTGTCCAGTCTGTACGCAGCCGATCACCAAGAAGACCAAGTGGCATCTTCATCACAAGGTCAGGAGGGTGGACGGAGGCACGGATAAGTTATCCAATCTGCAGCTACTGCATCCGACTTGTCATCGACAGACTCACGCCTGCGCACATGGCCGGGAGGTCACAGCGTAGGTTGGAGTGAATCGCCTTTCGCGAAGCGGCTTTTTTTTCTCTCAGGTACTTGAGAAGGAGGAGGTCGTGAAGAAATTGTCACTGAACGGTGTCGTACAAAAAGGACGCACGCCTGTTCTATGGGCGGTTGCAGTTGCATCAATGGGAGCGGTTACATCCACTGTTGGATTGGCCGCCGACAACACTGCAATCATCAAGGGCAGCAAAAGATGTAGCGTAGCGTCAGTCCCGCAGGCAGCCGAAGCTTTTCGCAACATGGGTTGCCAGAAGGGAGACACCCTAAGTTTCCTTGATGCCATGGATCGGGAATCAGACATGGGATCGGCCATCTTTGTGGCTACGTTCTGTGATCTGTCCGATACGGTGGTATGGGGTAAGTTTGCCGTCGTCTGTACGTACATCGGCGAACCACGCCCCGAAAGGGAATGACAAGAAGCACGATCTCCGCTAATTTCTGACGTAGCCGGAGGTAAGCCGCGAAACCCGTCCATTCTCAGTGGACTAGCTGGCCTTTCCCCCTCCGCGTACACTTAGTGTTCGCTGTGCGGGCGAAAGGTTTGAGCTGCGCGAGCCGTATGAGGGGTAACTCTCACGTACGGTTCTAAGGGGAGGGGGAGGCCGCGAGGCCTCCCTCTCACCCGACTTCTAGCGTGGGTTCGATTCCCATCGCCCGCTCCATCTCTTTGCGATCGCAGCGGTCGCTCGCCCCGGATCCTGCATGGCCAGCGCCGTCTGCCCGTCCACGGGGCGTGACTTCGGAGTTTCGGGTGGAAGATACGCTGCAGTTTGCCGGCCGCACGTTCCGGTCGCGCCTGCTGGTCGGTACCGGCAAGTACAAGGACCTCGACGAGACGGGCCGCGCGATCCAGGCCAGTGGCGCCGAAGTGGTCACGGTGGCGATCCGCCGCGTCAACATCGGCCAGAACCCGAACGAGCCGAACCTGCTCGACGTGATTCCGCCGTCGAAATACACGATTCTGCCCAATACCGCCGGCTGCTATACCGCGGAAGACGCCGTCCGCACCTGCCGCCTGGCGCGCGAACTGCTGGATGGCCATGACCTGGTCAAGCTCGAAGTGCTCGGCGACGCCAGGACCCTGTATCCGGACGTGCCGGCCACGCTCGAAGCCGCAAAGATCCTGATCGCCGATGGCTTCAAGGTCATGGTCTACACCAGCGACGACCCGATCATCTGCAAGCGCCTCGAAGACATGGGTTGCGTCGCCGTGATGCCGCTGGCCGCGCCAATCGGCTCGGGCCTGGGCATCCAGAACCGCTACAACATCCTGACCATCGTCGAACAGGCGAACGTGCCGATCATCGTCGACGCCGGTGTCGGTACCGCGTCGGACGCTGCGATCGCAATGGAGCTGGGCTGCGATGGCGTGCTGATGAACACCGCGATTGCCGAGGCGAAGAAGCCGGTGCTGATGGCCAGCGCGATGAAGAAGGCGATCGAAGCGGGCCGCGAGGCGTTTCGCGCTGGCCGCATGCCGCGCCGGCGTTTTGCCAGTGCGTCATCGCCGGAGACGGGGCTGCCGTTCTGAAGCGCGACCATGAGCCTGTACACACCGCGCCATTTTATCGGCAGCGACGCGCAGGCGTTGCAGTTGATCCGCGACAACCCCTTTGCAACGCTGATCACGACCGTCGACGGCGCCGAGCCGCATATCACGCATCTGCCGCTGCTGCTTGAGGATGGCGTGCTCGCCGGACATCTGGCCCGCGCCAATCCGCACTGGCAGGCGTTTGCGCAGGGTCGCACGGTCGCAGTGTTTCACGGGCCGCACAGCTACATCTCGCCGCGCTGGTACGTGGAGCCGGACAAGAACGTGCCGACCTGGAACTACGCCGTGGCGCATGTCCACGGCTGTCCGCAGATGCTCGATGCGGCACTCCTGCCGGCGCACATCGCCGCGCTGACCGCGGCGTATGAGCAGGGCGCCTGGACCTCGACGCCGGAGAAGCTGAAGCAGCTGGCACCCGGTGTCGTCGGCTTTCGGATGACCATCGAGCGCATCGAAGTGAAGATCAAGATGAACCAGAATCGCAGCGCCGCCGACCGCGCCAAGGTCGTCGCGACGCTGCGCGCGAGCGGACGGCCCGGCGACGCCGCAGTTGCCGAATGGATCGTCGTCGATGAATGAGGTTGAAGAATCAGCGCCGCGGCATCGCCGGATCCGCTCCTTTGTGCGCCGCGAAGGGCGCATGACCGAAGGCCAGACCCGTGCGCTGGCGGAGCTGTGGCCGCATTACGGGCTGGAAGTGCCGGACGCGGTGCTGCATCTGCCGACGCTGTTTGGCCGCGCCGCGCCGGTCATCTTCGAGATCGGCTTCGGCATGGGCGACTACCTCGCGAGCCGGGTCACTGCCGAGCCGCAGCATGATTTCATCGGCGTCGAAGTGCATCGTCCGGGCGTCGGCCGGGTCATGAACCACGCACAGCTCGCCGCACGCGAGAATCTGCGCGTTGCCTGCCATGACGCCGTCGAAGTGCTGCGCGACTGGCTGCCGCCGGACTGTCTCGACGAGATCGTCATCCAGTTCCCCGATCCCTGGCACAAGAAAAAGCACAACAAGCGACGCCTGATCCAGCCGGAATTCGTGCAGCTCGCGGTTTCGAGGCTCAAGCCCGGCGGGCGTCTGTCACTGGCGACCGACTGGGCGCCGTATGCCGAGCACATGTTGGCGGTGCTCAATGCGGAGGCCGGCCTGCGCAATCTGTCCGCGGACGGGGCCTATGTGCCACGTCCTGAAACCCGCCTGAAAACCAAGTTCGAAAAGCGCGGCGAGCGGCTCGGGCATGCGGTTTTCGACCTCGCATACCAGAAGATCTGAAGCGGTACGGGCTGCCGGGCGGTGCGGTCATATCGCCGTAACCTGAAAATTCGGTACTCTGGTCAGCCGCAGAGCGCGCCTTCTCATGTCCGTTCAACACCCGATAGTCGGTATTACCGGATCCAGTGGTGCCGGCACCAGCACGGCGGTGAAGGCGTTCGCCCGCGTTTTCGACGAATTGCGACTGAAGGCGGCGATGGTCGAAGGTGATGCGTTTCACGCCTATGACCGCGAGCAGCTGCGTCGCACGCTGGAGCGCTCACGCATCCGCGGCGAGAATTTCTCCTTGTTCGGTCCATCGGCCAATCTGCTGGAGCGCCTGGAGCAGCTGCTGCGCGAGTACGGAGAGGCCGGTACCGGTACGACGCGTCACTACCTGCACCGGGAAGACGAGGCCGCCTCGTTCGGCCAGCCTGTGGGGACGTTTACCGAATGGGAGCGTCTGCCGGCACCGACCGATCTGCTGTTCTACGAGGGCTTGCACGGGGGGCATGTCGGCGAAGACGTCAACATTGCCCGCCACATCGACCTGCTGATCGGCGTCGTACCCGTGATCAATCTGGAATGGATCCAGAAGATCCGGCGCGATACCGCCGAGCGCGGCTATGAGCCCGAGGAAGTGCGCCGCACGATCCTGCGCCGCATGCCGGACTATGTGAATTTCATCGTGCCGCAGTACTCGCAGACGGATATCAACTTCCAGCGCGTGCCGCTGGTCGACACCAGCAATCCGCTCGATGCGCGCGAGATTCCTACACCCGAGGAAAGCCTCGTCGTTGTGCATTTCAACGATCGCTCGCGTGTGCGCGCCGACTTCGATCTGATGCTGCGCGAGTTGCCCGGCTCCTTCCTGTCGCATCCGCAGACCGTCGTCGTGCCGGGTTTGCAGCAGGAGCGCGCGCTGGAGCTGATTCTGAAGCCCGCGGTCGCAGAGCTGGTCGCGCGTCGCGACGCCATCCGCAGCACCATCTAGCTTTCAGGGGCCTCAGGCCTTTCCGGAGAACGCATGCAATACCGCTCACTGGGCCGCACCGGCCTGAACGTCAGCGCAATCTGCCTTGGCACGATGACCTGGGGCGAGCAGAACAGCGAAGCCGAAGCCCATGCGCAGATGGACATGGCAGTGGCGTCCGGCATCAATTTCTTCGACACGGCGGAGATGTATCCGGTGCCGCCGAAGGCAGAAACGCAGGGTCGCACCGAAAGCTATATCGGCACGTGGTTCAGGAAGACCGGCAAGCGCAAGGACATCGTGCTGGCGACCAAGGTCATCGGCCCCGGCATGTTTCCGTACCTGCGTGGCGGGCCGAAACTCGATCGCGCGCAGGTCCTCGCGGCCTGCGATACCAGCCTGCAGCGCCTGCAGACGGATGTGATTGATCTGTATCAGGTGCACTGGCCGCAGCGGCCGACCAACTACTTTGGTCAACTCGGCTATGGCCATCACGACAGCAGCGACGGCGGCGTGGCGATCGAGGAAACCCTGGGCGCACTGTCCGAACTGGTCAAGCAGGGCAAGGTCCGGTACATCGGCATTTCCAATGAAACGCCTTGGGGACTCGCGGAGTATCTGCGCCTGCACCGTGAGCGTGGCCTGCCGCGCATCGAGTCGGTGCAGAACCCGTACAGCCTGCTCAACCGGAGCTACGAGGTTGGCCTCGCCGAGTACGCGCACCGCGAGCAGATCGGCCTGCTCGCGTATTCACCGCTGGGATTCGGCGCGCTGTCGGGCAAGTACCTGAATGGCGCATGGCCGGTTGCTGCGCGGCTGACCCTGTTCAAGCGCTTCTCGCGCTACAACGGCGCGCATGCCGAGGCAGCGATTGGTGAATACGTTGCGCTGGCGAAGCAGCACGGGCTCGACCCCGCACAGATGGCGCTGGCCTACGTCAACAGCCGGCCCTTTGTTGTCTCCAACATCATCGGTGCGACGTCGCTGGCGCAGCTCCGCAGCAACATTGACAGCGTCGATCTTGAGCTGCCGGGCGATGTGCGCAAGGCCATCGAGGCAATCCACGCGCGGTTTACCATTCCTTGTCCGTAGCTTCCTACGCGCTGTCCTGCGCGCGGAATTACCCGATCTTCCGACGTTTCAGCCGCTTGCGCGCCATGCTTCGCGCGGGCGCTTGTTCTGCCCGCCCCGCGGGCGTAGAACAGTAGAGCGTGCTGCGCGGATTCGTGGCGCGGAATGCGCATGACAGCGCAGGAGGTCAGCAATGGCAGAGTGGATCAGCGACGTTGCCGTAGGCCGATGGTTCAAGACCGACAGTGATCCTTTCGAGATTGTGGGCGTCGATGCCAAGGCAGAGATTGTGCTGGTACAGCACTACGACGGCACGCTCGAAGAAATCGAGTTTGATATATGGACTCAATTGCTTGCGCAACCCTGTGCGCCGCCTGAAGACTATTCAGGTGCACTGGATATCGAGACTGAGGACTACGGAATCGAGCGCGACGAACTGGGTTCGCATCATGGTCATTGGGACAGTCCTTCCGATCTGATTGATCAGCACAAGCTCTGATCCCTGGACTCATTGCTTTCAGGAGTACGGCTGATGCTCAAGGCGCTGCGCCGCCCCAGGTTGCCTGCCTCGTTCCGATACGAACTGGATGACGGCTTGCCGATTCTGCTGCGGCCGATTCAGCCAGCGGATGCGCCGCGTCTGCGTGAGGGATTTCGTCAGATGACGCAGTTGGTGCGCCGGCGCCGGCTGCCGGGAATCGATGACGATGTCACTGAACTCAGCGATGATCTGCTCAAGCGCCTGATCAATGCCGACGGCGTCGATCATGTCGCCTGGGGTGCAATGAACGTGGAAAAGCCGGATGAGCCCGGCATTGGCGTTGCGCGCTACAACCGCATTGTTGGTGAACCCGACGCGGCTGACGTTGCGATCATCATCTCCGATGCCTATCAGGGGCGCGGTGCCGGTTTTGTGCTGCAGGCGTGTCTGCACTTGTGCGCGCACGCGGGCGGCATCAAGACGTTCTACTACGACGTCGCCAGTGACAACGAGCGCATCATCCGCCATCTCAAGCTGCTCGGTGCCCAACACGCGGGCCGCGCCGACAACATCGACCGTCTCAAGCTACCGGTGTACAGCCGTGCCTGGGATGTGCCGGACGGCAATGACATCGCGCGGCGTTTCGCCGATGTGTTCCGGCGCCTGCACGGCGTGCACGCCATAGCCGCCTGAGGAAACTCTGAACAAGCTACTGCGCTCGGCATCTTGACTGCCGGCGGTGCTCGCAATGCTCATGTATTCGTACATACACTGCGCTTGCTGTGCTCCGGCGGTAGCCAATCTGCCTTCGCTCGCTACGCTTCTTCAGAGTTTCCCTACGCCGGCGTTTTCGTCTCCGGTAAAGCCACACGCTTCGACAGCCAGTACACCAGCAGCAGCGAAGGGATTCCCAACGCCGAGGTGTACAGGAAGAACGACGGGTAGCCGAAGCTGTCGACGACAAAGCCCGAGCCGCCCATCAACAGCTTGCCGGGTAGCGAGAACAGCGAGGAGAACAGTGCGTACTGCGTTGCGGTGTATGCGGTGTTGGTCAGCCCCGACAGATAGGCGATGAACGCGGTACCGGCGAAGTTGTAGGCAAAGTTATCAGCGCTGACGACGAGGCCCAGACCGAGCAGGCTCGGGTCGTCGCTGAAGGCCAGCGTGGCAAACGACAGGTTCGACAGGATCACCAGCACGCCGCCGACGATCAGCGCGCGGACCAGACCGAGCCTGGCGACACCGATGCCGCCGACAATCACCCCGATGATCGATGCGCCCAGGCCGTAGCCCTTGGCGACGATGGCGATCTCCTGCAGCGTGTAGCCGACATCCAGATAGAACGGATTCGCCATCACGCCCATCGTGTAATCGGTCAGGCGGAAGGTGCCGATGAACGCGAGAATCAGCGCGCCGGTTTTCAGACCGTTGCGTGTGAAGAAATCGACCAGCGGGCAGATCACGGCACCGACAAACCAGCCGCCGACGCGGCGCAACGGTTCTGGCCAGTGTGCCTTCTCGACCATAAAGGCGACGACGCGGCGTTCCTGCTCGGCGGTCGAAGCACTGACCGGAACACTGGGCTCCGGAATGATCAGGGTGGTCAGTACGCCGAGGCCGACCAGTGCCGCCATTGCAAGGTAGGCCGTGCGCCAGTCGAACTCGCCTGCCAGCCATAGCGCACCCGCGGTCGCCATCAGCAGGCCGACGCGATAGCCGAGCTGGTAGGTTGCCGCCATCGTGCCCTGCATGGCCAGCGGCGCGGACTCGATGCGCCATGCATCGATCGCGATGTCCTGGGTGGCACTGGCGAACGCAACACACACTGCGAGCGTGGCAAGCGCGAACAGGTGCGCCTTCGGGTCGCCATGCGCCATTGCCGCAAGGCCGGCCACCAGGGCGATCTGCGCCAGCAGCATCCAGCTGCGGCGGCGACCGAACAGGCGTGTGAGTCCGGGAATCGCCAGCCGGTCGACGATCGGTGCCCAGATCAGCTTGAACGAGTACGCCAGGCCCACCCATGACAACAGACCGATGGTGGTGCGATCGATGCCGGCCTCGCGCAGCCAGGCGGACAGTGTGCTGAACACCAGCAGGAACGGCAGGCCGGCGGAGAAGCCGAGGAACAGCATCGCCACCGGCCGCGGCTGCGCGTACAGGCGCAGCGTATCGAGCCAGCCGTGCGCCGCAGGCGGCGCAGAAACCTCAGTCGGCATAGTCGATGGTCAGCGGCGCGTGATCGGAGAAACGTTCGGCCTTGTACACGCTGGCGGCCTTGATCTTCGTGCGCAGGCTCGGCGAGACGATCTGGTAGTCGATGCGCCACCCGACGTTGTTGGCCCAGGCCTGACCGCGGTTCGACCACCAGGTGTAGGCGTCGCCCTCGAGTTCGGGATGCAGGGTGCGGAAGGCATCGACCCAGCCGCCATCCTTGGTTTCGCCGAACACCGTGTCGAGCCAGCTCCGTTCGTGCGGCAGGAAGCCGGAGTTCTTCTGGTTGGACTTCCAGTTCTTCAGGTCGATATTGCGATGGGCGATGTTCCAGTCGCCACAGATCACGTAGTCGCGGCCGTTGTTGCGCCATTCGCGTAACTTGGGCAGGAAGAACGCGAGAAAGCGATCCTTGCTCTCCTGTCGCTCTGGTCCTGAGGAACCCGACGGCAGGTACAGCGAGACGACCGACAGCGTGCCGAAGCGTGCTTCGACGTAGCGGCCTTCACCATCGAACTCATCGTGCCCGAGCGTGTCGATCACCGCGTCCGGCTTCTTGCGCGAATAGATGGCGGTGCCCGAATACCCCTTTTTCTGGGCGTCGCGGAACTGCACCGACCAGCCCTTGGGGAAGAACACCGGGTCGTCCTGCAGGTCGGCGATCTGCGCCTTGGTTTCCTGCAGGCACAGCACATCGAGGTTCTGCTTCGGCAGCCAGTCGAACAGGCCTTTGCGGGCGGCGGAGCGGATGCCGTTGCAGTTCAGCGAAACAATACGCATCTGGGGCACGGTGGAATTGAGGCGGTCTGGGCGATAATGCACATGGTATCGGTACAGGCTCTCGCTGCGCACCGTTTTGTTTCAGGAAGCTCTGATCAAGCTACTGCGCCCGGCATCTTATGCGAGGGCGGTGCTCGGAACCCTCATCGCACACAAAGGTAACTGCGTTCCTGCGCTCCGTCCTCTCTCAAGCTGCCTTCGCCCGTAACGCTTATTCAGAGCTTCTTTCACGTACTTCAGACCCATGCACGACTATCAGACTGCGTTTCTCGAACTGGCCCTCAAGCATGGCGTGCTGAAGTTCGGCCAGTTCACCCTCAAATCCGGCCGCGTCAGCCCGTATTTCTTCAACCTCGGGCAGATTTCCAGCGGCGCGGCGATGCGCCGGCTCGGTCAGGCTTACGCGCAGTCGCTCGTGGCTTCAGGCCTTGCTTTCGATGGCCTGTTCGGTCCGGCCTACAAGGGCATCCCGCTGGTGACCTCGGTCGCGCTCGCGCTCGCGGATCCGGCCAGCGGCGGTCGCGACGTGCCCTACGCCTACAACCGCAAGGAAGCCAAGGACCATGGCGAAGGCGGCACGCTCGTCGGGGGGCCGCCGAAGGGCCGGATCGTGATCGTCGACGACGTGCTTACTGCGGGCACCGCATTGCGCGAAGCCGTTGCCATGCTGCGTGGCGCTGGCGCCGAGCCGGTGGGAGCGCTCATTGCCCTCGATCGTCAGGAAAAAGGTGCGAGCGGGCGTTCCGCTGTGCAGGAAATGGAGCATGACAGCGGCATCCGCGTCGTGCCGCTGGTGACGGTGCAGACGCTGATGGACTACCTGAGTCGCAATTCGGTCGTTGATGCGAGTGTCATCGACTCGATCCGGGAATATCAGGCCCGGTACTGCATCTGATGGCTGCATTCGCTGCTGCATTCGGCATACAGTAGGCAGTGCGCGTAGCGGCTGGGGGGTCGCAACGTGGTCACATGGAGCGAGACTGATTTTCCAGGAGACAAGGTGATGTCCGTCCGGCGGGGGCTACTGACATTCGGCACTGTGGTCGCGGCCTGGCTGGGAAGCACGCCGATGATCGCGAGCGCAGGTGGAATTGTCTGCTGGGATGAGGCTGATGGTCGGCGCGCCTGCGGCGATCGGGTACCGCCCGAGTACGCCAAGCAGGAGCGGCAGGTTTACGACAGCAGGGGTCGCATCGTGCGAACGCTGCCGCGACAGAAGACGCCGGAAGAAGTGACGGAAGAAGCCAGGCTGGCAGCAGAGCTTGCGGCCAGGCGCAAGCGGCTGGAAGAAGCCGAAGCTTACGATCGATTTCTGCAATCCACCTTTGCCAGCGTCAAGGATCTGGAAAAAACCCGCGACGACCGCCTGGTGACGCTGGACGGTCGCATGGGACTGGCCGAGAAATCGCTGGTTGGCAACCAGAAGGGCATTGCCCAGCTGGAGCAGCAGATTGCTGATTTCCAGGGCAAGAATCCGGACAAGAGAGTTCCAGTCAGGCTGACAAAGCAGCTCACGGAATTCAAAGCGACGCTGGGCAGCAACGCACAGGTTGTCGAGGAGCTGAAAGTGGAGCGCAAGAGCATCGTCGACAAGTTCGACTATGACATCCGCCGCTACCGGGAGCTCACCGAGAACAGCGCGGATCCGGATGGCGGCAAGGCGACCCCCTCTGCCGCTCCTGCGCCCTGATCAGCGTCGAAGGGTCTCTAGCCGCGGATCTGGGTGCCGATACCGGCATCGGTGAACAACTCGAGCAGCACCGAGTGTTCAACGCGACCGTCGATGATGTGCGCCGACTTCACGCCGCTGTTCACTGAATCGAGCGCGTAGCGCACCTTCGGCACCATGCCGCCGTGGATCGTGCCATCGAGGATCAGGTCCTCGACCTGCGGCACGGTCAGCCCCGTGAGGATCTGGTTCTGCTTGTCGAGCACGCCCGGCGCATTGGTCAGGAAGATGATTTTTTCGGCCTGCAGCACCGCCGCGATCTTGCCGGCCGCAACGTCGGCATTGATGTTGTAAGCCTCACCGTGTTCGCCGACGCCGACGGGCGCAATCACCGGGATGAAGCCGCCGGCTTCCAGGTGATTGATCACACGCGGGTCGATCTTCTCGACTTCGCCGACCTGGCCGATGTCCTGGCCGTTCTTGAGCAGCATCTTGCGCGCGCGGATCATGCCGCCGTCCTTGCCGGTCAGACCGACAGCACGGCCACCCTGCTGATTCAGTGCGCTGACGACGGATTTGTTGACCAGGCCGCCAAGCATCATCTCGACAACGTCCATGGTCTCGCCGTCAGTGACGCGCATGCCCTCGATGAACTCGCTCTTCTTGCCGAGACGTTCGAGATGCGCGCCGATCTGCGGGCCGCCGCCGTGGACGACAACCGGGTTCATGCCCACCGCCTTCATCAGTACGATGTCGCGCGCGAACGATGCGATCATCGTGTCGTCCTTCATCGCATTGCCGCCGTACTTGACCACGATGGTCTTGCCGGCAAAGCGGCGGATGTATGGCAGCGCCTCGGTCAGGACACGGGCGATGTTCTGGGCGTTGGAGAGGTCGATCGGCATCGGACGGTCTGCGGAAGTAATGTGCGCGATTATAGGTAGCTCAGTGCTTGCCGGTGCTGCCGAATCCGCCGGCGCCGCGTTCGCTGGCGTGGAAGCTGTCGACGAGTTCGAACGCCGCCTGCGCGACCGGAACGAGCACCAGCTGGGCAATGCGCTCACCGGGCTCGATCACGAACGCGGTCTGGCCGCGATTCCAGCACGACACCATCAGTTCGCCCTGGTAGTCGGAGTCGATCAGGCCGACCAGGTTGCCGAGCACGATGCCGTGTTTATGCCCCAGGCCGGAGCGCGGCAGGACCAGCGCGGCCAGGTTCGGATCGGCGATGTAGATCGCCAGGCCGGTCCTGATCAGCGTCGTCGCACCGGGTTCCAGCTTCAGTGGGGCATCGAGCACCGCGCGCAGGTCGAGTCCGGCCGAGCCGTCGGTCGCATAGGCCGGCAGCGGCAGTTCCTTGCCGATGCGTGGATCGAGGATTTTCAGCTGGACGTTCTTTTTCATGGTCAACGACGGATCAGGCGCTGCGACGCAGCGCGGCATTGGAAATGGCGCAAGGCTATTTTTTTGCGGCTGCGAGGTAACGTGCAGAAATCAGCGCCGCAAGTTCACGCGCCAGCGCGGGCTTGGGCGCATGCGCGAGTTCGACATCGCCGCCATTCCAGAACACATGCAGAGCATTGTCGTCCTGGTCGAAGGCCTTGCCGTTGCCGACCCAGTTCGCGGCAATCAGGTCGAGCTTCTTGCGCGCGAGCTTGTCGCGTGCATGTTCCGCCAGGCGCTCGGTTTCGGCGGCAAAGCCGACGATGAACAGCGCCGGATGCGCGCTACGCAGTTCGCCGAGGATGTCCGGATTCTTGATCATCTTCAAATCGAGCGTGTCGGACTTCTTCTTGATTTTCTGCGCCGGCGGCGCTTCGACGCGGTAGTCCGCGACTGCCGCTGCGCCGACAAGGATCTGCGCGGTACCGGCAGCTGCGCGCGCGGCGTCGAGCATCTGCGCCGCAGTCTCGACATCGACGCGCCGTATGCCCGTCGGGGTCGGCAGCGCGGTCGGGCCGGATACCAGCGTGACCTCGGCGCCGAGCTGCGCGAGCGCACTCGCCAGCGCATAGCCCATTTTCCCGGATGAGCGATTGGTGACGAAGCGCACCGGATCGATCGCCTCCCGCGTTGGCCCGGCAGTAAGGACGACGCGCACGCCGCTCAAGGGCCCGGTAGCCGGTTCAGCGAGCAGCGCAGCGATCGCATCGCGGATCTGCGTCGGCTCGAGCATGCGGCCGTCGCCGGTCTCGCCGCAGGCCTGATCGCCGCTGCTGGGACCGATGATCTGAACGCCGCGCTGACGCAGCGTGTGCACGTTGGCCTGGGTTGCGGGGTTGGCCCACATCAGGCGATTCATCGCGGGCGCGATCGCGATCGGGCGATCGGTCGCGAGACAGAGCGTGCTCAGCAGGTCGTCGGCCTGTCCCTGCGCGAGACGCGCAATCGTGTTGGCACTGGCGGGGGCGATCAGCACCAGATCCGGCCAGCGTGCGAGTTCGATGTGGCCCATCGCCGCTTCGGCGGATTCGTCCCACAGGCTGCTGCGGACGGTGCGGCCGGACACCGCCTAGAAGGTCTGCGCGCCGACGAAGCGCAGGGCATTTTCGGTCGCAACAACCTGCACATCGGCGCCGACCTCCTTGAGCCGGCGCACCAGATCGGCGGCCTTGTAGGCCGCGATCCCGCCGGTGACGCCGAGCACGATGCGGCGATCCTTGAGGCTTGTGCTTGAATTCTGCATGGCGGCATTCTAGCGCCGCGAGGGGTGTCGGGCCGAGCTTTCGGCGCAGATCCATAAGGCCCCCGCGGGAGGAGATATGGCAATCACCGACTGGCCACTGCAGGAGCGCCCGCGCGAGAAGCTGCTGGCCCAGGGCCCGGCCGCGCTCAGCGACGCCGAACTGCTGGCGATCTTTCTGCGCACCGGCGTGCGGGGCATCACGGCAGTCGACCTGGCGCGCGATCTGATCACGCGCTTCGGCAACCTGCGCAAGCTGCTCGCCGCCGACCGTGAGACGTTCTGCGCTGCCAGGGGGCTGGGCGAGGCGAAGTACGTGCAGCTGCAGGCCGTACTCGAGATCGCCCGGCGTCATCTGGCCGAAACACTGCAGAGCGGTTCGGCGCTGAGCAGTCCGCAGGACGCCGGCAACTACCTGCGGGCGCGGCTGCGCGACCGGGAGCATGAGGTGTTTGCGCTGCTGTTTCTCGACAGCCAGCACCGTGTGCTCGCCTGCGACGAGATTTCGCGTGGCACGCTCGACGGTGCGGCGGTCTACCCCCGTGAAGTGGTCAAGGCCGCGCTACGCCGCAATGCGGCGGCGGTGATCTTCGCGCACAACCATCCGAGCGGCGTCGCGGAGCCGAGCGCGGCGGATCGTCTGTTGACCGAACGGCTCAAGCAGGCGCTCGCGGTCGTCGACATCCGGGTCCTGGATCACTTGGTGATCGGTGACGGTGCGCCGGTCAGTTTCGCGGAACGCGGGTGGCTATGACGTAGCAGGGAAGTTCTCGGCGCGACATGCCGTCCCGGCTCCGCTGCGCGGAACCGGGCTACTTGCCTAGCTGGCGACCGAATTCCCGTGCCTGAGAAAGTTGCGCACGGTCAAACGCACGGCGTTCGAGCGCTTGCCGAGCCGGTTTTCGATCACCGACGCTTCGTTGAGCATCGTCAGATAAAGGCGTGCTGCCGCCTGCGGATGCGGCCAGCCCAGGGCCTCGAACTCGATGCCGATCAGAATCCAGTAAATGTGGTTCTGCTGACGCAGGCCGGCGAGTACGTCCGGTCGCGCACGCGCTTCGATCAGCCAGGCCCGCAGCGCACGTTCGGACAGGCAGGCGCCGAGGTAGGTTTCCGCAGCCAGTTCGGTGCGGCGGATGCCGGCAGGCACGCCGGTCGTCACTGCAACGATCTTGGCGCGCAGACGATCCATGAAGTCCTGCTGCAAGGCGACCAGGTACCCGGTGAGGCTTTTGAACTGAGTGGCGAACACGTTCGGTGCAAGGCCGGATTCTGCGCACAGCCGCTCTGCCGTCAACTCCCCCAGCGCGAGATGCGCGGCGAGCCGCGAGCCCGCCTGGATCAGTGCAAGTCGCTGTGCGCTCATGGCGGCAGGTGATCCAGATAGCGATACAGGGTCTGGCGCAGGCCCGGCATCGGCTGCACATCCTGACGCTCGGCACGGGCGACTTCGGCGATGGCGGCGGCCAGCAGTTCGCCGGCGGCCTGATGTTCCGGCCAGCCCGAAGCCTTGAGTTCCAGTGCCACCATCACGCTGAAGCCGGATCGATGGCGGATCAGCACCTGCGCGCCGTCGCTGTAGACATGCAGGGTGTCGCGCATTTCACACAGCGTCGGCTGTCGTGCCTGGGCTTCCAGGTAGGTCTCCACACTCATTTTCAGGCGCGGGATGCCCGCCGGCATGCCGGCGGTGGCGCGGGCGACGGTGTCGCGCAGATCGTCGAGCAGGGTCGCGAGCAGATCGCAATGAAACGCTTCGTCCGAGGTATACAGCGCGGCAAACTCCGTCGTGCTGAGACCCGCCTGTCTGCAGACCGCCTCGCGCGTGAGTCCGGCCCGACGAGAGTGCGCGGCCAGACTGCGGCCGGCTGCAAGCAGCTGCTGGCGCGTGGGGGCAGGCGTTTCGGGCGTCTGAGCCATGGCCATAGACTATGCGCCCCTCAGGGCGACAGCCAGCCGCGCTCCGGCGGCTAGCGTGACCCGTCGCACGGCGGGCGAATCGGTGTTCCTTGGTGCCGGTCGGAGCCTTGATCCGAGTTGCGATCAGGGCGCTTCCACGGAATTCGGGTGGGGGCCTTGCTCTGGCGGGGTCTGGCTGGCACAATTGCGCCCCTTTTGGGTGGCCGTGGTCGCCCTACGCCTGTATTTCTCTGTATTTCTGACCCGCAACAGGGTCTTTATCTGGGGTTTGCTGTCATGTCCAAAGTCTGTCAGGTCACCGGCAAGCGGCCGATCACCGGCAACACGGTGTCGCACGCCAACAACCGCGTCCGTCGCCGTTTTGAACCGAACCTGCACAAGCATCGTTTCTGGCTTGAGTCGGAAAAGCGCTTCGTGAGCCTCCGCGTGTCCGCCAACGGCATGCGTACCATCGACAAGAAGGGTCTCGAAGTCATCGTTGCCGAGCTGCGCGCTCGCGGCGAAAAGATCTGACGCTCAGGAGATAGCAAATGGCAAGAAAGAAAGACGTCGAAAAGATCCGCCTCGTGTCGACTGCTGACACCGGCTACTTCTACACCACGACCAAGAATCGCAAGAACACGCCGGACAAGTTCTTGATGAAGAAGTACGACCCGGTCGTGCGCAAGCACGTCGAGTTCAAGGAAGCCAAGATCAAGTGATCTAAACGGTTCGCCGTTCAGTGCATCCTTGGGGCCGCTTACGCGGCCCCTTTGCATTTTCGGCGAACTTTGCTGCGGAAATATCCGCGGACCCAGCCGGTGCCCGTCATGAACGAAGTTGACGCAGCCAGACCACATCATCGCCATCTCGAGCAGGTTCGGGCGCAGGTGATCGAGTTACTGTCGCGCCAGGCCGTGGAAACCTCGCTGGTGTCGCGTTCGGAGAACCGGCGCCAGGATGTCGTTGCCCAGCTGGTCGAGCGTCAGCACCAAGCCGCGCTGGCGCAGCGCCTGAGCAGCTTTCACCCGGCCGACATCGCGTTCGTGCTGGAAAACCTGGCCCCGGAAGCGCGCGAAATGGCCTGGGCCCTGGTTCGCCCCGAGCAGCGCGGCGCAATCCTGCTCGAAGCCTCCGACACTGTGCGGCGCTCGATCGTCGTCGGCATGGCACCGGACGAAATCTCCGCTGTCGTGCGGGCGCTGGACTCCGACGACATCGCCGATCTGGTCGGCAGTCTGCCCGAGGAACTGCGCCAATCGGTCGTCGAGCGACTCGACCGCGACGACCAGATCGAAGTGCGCACGGTGCTGTCGTTCCCGGACGGCACCGTCGGTGCGATGATGGACATCGAAGTCACGACGATCCGCGAGGATGCCTCGCTCGAAGCCGTCTTGCGCCTCTTGCGTCGGCGCAAGGAGCTGCCCAAGCACACCGATCAGCTGATCGTCGTCGACCGCAACAACGGCCTGCGTGGCGTGCTGAAGCTGGATCGGCTGCTGTTCGGAGAGCCGGAGCAGCTGGTCGCCGACCAGATGATTGCGCAACCGACTTATTTCTTCACCGACGACTCGGCGGCGGACGCGATCTCTGCGTTCGAGAAGTACGACCTGATCTCCGCGCCGGTCGTCAACCTGCACCAGCAGGTCGTTGGCTGGCTGACGGTGGATACGGTGCTCGACGAGATCAACGAGCGCGCCCAGACCGAAACCCTGCGCGAGGTCGGACTGTCGGTCGAGGACGAGGATCTGTTCGCGCCGCTGGTCGGCAGCGCCAAGCGCCGCTGGCCCTGGCTGGTAATCAATCTGTGCACCGCATTCTTCGCCTCGCGAGTGATCGGCGCGTTCGAGGGCATCATCACCGCGCTGGTCGCCCTGGCCACGTTGATGCCGATCGTAGCGAGCATCGGCGGCAATACCGGCAATCAGGCGGTCGCGCTGGTGATCCGAGGTCTGGCGCTGAATCAGCTGGGGTCGCCGCAGATCCGCCGCATTCTCGCAAGGGAGTTGGGCATCAATGCGATCAATGGCCTGGTCTGGGGCACGGCTCTGGGCGCTGTCACGTTCCTGATCTACTGGAATGTCAGTCTGTCTGCGGTCATCGCCGCGGCGCTGGCGCTGAACATGCTCACCGCGGCGCTGGTCGGGGTGCTGGCTCCGATTGTGCTGCAGCGCCTGGGCCGAGATCCGGTGATGGGTTCGAGCATCGTGCTGACCGCAACGACGGACAGCATGGGGTTCTTCATTTTTCTTGGGCTGGCTGCCCTGTTTCTGGTATGAAACCTGCCGTGAATAGCAACGACCCAATCAATCAATCCTTCATCGATGGCCTGATCGGCTCCGGCCGGCTGTTTCACCAGCGTGGCTGGGTGCCGGCGACGGGCGGCAATTTCTCCGCACGCCTGGGTGCCGACACGATGCTGATCACTGCCTCCGGCTGTCACAAGGGCGAGCTGACGCCAGCGGATTTTCTGGTTGCCGGCTTCGACGGCAAGCCGATCAACAGCCCGCGCAAGGCCTCGTACGAGACCCTGCTGCATTGCCAGCTGTACCGCATGAACGCCGGGATCGGCGGAGCACTGCATACGCACTCGATCGCCAACACCGTGCTGTCGATGCGGCACGAGGTGATCCGTCTGTCAGGCTACGAGCTATTGAAAGTGTTGCCGGGCATCACCACACACGACACGACAGTCGATGTGCCGGTGTTTGAAAACGATCAGGACATCGCCCGGCTTGCTGCAACTGTCGATGCGGCTTTGCGCAAGCAGGCGGATGCCGCGGCCTACGTGATTCGCGGCCACGGGTTGTATGCCTGGGGTGACGACATTGCGCAGGCGCGCTGGCGGGTCGAGGCACTGGAATTCATGTTCGAGTGCGAGCTACAGAGACAGCGCGCGAACGCTTGAGGGGAATCATGACGATACTGACGGTTTATGCAGACAACAATCCGGCCAAGGCACTGGCGACGTACACGGAGTTCGCCGATATCCGCGACCAGCTCGCGGCTATCGGTGTGGACTTCGAGCGCTGGCAAGCCAACCAGCCACTGACGCAGACGGCGACGCCGGACGAGGTGAAAGCCGCCTACGCCGACGAGATCGCACGACTCAACGCGCGCTTCAATTACGTGACGGTCGACGTCGTCAGCATGCATCCGCAGCATCCGGATGCGCAGACGGCGCGCGGCAAGTTCCTCTCCGAGCACACGCACGCGGATTTCGAGACGCGCTTTTTCGTCGACGGTGCCGGTGCGTTCTACATCCGCAAGAACGGCAAGGTGTTCATGACCGTCTGCACCAAGGGCGACCTGATCAACCTGCCGGCCAACACCACGCACTGGTTCGACATGGGCCCGCAGCCGAACTTCAAGGCCATCCGCTTTTTCCGGATTGCCGACGGCTGGGTCGGCAACTTCACTGGCGACAAGATTGCCGAAAGCTTCCCACCCTACGACAACGCAGCATGATCAAGGCCATCGTTACCGATATCGAGGGAACCACCTCATCCATCGACTTCGTTCACCAGACGCTGTTTCCCTATGCCAGGGCACACATGCGCGCGTTCCTGCGCGAGCACGCTGGGGATGATCGCGTGCAACACCTGCTTGCCGACGTCGAACGCGAGGCGCACGAGACACTGTCGCTGGATCAGGCCGCCGATGTCCTTGAGCAATGGATGGTCGAGGACCGCAAGCTGACGCCGCTCAAGGCGCTGCAGGGCATGGTCTGGAAACAGGGCTACGAGGCCGGCGAGCTGAAGGGGCATGTCTACGCGGATACCGCGCCAGCGCTGCGCGACTGGCATGGGTCCGGCAAGAGGATCTACGTCTACTCGTCCGGCTCAGTCGAGGCGCAGCAGCTGATCTTCGGCCACAGCAATGCCGGCGATCTGACTCCGCTGTTCTCCGGTTACTTCGATACGCGCATCGGTGCCAAGCGTGAGGCGCAAGCCTACGTGCGCATTCTCGAAGCGCTCGCGCTGCCGGCGAACGAAGTGCTGTTCCTGTCCGATATCGGCGCCGAGCTTGATGCCGCGCATGAAGCCGGCATGCAGACCTGCCAGCTGCTGCGTGATGACAAGGCGGTTCCGGCGCTTGCTCATGCCCAGGTGCGGAGCTTTGCCGAGGTCAGGGTCTAATCCTGAATGTGACCGTCACACTTTGTGACGAGAGATAGGTCAGGGTGCCTTGGTTCCGAAGCACCAATGCCAGGGTTCGTACAGAAAACCCTGAGCGTTGCCGCGCGGATATGACAACGCAAAGCCGAAGCGCATTGCATTCTCGCGCAGCCAAGCAAACGCCGTGGTCTGCTCGAAGGCCTCGTCTAGCGCTGTGCAGTTGGCAGTACCGAGATCCACCGCCCGACCACTGTGGTGCTCGCTGTAGCCCGGCGGTGCGTTGATGCGCAGCACTTCTTCGAGTGCCATGCCGCGCTCCAGCTTGGCGCGTATCAGCGCGGCCTGGAAATCGACACTGCGGAATGCCGAGACGAGTTGCAGGTCGATGCCGTCCTTGATCGATTGCGCATGCATCGCACGCCAGGTGCGTGCAGCACTCTGGGTCAGCAGCTTGTCGCGACCGTCCGTACCGAGGCCCACGGGCGTCAGGCGGCGGGCTTCGAGAATCAGTGGCAGCTGACGCAATTGCGGCCAATCGGCGGCAATGCCCAGCGCGTCCAGCGCGGCAGTGACCCGCGACCGATAGGCGCTGTCGTGGGTCACTTCACCCAGCCGCCAGCATCTGCTCGCGCCAGCCACGCTGGCGGTCGCCGATGACGACGAAGCCCGGATTGAGCAGGGATTCCTTTTCGTTGTAGCGCAGCGGCGTGAGTTCCGGCAGCTTGAGCACTTCGGCGCCCGCGCATTCGGCGACGCACTGACCGGCAGCGGTATCCCACTCCGAAGTCGGACCGGTGCGCGGATACAGATCCGCTTCGCCGGTGGCGACCAGGCAGAACTTCAGCGAGCTGCCGGTGCTGACCGCTTCATGCGCGGGGAGCTTGGCGAGCAGGGCCTCAAGAACGTCGTCGCGATGCGAGCGGCTGACGACGAAATAGGGTGTCGCCGCGCACTTGCGTGTCGTGATTTTTTCGCGCAGGCCATCGCGCTCGCGCAGCGCGCCCAGGCCGCGCGCTCCGGCATAGGTGACGCCCAGAGCCGGCGCGTAGACGACGCCAAGCACCGGCTCGTGCTGCTCGATCAGCGCGATGTTGACGGTGAACTCGCCGTTGCGCTTGATGAACTCCTTGGTGCCATCGAGCGGGTCGACGATCCAGTAGCGGGTCCAGCTGCTGCGTGTTGCATAAGCCGTATCAGCGCCTTCTTCCGACAGCACCGGAATGTCCGGCGAGATTTTTTCCAGCCCGGCGACGATTGCGCGATGCGCGGCCAGGTCGGCCTGGGTCAGCGGCGAGTTGTCTTCCTTGTGCGTGACGGTGATTCCGGATTCATAGATCTCCATGATACGGGTGCCGGCTTCGCGGGCGAGGTCAATGATGGAGTCGAGCAGAGCGGCGTTGACGGATGAGCTCACGGCGAAATCAACCTTAGGTAGTGGGCTAATAGGGGAGTGAAGCGCAGAATCGCGAGGCCGTATGATACGCGGGCCATGAATTCCCCTTTCATCCGTCCGGCCGATGCGGCCATGAGCGACCCGGTCGATTGGGCCGGCGTCGAGTGGGTCATCCTCGATATGGACGGCACCATCCTTGACCTTGCCTACGACAACTACTTCTGGGCCGAGCTGGTCCCGCAGCGCTATGCCGAGAAAAACCAGCTGACGCTGGAGCGCGCGAGAGAGATTCTGCGGCCGCAGTTCGAGGCGATCCGCCACACCCTGCCGTGGTACTGCACCGACCACTGGACGCGCGTCACCGGCATCAACATGGCCGAGCTCAAGCGCGAATGCCGCGCGCGGATCGGGCCGGCTCCCGGCGCGGTGGATTTCCTCCACGCAGTGCGCGCATCGGGACGGCAGCTGTGGCTGGCGACCAATGCGCACAACGACAGCTGGCAGCTCAAGCTGGAGCACACGGGATTGCGCGCGCTGTTCGACCAGGTGATCTGCTCGCACGATTTCGGCGCACCCAAGGAAGACCAGCATTTCTGGCGCGCGGCGCACGCGGCGCACCCGTTCGATCCGGCGCGTGCGCTGTTTGTCGACGACAGCCAGCCGGTGCTGGACGCCGCGAAGCTGTTCGGCATCCGGCAGGTAATCGGCATCCGCAAGCCGGACAGCCAGCAACCGGAGCGCGAACTGACAGGGATCAAGTCGGTATCGACGCTGGCGCACCTGACGCCGGCGGCGTAATCACCGCGATCAGGGACGACCGCTGCCGCCACTGCGCG
>CAZDPA010000035.1:15036-28430 GCA_964507195.1 uncultured Salinisphaerales bacterium | reverse complement strand
TACCAGCGGCTGGAGCGCGCACGTCATCGAGCAGCGCATCGACGGCAAGATCATTCGCCCAAGCGCGAACTACGTCGGTCCGGAAGATCTCAAGTTCGTGCCGATCAAGGATCGCAAGTGACCGCGAGCGAAAGCTCGCGGTCATCCCCGCGCAGGCGGGGATCCAGTTTTTAACCATACGGGATGAGACCATGACGGCCGACCTCCACTTCTACACCAACCCGATGTCGCGCGGTCGCATCGTTCGCTGGATGCTCGAGGAAGTCGGCCAGCCGTACCAGACGACGTTGCTCGACTTCGCCACGACCGCCAAGTCGCCGGAGTTTCTCGCCATCAACCCGATGGGCAAGGTGCCGACGATCCGCCACGGCAAGACGGTGGTGACGGAGTGCGCGGCCATCTGCGCCTATCTCGCGGAAACGTTTCCCGAGGCTGGCCTGTTGCCGTCAGCCGAGGCCCGCGGTGACTACTACCGCTGGATGTTCTTCGCCGCCGGGCCGGTGGAAGCGGCGGTCAGCAATCGCGGGCTGGGCGTCGTGGTGCCGCCAGAAAGACGCGGCATGGTCGGCTACGGCAGCTACGAGACCGTGATGGATGCGCTGGAAGCGGCGGTGAGCGGCAAGCGCTACGTCGCCGGCGCGCACTTCACGGCAGCCGACGTGTACTTCGGCTCGCAGATCGGCTGGGGCCTGCAGTTTGGCAGCATCGAGAAGCGCCCGGCCTTCGAGGCTTACTGGAACGGCATCAAGGATCGTCCCGCGGCCGTGCGTGCGAGACAGATCGACGACGCGCTGATCCCCAAGAAATCCTGAGACGCGCGTTGGTCGCGTCCGCTACGCAGTGAGGGGCGTCACGCCCCGGAACCCACGAAGAGAACTCATGAACACCGCTCACCGCAAACCTCTCCCCGGCACCAGGCTCGATTACTTCGATACGCGTGAAGCGATCGAAGCGATTTCCCCCGGCGCTTACGACAAGCTGCCGTACACCTCGCGCGTCCACGCCGAGAATCTGGTGCGCCGCTGCGATCCGGCAACGCTGACCGCGTCGCTCAGGCAGTTCATCGAGCGCAAGCGCGATCTGGACTTCCCGTGGTTCCCGGCGCGCGTGGTGTGCCATGACATCCTCGGTCAGACCGCGCTGGTCGATCTCGCTGGTCTGCGTGATGCGATTGCCGACATGGGCGGCGATCCGGCGAAGGTGAATCCGGTCGTGCCGGTGCAGCTGATCGTCGATCACTCGCTCGCCGTCGAGCACGGTGGCTTCGAGAAGGATGCGTTTGCGAAGAACCGCGCGGTCGAAGACCGGCGCAACGAAGACCGCTTCCACTTCATCGACTGGACGAAGAAGGCGTTCAAGAACATGGAAGTGATTCCGCCGGGCAACGGCATCATGCATCAGATCAATCTGGAGCGGATGTCGCCGGTGATCTGCGTGCAGGACGGCGTTGCGTTCCCGGACACCTGCGTCGGTACCGACAGCCATACACCGCATGTCGATGCGCTCGGTGTCATCGCGATCGGCGTCGGTGGTCTCGAAGCCGAGAACGTCATGCTCGGCCGCGCGTCGTGGATGCGTCTGCCGGACATCATCGGTGTCGAGCTCAGCGGCAAGCCGCGTGAAGGCATCACCGCAACTGACGTTGTGCTCGCGCTGACCGAATTCCTGCGCAAGGAGAAGGTTGTCGGTGCGTATCTGGAGTTCCGCGGCGAAGGTGCTTCTGCGCTCACGCTCGGCGATCGCGCGACGATCTCCAACATGGCGCCGGAGTACGGCGCGACCGCGGCGATGTTTTTCATCGACAAGAACACCATCGACTACCTCAAGCTCACCGGCCGCAGCGATGAGCAGGTCAAGCTGGTCGAGACCTACGCGAAGCACACCGGCCTGTGGGCTGATGCGCTGAAGACCGCCGAATACGAGCGCACGCTGTCGTTCGATCTCAGCACCGTCGTGCGCAACATGGCCGGCCCGTCCAACCCGCACAAGCGTCTGCCGACCTCGGCGTTGGCCGAGCGTGGCATTGCCGCCAAATGGGAAGAGGTGCCGGGCCAGATGCCCGACGGTGCGGTGATCATCGCCGCGATCACCAGCTGCACCAATACTTCGAATCCACGCAATGTCATTGCGGCCGGTCTGCTCGCACGCAACGCGAATCGTGCCGGCCTGACGCGCAAGCCCTGGGTGAAGTCTTCACTCGCGCCCGGCTCCAAAACCGTCGAGCTTTATCTGAAAGAAGCCAAGCTGCTGTCAGAGCTGGAGCAGCTCGGCTTCGGTATCGTCGCGTTTGCCTGCACGACCTGCAACGGCATGAGCGGCGCGCTGGATCCGGTGATCCAGAAAGAGATCATCGACCGCGATCTGTATGCAACGGCCGTGCTGTCCGGCAATCGCAACTTCGACGGTCGCATCCATCCGTATGCGAAGCAGGCTTTCCTCGCATCGCCGCCGCTGGTCGTTGCCTACGCCATCGCCGGCACGGTGCGTTTCGACATCGAGAAGGACGTGCTCGGCACCGACAAGAACGGCAAGCCGGTGACCCTCAAGGATCTGTGGCCGACTGACGCCGAGATCGATGCGGTGGTCGCCAGCAGCGTCAACCCGACGCAGTTCCGCGCGGTCTACGATCCGATGTTCACGTTCAAGGTCGATGACGGCTCGAAGATCAGCCCGCTGTACGACTGGCGCCCTAAGAGCACCTACATCCGCCGTCCGCCGTACTGGGAAGGCGCGCTTGCCGGTGAACGCACGCTCAAAAACCTGCGTCCGCTCGCAGTGCTGCCGGACAACATCACGACCGACCATCTGTCGCCGTCGAACGCGATCATGATGGACAGCGCGGCCGGTGAGTACCTGCACAAGATGGGTCTGCCGGAAGAGGACTTCAATTCCTACGCGACGCATCGCGGTGATCATCTCACCGCACAGCGCGCGACGTTCGCCAATCCGCAGCTGATCAACGAGATGGCGATTGTCGACGGCAAGGTCAAGAGGGGTTCGCTCGCGCGCATCGAGCCGGAAGGCAAGGTCGTGCGCATGTGGGAAGCGATCGAAACCTACATGGAACGCAAGCAGCCGCTGATCATCGTTGCCGGCGCCGACTACGGCCAGGGCAGTTCGCGTGACTGGGCGGCGAAGGGCGTGCGGCTTGCGGGCGTCGAAGTGATCGCGGCCGAAGGCTTCGAGCGCATTCACCGCACCAACCTGATCGGCATGGGCGTGTTGCCGCTGGAGTTCAAGCCGGGCACCACGCGCCTGACGCTGAAGCTCGATGGCACCGAGACCTACGACGTGGTCGGCGAGCGCAAGCCGCGCAAGGACGTGACCCTGGTGATCACGCGCAAGAACGGCGAACGCCTCGAAGTGCCAATGACGATCCGTCTCGATTCCGACGAGGAAGTCTCGGTCTATGAAGCCGGTGGCGTGCTGCAGCGTTTCGCGATGGATTTCCTGGCATCGTCGAAAGCGGCCTGAGCCAATCGACTATTGAGGCGTTACGACCCTACGCAATCATTTCAGGAGACGACTCATGCCAGGCACCGTTCGCTTTCACCGTGTATTGAAGACCACCCCGGACAAGCTGTATCGCGCGTTCATCACGCCGGCAGCGATGTGCAAGTGGCTGCCACCGTTTGGTTTTACCGCGACGATGCACTCGCATGAGGCGCGCGTTGGCGGCAGTTACCGGATGTCGTTCACGAACTTCGGCACCGGCGGCAGCCACAGCTTCGGCGGTACCTATCTCGAACTCAAGCCCGGCGAACTGCTGCGCTACAACGACAGGTTCGACGATGCGAACCTGCCGGGTGAAATGGAAATCACAGTCAAGCTGCGCGCGGTGGCCTGCGGCACCGAGGTCGAGATCGTCCAGGCCGGTATTCCCGACGCGATCCCGACCGAGTTCTGCTATCTCGGCTGGCAGGAGTCGCTGATCCAGCTGGCGCAGCTGGTCGAGCCGGATATTCCCGACGGCGCATAACCCTCAAGGAACCCATGAGCCAAGTCCCACAAGTCAAGATTCCCGCCACCTACATGCGCGGCGGCACCAGCAAAGGAGTGTTCTTCCGCCTGCTGGATCTGCCGCCGTCGGTGCAGCAACCCGGTGCGGCGCGCGACAAATTCCTGATGCGCGTCATCGGCAGTCCTGACCCGTATGCTGCACACATCGATGGCATGGGCGGCGCGACTTCGAGCACCAGCAAGACGGTGATCGTTTCGAAGAGTACGCAGCCGGGCCACGATGTGGATTACCTCTACGGCCAGATCTCGATCGACAAGGCTTTCGTCGACTGGAGCGGCAACTGCGGCAACCTGTCGACTGCCGCGGGAGCGTTCGCCATCCATGCCGGCCTGATGGACCCGTCGCGTGTGCCGCAGAACGGCACCTGCGTGGTACGCATCTGGCAGGCCAACATCAGGAAAACCATCATCGCGCATGTGCCGGTGACCGGTGGCCAGGTGCAGGAGACGGGTGACTTCGAGCTCGATGGCGTCACCTTCCCGGCTGCCGAAATCGTGCTGGAGTTCATCGATCCTTCGGATGACGGCGACGATGGCGGCTCGATGTTTCCCACCGGCAACCTGGTGGATGACCTGGAGGTGCCGGGCATCGGCACGCTGAAGGCAACGATGATCACCGCCGGCATCCCGACCGTGTTCGTGAATGCGGCCGACATCGGCTATACCGGCACCGAGCTGCGCGAGGCGATCAACAGCAAACCCGAAGCCCTGGCCAGATTCGAGACCATCCGCGTGGCCGGAGCGCTACGCATGGGCTTGATCAAGAACGCCGAAGAGGCGGTGACTCGCCAGCACACGCCCAAGGTCGCCTTTGTCGCGCCGCCGACCGACTACGTGTCGTCCAGCGGCAAGCAGATCAAGGCTGGTGAGATTGATCTCCACGTCCGCGCGCTGTCGATGGGCAAGCTGCATCACGCGATGATGGGTACGGCTGCGGTGGCCATTGGTACGGCGGCCGCGATTCCCGGCACGCTGGTGAATCTTGCTGCCGGTGGTGGTGCACGTGAGGCCGTACGCTTCGGTCATCCGTCCGGCACGCTGCGTGTCGGTGCCGCGGCGGTGCAGGAGAACGGTCAGTGGGTCGTGAAGAAAGCGATCATGTCGCGTTCCGCGCGCGTGCTGATGGAAGGTTGGGTGCGCGTGCCTGGCGATTCCTTCTAGCGTTACTCATGCACGAAAAGCCCGCTTGTCGCGGACCTTTTTGCGTCAGCAGCGCCGAGCGGATTGCTCAACAGCTGGCGCACGCACACTTTGCAGATGCTTCCTGTGACATCGCCGCGGCTGCCAGCGCCTCCGCCTTGAGCCGTGCTGCTGTGGCGTCGCGGCGCTCGCTGTAGCGGCTGGTCAGGTAGTCGCTGCGATCACGCACGAGCAGGGTGAACTTGACCAGCTCCTCCATGACATCGACGACGCGGTCGTAATAGGCGGACGGCTTCATGCGGCCATTGGCGTCGAATTCCTGGAACGCCTTGGCGACCGACGACTGGTTCGGGATCGTCACCATGCGCATCCAGCGACCGAGCACGCGCATGGCGTTGACCGCATTGAACGACTGCGAGCCGCCGGACACCTGCATCACGGCGAGCGTGCGGCCCTGCGTAGGACGGATGCTGCCGATTTCCAGCGGCAGCCAGTCGATCTGGCTTTTGAAGATGCCGGTCATCGCGCCATGCCGCTCCGGGCTGCACCAGACCTGACCCTCCGACCATGCCGACAGCGCACGCAGCTCGGCCACCTTGGGATGATCCGGCGTCGTGCTGTCCGGTAGCGGCAAGCCCTGCGGATTGAAGATGCGGGTCTCTGCGCCCATGCGCTGCAGGATGCGCGCGGCCTCCTCGACCAGAAGCCGGCTGTAGGAGACGGTACGCAGCGAGCCGTAGAGCAGCAGGATGCGCGGCGGATGCGTCGACACCGTTGCCGGTGCCAGTCCGTGTTCGGTCGGCACCTCGAAGGCGTCTTCGCTCAGGTTGGGCAGATCAGTCATGCGCAAGGTCCTGCGGTGCGGAATGGAGGAAGCGGTCGAGCGCGACCGCAGCGCCGGCACCGAGCAACTGCGCCAGCATGAAGGCTGGGGCGTCGACCGGGCGGATGCCGGCAAAGGTGTCGCTGAGCGCGCGGGCGAGCGTGACGGCCGGATTGGCGAACGACGTCGAGGCGGTGAACCAGTAGGCCGCGGCGATATAGGCGGCAACCGCGTAGGGGATTGCGCTGCTGTGGTGGCGGATGCCGCTGAGGATCACCATCAGCAGGCCGAAGGTCGCGATCATTTCGCTCCAGAACAACGCCGCCCCCGGGCGCGCCTTCGACGAGAACTGCAGCACCGTCTCGCCGAACATCAGGTGTGCCGCCCATACGCCGAGAATGGCGCCGGCGAACTGGGCGAGCAGATAGGGTGAGACATCGCGCCAAGCGACGCGCCGCGTGCAGGCGAGCCCCAGCGTCACCGCGGGATTGAAGTGCGCACCCGACACCGGCCCGAACGTGAGAATCAGCGCAATCAACCCGCCTGCCGTGGCAATCGAGTTGGCGAGCAGGGCGATGGCGACGTTGCCGCCAGCCAGACGTTCGCCCATGATCCCCGAACCGACGACGACGGCGAGCAGCATCGCGGTGCCGACGCCTTCGGCAACGCTGCGCCGGACCAGGCTCATTGCTGGGCGATGTCCTTGACGCGACGCTCCAGCGCCATGCGGTCGAGCTTGTCGAACGGCAGGCTGGCGAAGATCTCGATACGCCGGCGTAGCACCATCAGCGTGTCGGCGAAGGCCTTGTGGATCTGTTCCGGCGTACCTTCGACGGCGGCCGGGTCGGGCATGCCCCAGTGCGCGGTCATCGGCTGGCCGGGCCAGTACGGGCACTGTTCGCCAGCGGCCGAATCGCAGACCGTGAACACGAAATCCAGTTCCGGTGCACCGGCGGTGGCGAATTCGTCCCAGCTCTTGCTGCGCAGCCCTTCGGTTGAAAACTTGTAACGCTTGAGGATTTCGATCGCGTAGGGATTCACTGCGCCCTTGGGCTGGCTGCCGGCGCTGTAGCCGCGGAACTTGTTCTGGCTGATGCCGAGGTTGTTGATCGTGGCTTCGGCAAGGATGGAGCGCGCCGAGTTGCCGGTGCAGAGGAACAGTACGTTGAAGGGTCTGTGGTTCATGATCGTCAGTGTCCGGCAGTGGGTTTGGAGGATCGGGACTTGGCGCGCGATGGCGGTGGCGGTGCGCAGGACGCGTCGCATGGCGCCCCGCCGCAGCAGTTTTCCGTGAGATAGCCGATGAGATCGTTCATCGCGGCGAAGTCGGGTGCGTAGTAGATGTAGCGACCGTCCTGTCGCGCCCTCAGCAGGCCGGCATGCGTCAGTTCCTTGAGGTGGAAGGACAGGGCGCTGTTGGCGATCCCGAGTTGCGCGGCGATCTCGCCGGCTGGCAGGCCCTCGGGTCCGTGCTGGACCAGCAGGCGGAAGATCGCGAGGCGCGAGCCCTGGGCGAGTGCTGCGAGGCGGGTGACCGCAGTTTCAATTTCCATGTTTCAAAGATTATTGAATTGAATGATACATGTCAACATTTATTGAAGTATTAAAGTTAACCGGCATGAAAAAGCCCGCAACGGGTGCGGGCTTTTTGGAACAGCGCAACACTCAGAGCAGCTTGGCGATATCGCCGTCGATCTTTTCCGGCGTGTCGATCGAGCCATAGCGCTTGACGACCTTGCCGTCCCTGCCGATCAGGAACTTCGTGAAGTTCCACTTGATGCCCTCGCTGCCCAGCACGCCCGGCGCGTTCGACTTGAGGAACTGGTAGAGCGGGTGGGTGTTGGCGCCATTGACGTCGATCTTCGCGAACATCGGAAAATCGACTTCATAGGTCAGCGAGCAGAAATTCTTGATCTCGTTCTCGTCGCCCGGCTCCTGGTGGCCGAACTGGTCGCAGGGAAAGCCGAGCACGACCAGGCCCTGATCCTTGTACTTCTTCCACAGGGCTTCGAGGCCCTTGTACTGCGGTGTGAAGCCGCACTTGCTGGCGACGTTGACGACCAGCAGGACCTTGCCGGCGTAGTCGGCGAGGGACTGCTGCCTGCCATCGATGGTCTTGGCCTCAAAGCCGTAAACGGAATCTGCGCTGCCCATGCTGTGCTCCTGCGGGATATGTGCCGGGTAATGTTGCCTGGCGATTCTACGCGCGCCGGCCGGCAATGCGGCAAGCGGCGACCCCGATCAAAAATGGGCAGCATCCAGCTCCATCATCGGCCCCGCACTTTCGCGCACGTTGGCGAGCAGCGCCGGCACCTGCGACAGCATGCGGCTGGCGAAATATTCGGCAGTCACGCGCTTGGCCTGGGCAAAGCCGGCGTCGGCGTGATTGGCACTGGCCTTGACCATGCGCAGCCAGTTCCAGCCGAGATAGGTCAGCGCAAACGCGCGCTGATAGTCGCAACAGCCGAAGGCGGCATCGTCCGGGCTGGACTTGTAGCTGTCCTGCACCCACTTTGTGGTGCTTTCGAGGGCGTCGAGCGCAATCTTCAGTGGCGCGGTCAGCTTGGCCGGGCCATCGGCGAGTTCGGCGCGCGCGGCGGCGAAGAATCGACCGGGCAGGCGGCCGTTGTGCATCGTCAGCTTGCGGCGCACGAGGTCCATCGCCTGGATGCCGTTGGTGCCTTCGTAGAGACACAGAATCTTGGAGTCGCGGACGATCTGCTCGACGCCATGCTCCTTGATGAAGCCGTGTCCGCCGTAGACCTGGATCGCGGTCGAGCCCAGGTCGACTGCGGAATCTGTGCAGAAGGCCTTGACCAGCGGCGTGTTGAGATCGACCCAGTCCTGCGAGACCTCGCGCGTGGCGGCATCTGGATGATTGCGCGCGATATCGACGTGGATCGCGGTTTCGTAGGCGAGCACGCGCGCGCCTTCGGTGACCGCCTTCATCTGCAGCAGCATGCGGCGCACGTCCGGGTGCTCGATGATCTCGGCCTTGCCGTTGAGGGCCTTGCCCTGCTTGCGATCAAGGGCGTAACGGATCGCGTTCTGCGTTGCCAGCTCGCACTGGCCAAGACCCTGGAAGCCGACCATGATGCGCGCCAGATTCATCATGACGAACATGTTCTGGATGCCCTGGTTGGGTTTGCCGACGATCCAGCCCTTCGCGCCGTCGAACTGCAGCACACAGGTCACCGAGCCGTTGATGCCCATCTTGTGCTCGATCGACTGCACGGTCACGCCATTGCGCGCGCCAAGGCTGCCATCGGCATTGACGAGGAACTTGGGGACGACAAAGGTCGACAGGCCCTTCACGCCGGGCGGCGAATCCGGCAGGCGCGCGAGCACGAAGTGGACAATGTTGTCGGCCATCCGGTGTTCGCCGGAGGTGATGAAGATCTTGCCGCCGTCGATCAGGAAGCTGCCGTCGTCCTGCGCGGTCGCCTTGGTCTTGGCGGCGCCGACGTCGGAACCGGCGTGCGGCTCGGTGATGCACATGGTGCCGGCCCATTCGCCGGTCGCGAGCCTGGGCAGATAGGTGTGCTTGATCTCATCGGACGCCGAGGCTTCCAGCGCCTCGAAGCAGCCCTGGGTCAGGCCCGGGTAGAGCGCGAACGCGACGTTCGCCGAGCACAGCATCTCCTCGATGACCTTGCCCAGCGTGAACGGCAGATTGGCGCCGCCGTATTCGGACTTCTGCGAGATGCCGATCCAGCCGGCTTCGCTGTACATCTTCCAGAACTCGGGAAAACCCTTGGGAACCGTGACTTCGCCGTCCTTGAGCACGCAGCCCTGGGCATCGGAACTCGAATGCAGCGGGCCGAGTTGCTGCTCGATCAGCTTGGCGGCTTCCTCGACCAGGCCCAGCAGGGTTTCCGGCGTGGCTTCGGCGTATTCCTCGATCTGTGTGAGCTGTCCGACCCTGAGGACGTCATCCAGAACGAAGTTGATTTCGCGCAGAGGTGCCTTGTAGCTGGCCATGTGCCGGTCCAGTGTGAAAATGGGGGCGTCAGGCTAGCACAGCACTTTGGCGCAATGACCTACCCGTACAGGCTGCTACTGCAACAGTGCGCCCCTTACAATGCGCCCCTCTTCGGATAGATCACGATCATGAAAGTCACCGTATTCGGTTCCGGTTATGTGGGCCTTGTCACTGCGGCCTGTCTGGCCGATTCCGGCAATCAGGTCGTCTGTGTCGATGTCGACGCAGCACGCGTGCAGATGCTCAAGGACGGCCACTGTCCGTTCTACGAACCGGGTGTGGATCAGTTGCTGGCGCGCAACACGCGCTCCGGCCGTATCCAGTTCACGACCGATGCCGCGCAGGCGGTCGGGCATGGTCAGATCATCTTCATTGCGGTCGGTACGCCCCCGCAGGAGGACGGTTCGGCCGATCTGCAGTACGTGTTGCAGGTGGCGCGGACGATCGGCGAGCACATGCCGGACTATCGCGTGGTCTGCACCAAGTCGACCGTGCCAGTGGGCACGGCGAAGAAAGTGCGCACTGCGTTGGATGCGGCGCTGACGGCGCGCGGGGCCAGGATCGAGTTCGACGTGGTCTCGAACCCGGAATTCCTCAAGGAAGGTGCAGCCGTAGAGGACTTCATGCGACCCGACCGCATCGTTGTCGGCACCGACAGCGAACGCGCGCTGGACCTGATGCGCCAGCTCTACGCGCCGTACAGCCGCAATCGCGATCGCCTGATGGCGATGGACATCGAATCGGCGGAGCTGACCAAGTACGCCGCCAACGCAATGCTGGCGACGCGCATTTCGTTCATGAACGAACTTGCTTTGCTGGCCGAGTCGGTCGGTGCGGACATCGAAAGCGTGCGTCGCGGCATCGGCTCGGACAAGCGCATCGGCACCTATTTCCTCTATGCCGGATGCGGCTACGGCGGCTCATGCTTTCCCAAGGATGTGAAAGCCCTGGTGCGTACCGGAGCGGAACAGGGTCATGAGCTGAAGATCCTCAATGCCGTCGAAGCAGCGAACGAGCATCAGAAGTCGGTGCTGTTCAAGCGCCTCAAGGCGCATCTGGGTTCGATCGAGGGCAAGACCATTGCGATCTGGGGTCTGGCGTTCAAGCCGAATACCGACGACATGCGCGAGGCGCCGAGCCGGGTGCTGATGGAGGCGATCTGGGCCGACGGCGGCAAGATCCAAGCCTTTGATCCGATCGCGATGGAAGCGACCGCCAAGATTTACGGCGAGCGGGCGGATCTCAAGCTGGCTGCCAGCGCCGAGGATGCCTGCGATGGGGCCGATGCGCTGGTTCTGGTCACCGAATGGGCACAGTTCCGCAGCCCGGACTTCGCCTCGATCAAGGCGCGCCTGCGCCGGCCGCTGCTGCTCGACGGTCGCAACCAGTACGATCCAGAGCAGCTCGCCGCTGAAGGGTTCGTCTACCAGGGCATTGGCCGCCGCCAGATCTGAGCGGGCGAGGGCGCGTTGCCCTTGAATGAGCAGGCGTTGCCCCCAGTGCAGGGGCAGGGTCCCGCGTCGATCCATCGCGGACTGGCTCGGGGCTGGGGTCGGCCCAGCTGACCCGTGGCATAATCCGCGACTTCTTTTTTTGACCCAATGCCTTCATCGGCCTACACGGAGTCTGTTCTGTGCTCGATTTCCTGATTAGTCCTGCCTATGCGCAGGCCGCCGCCACGCCGGCGAATCCGATCATGCAGTTCCTGCCGCTGATCGTGCTGGTGGTGCTGTTCTACTTCATGCTGATTCGTCCGCAGATGAAGCGCAGCCGCGAACACCGCGACATGCTTGGTGCGATGGCCAAGGGTGATGAAGTGATCACCGCAGGCGGTATCGCCGGCAAGGTTGTCAACATCACCGACGCCTATATTACGGTCGAGATCGCCGACAACGTCGCGGTCAAAGTGCAGAAAGCATCGATCACCAGCGTCCTGCCCAAGGGCACCCTGAAAGCGCTTTGATGGCCGCTGTGTTCCCGTACGCCGGCACTGCGCCGGGTGTTGAGTTCTAGTTCATGAAACCCTATCCCACCTGGAAGTACGTGATCCTGGTTGTTGCACTGATGTTCGGCGCGATTTACGCAGCGCCGAACATCTACGGCGATGATCCTTCAGTGCAGATTTCGCAGGCCAGCGGCAATCCGCTGCCGGCCGATTTCGGCACGCGCGTTGATGCCATCCTTGCCGCTGCGCAGATGCAGTCGTTGGGGAATGAGCTCGAAGAAGCGCAGTGGATCGTCCGTTTCGACGATCCGTCCACGCAGCTGCAGGCGGCGGATCTGTTCAAGCGCGAACTCGGCCGCGAATTCGTCGTTGCCCTCAATCTCGCTTCAAAGACGCCGGAATGGCTGCGCGCGCTGGGCGCAAAGCCGATGAACCTCGGCCTCGATCTGCGCGGCGGTGTGCACTTCCTGCTTGAAGTCGATGTCGATGACGTGCGCACGCGTGCGGTTGAGCGCATCGTCACCGAAGTGCCGGCTACCCTGCGCAAGGAAAATGTGCGTTACACCAGCCGCCGCCAGGCTGGCGATGCCGGCATTCTTGAATTTGCGAATGAAGAGCAGGTTCAGGCTGCGCGCAAGGTGCTCGGCAAGGATTTCCCCGAGTACACGCTGACCGCGCCGCCGAACTCGCCGTTGCAGCTGGAAGTACGTCTGTCGGAAAGCGAAGCCAAGCGCATTGTCGACTTCGCGGTCCAGCAGAATCTGCAGACCCTGCGCAATCGCGTCAACCAGCTCGGCGTCGCCGAACCGCTGGTGCAGCGCCAGGGGCCGAACCGCATCGTCGTGCAGCTGCCGGGCGTGCAGGACACCACGCGGGTCAAGGATCTGCTCGGTGCGACCGCGACATTGGAATATCGCGCAGTCTCCACGGAAGATGCCTATACCGCCGCAAGCAGCGGCATCGTGCCGGTCGGGACCCAGTTGTTCTACACCCGCGAAGGCAATCGTCCGGTGCTGCTCAACCGCGAAATCATTGCCGGTGGCGACAATCTCGTCGACGCGGCGGCAACGGTCGATCAAGACGGTGGCCCCGCCGTCAGCGTGAAGCTCGATGGCGGCGGCGCCAAGCGCATGTTTGCGTTCACCGAGAAGAACGTCGGCAAGCCGATGGCAGTGCTATTCAAGGAGCGTGAAGTTGTCACCAATTACAACGCCAAGGGCGAGCCGATCCGCGAGCACCGCCAGATCGAGGAAGTGATCTCGATCGCGAGCATCCGCGGCGTGTTCGGCAAGCAGTTCCAGACCACCGGTCTGGAAAGCAAGGAAGCGCATGACCTCGCGCTGCTGCTCAAGGCAGGCGCACTGGCCGCGCCGGTCGAGATCGTCGAAGAGCGCACCGTCGGCCCGAGCCTGGGCGCCGATAACATCCGCCAGGGCACGCAGGCTGCCATGCTGGGCTTCGGTCTGGTCATGCTGTTCATGATG
>CAZDPA010000035.1:0-15026 GCA_964507195.1 uncultured Salinisphaerales bacterium | reverse complement strand
TGTTCTACTACCGCGTGTTCGGCCTGTTCGCAATATCGGCGCTGGTGTTGAACCTGGTGCTTCTGGTAGCGATCCTGTCGCTGCTGCAGGCGACACTGACGATGCCGGGTATCGTTGGTATCGTTCTGCATATGGGTATTGCGGTCGACGCCAACGTGCTCATCTACGAACGCATCCGCGAAGAGCTGCGTGGCGGCGCGAAGCCGCATACGGCGATCGAGCTGGGCTACGAGCGCGCCTTCCTGACGATTGCCGACGCCAACATCACCGGCCTGATTGCGACGCTGGTGCTGTTCGCTCTCGGCGAGGGGCCGATCAAGGGCTTCGCGATCACGCTCGCCATCGGCATCATTACTTCGCAGTTCACCGCGATTGTCGGTACCCGTGCACTGGCACAACTGGTCTTTGCCAAGCGCCAGATCAAGGAACTGCCGATCTGGTAACGGTCGCGGAGAGAAGACATGAAAATTTTTGCACGCGTTCCCAACATCGACTTCATGGCCCAGCGCAAGGTGGGCCTGGCGGTTTCCGCCATCCTCACCGTTGCCGCGATTCTCCTTGTGCTCACGCGTGGGCTCAATCTGGGCATCGACTTCACCGGCGGTGTGCTGGTTGAGGTCGAGTATCCGCAGACCGTTGAGCTCGATCAGGTGCGTACCGACCTGGCGACTGCCGGCTACGAGCGCGCCGTGGTGCAGTACTTCGGTGCGAGTACCGCTGTACTGATTCGCCTGCCGCCCGCCGAGGATGTGTCATCGGCGCAGGTCAGCACCAACATCCTGCAGGCGCTGCACTCCACCGAAAACAACATCTCGCTGCGCCGCATCGAGTTCGTCGGCCCGCAGGTCGGCGACGAGCTGGCCACCAAGGGCGGTCTGGCGATGCTGTTCGCCTTCATCGGCATCATGATCTACATCGCCTTCCGTTTTGAGTGGAAGTTCTCGGTTGGTGCGATCGCGGCGCTGATCCACGATGCCGTGATGGTGCTCGGTTTCATGTCGCTGACCTGGATCGAGTTCGATATCACGACGCTGGCGGCGATCCTTGCGCTGATCGGTTACTCGAACAACGAGACCGTCGTCATCTTCGATCGTGTCCGAGAGAACCTGATCAACCAGCGTCGCACCGATATCCTTGATGTCGTCAACCTGTCGGTCAACCAGACGCTGCTGCGTTCAATCATCACCCACTTGACGACCTTGCTGGTCCTGATTGCCCTGCTGACGCTCGGCGGGACGAGCGTGCACAGCTTCTCGGCCTCGCTGATCTTCGGCGTGATCGTCGCGACGTATTCGTCGATCTACGTCTCGACCAACCTTGCCGTTGCGCTCGGGATCAGTCGCGAAGATCTGCTGCCGCCGGAAGACACCGACGAAGTCGACGAAACGCCGTAGGTCGTTTGCTGCAGACAAAAGGGCCGGCAAAACGCCGGCTCTTTTCATTTGCTTCGGCGAAGCATCAAGCCAGCAATGTCTTGATCACCGTCTTCAATGGCTCGCGCCAGTGCGGAGCGGTTCCGATCAGTGCCGTTGTCGTCGACTTGTCGAGCACGCTGTAGGCCGGACGCTGCGCTGGTGTCGGATACGCGCTGCTCGGTATTGGCGTCACCGCTGCGAGTGCGGATCCATCCTGCGCCAGTGCCAGCTCGCGGATTGCGCTGGCGAAGTCGTACCAGCTCGCTGCGCCCGAATCGGTGTAGTGATAGATGCCACCGGTTGCGTCAACGGCCAGCAGTTTCCAGATCGCCTGCGCCAGCGTGGTTGCTGAAGTCGGTGTGCCGATCTGATCGGCGACAACATTCAGCTGTGATTTTTCGCGCATCAGGCGCAGCATGGTCTTGACGAAGTTCTGGCCATGCGCCGAATACAGCCAAGCAGTGCGGACGATCAGGGCGTCACCTGCAGTTTCGGCGCTCGCAGCTAGCTCACCCTCAAGCTTGCTCTGGCCGTAGACACCCAGGGGCCAGGGCGTATCGTCGACCTTGTACGGTGTGGACTGGCGGCCATCGAATACGAAATCGGTCGATACCTGTACCAGGCGCGCACCGACCTGATTTGCCGCGATAGCCAGGTGCTTCGCGCCGTCGCGATTCACCGCATAGGCCAGAGCGCTGTCCGACTCGGCGCGGTCGACAGCGGTATACGCCGCGCAATTGATGATCACCGCCGGCTTGAGCTGTTCGAGGGACGTGATCACCGCGGCAGCGTCGGTGATGTCGAGCAGCGGCAGATCGGCAGCATGAAATTCGTAATCAGCAGGCAGCGTGGCTTTCAGCTCCAGGCCAAGTTGTCCATTGGCACCCACGACAAGTACCTTGCTCATGCGAAGGTATCCGCCTGTGCCAGCATCTTTGCCGTGCTGTCCTTGCCTGAGAGCAGAGGTTCAGCGCCATCCACCAGAGGCCAATCGATACCGATCGCCGGATCATTCCAGCGGATGCCGCGATCATGCTCGGGTGAATAGTACGCCGTGACCTTGTAGACGACTTCGGCGACTTCCGATGTCACGTAGAACGCATGCGCGAACCCAGGCGGTACCCACAGCTGGCGTTTGTTGTCCGCCGACAGTGTCACGCCGACCCAGCGACCGAAAGTGCTTGATCCGCGGCGGATGTCGACTGCGACATCGAAGATCTCGCCGGCGACAGCGCGAACCAGCTTGCCCTGTGCCATCGGTGGCAGCTGGTAGTGCAGGCCGCGGAGCACGCCCTGGGTCGAGCGCGAGTGATTGTCCTGCACCATGGCATCGGTGCAGCCGGTGAGGACACTGAAGGTCTTTGCGTTCCAGGTCTCGGCGAAGAAGCCGCGATCGTCGCCGAAGACCTTCGGCTCGAGGATCAGGACGTCCGGTAACTCAGTAGGAACTGCGCGCATGCCTGACCCTAGAAAATCTGCTCGTCCACCACACGCATCAGATACGAGCCGTAGCCGCTTTTCATCAGCGGTGCGGCGAGTGTGCGCAGTTGCGCCGCGTCGATGAAGCCTTCGCGATAGGCGACTTCCTCGGGGCAGGCGATCTTCAGGCCCTGACGTTTCTCGAGGGTTTGTATGAATGTGCCGGCTTCGAGCAGCGAATCATGCGTGCCGGTGTCGAGCCAGGCCATGCCGCGACCGAGCTTCTCGACCCGCAGAGCGCCGTCATCGAGATAGCCTTGATTGAGATCGGTGATTTCCAGTTCGCCGCGTGCAGAAGGCCTGACCTGCTTGGCGCGGGCGACGACTTGGGTGTCGTAGAAGTACAGGCCGGTGATGGCGTAGCGCGACTTCGGATGCTGCGGTTTTTCTTCGATCGACACCGCGTGACCGCCCTGGTCGAACTCGACGACCCCGTAGCGTTCAGGATCGTTGACCGGATAGGCGAAGACCGTTGCACCGCTGCGGCTGCTCGCCGCGCGCTTGAGTGCCGGGGCGAGGTCATGACCGTAGAACAGGTTGTCGCCCAGAACCAGCGCACAGGCGTCGCTGGCGATGAAGTCCTCGCCAATCAGGAACGCTTGCGCGAGGCCGTCGGGGCTGGCTTGCACGGCGTAGCTCAGGTTCAAGCCCCACTGCGCGCCATTGCCGAGCAGGGCGTGGAAGCGCGGCGTGTCGGAGGGGGTCGAGATCACCAGGATGTCGCGGATGCCGGCAAGCATCAGCGTCGTCAGCGGGTGATAGATCATCGGCTTGTCGTAGACCGGCAGCAGCTGCTTCGATACGGCCTGCGTGACCGGGTAGAGCCGGGTGCCGGAACCGCCAGCGAGGATGATGCCTTTCATGCGTTTCTCGCGAAGCGAGGCCATTGCCCCTCGCCCGCACAGCGGGAGCGGGGGGGATCCCCCGCGGATGCGGGTGATCGGGTGAGGGCATTCCTCATGAGTTTTTCCCCAGGCCCAGGCGTTGACGGGTATCGCCGCTGCGCAGCTGGACGCTGCGACACCAGTCCAGGTTCTCCAGATACCACTCTACAGTCTTGCGGATGCCGCTGGCGAAGGTCTCGCGCGGCGTCCAGCCGAGCTCGCACTGGATCTTCGAGGCGTCGATCGCGTATCGCAGATCGTGGCCCTTGCGGTCCTCGACGAAACGGATCAGCTGGCGGTGTGGTTTGTGCGCCGAATCCGGCAGCAGTTCGTCGAGCAGTGCGCAGAGCTGCTCGACGAGATCGATGTTGCGCATCTCGTTGTGGCCGCCGACGTTGTACTGCTCGCCGATCACGCCGCGCTCGTAGACCGTCTGCAGCGCCCGCGCATGATCTTCGACGTAGAGCCAGTCGCGAACATTCTCGCCCTTGCCGTAGACCGGCAGCGGCTGGCCTTCGATGGCGTTGAGGATCATCAGCGGGATCAGCTTTTCGGGAAACTGGTACGGCCCGTAGTTGTTCGAGCAGTTGGTGATGATGACCGGCAGCTTGTAGGTATGGTGCCAGGCGCGGACGAGGTGGTCGGAGCTGGCCTTGCTCGCCGAATACGGCGAATTCGGTGCATAGGCGGTCTGCTCGGTGAACAGGCCGTCCGTGCCGAGCGTGCCGTAGACCTCGTCGGTCGATACGTGATGAAAGCGGAAACGCTCGCGGCGCTCGCTGCTCAGGCTCTGCCAGTACGCCAGCGCCGCATCAAGCAGGCGGAAGGTGCCGACGATATTGGTCTGGATGAACTCGCCGGGGCCGTCGATCGAACGGTCGACGTGCGATTCGGCGGCGAGATGAATCACGCCTTCGGGCTGATGCTTCGCGAATACCGCGGCGAGGCCGGTCGGATCGCAGATGTCCTGGGCGACGAACGCGTAGCGCCCAGTGTAAGTCGCGTTGGTCGACGCATCTTCCAGTGCTTCTGGGCTGGCCGCGTAGGTCAGCTTGTCGACGTTGACGATACGTGCGTCGGTTTCACGCAGCAGATGACGGATCAGCGCCGAGCCGATGAAGCCGGCGCCACCGGTAATCAGGATCGTTTGTGACATTCAATTGGTGAATCGTTTGTGGAGTGGTCGCTCAGGCTTCGGTGCGACGGCGCGGCAACAGCTCATGCACGGCGTCGACGAGCTGGATATTGCTGGCGACGATGTTGCCGGTGCTCAGCACATCCGTGCCGCCATCGAGTTCGCGCACGACGCCACCGGCTTCCTGCACCAGCACGATGCCTGCGGCGATGTCCCAGGGCTGCAGGTTCAGTTCCCAGTACGCTTCGAGACGGCCCGCAGCCACATAGGCGAGGTCGAGCGACGCGGCGCCGGCGCGGCGCACGCCAGCGGTTTCGGCGGCGACATTGCGCAGCATCGGCAGGTAGCGGTCGAGATGCTCTTCGCGCAGCGGCACGCCGGTGCCGATCAGCGCCGAATTCAGTTCCTTGCAGCCGCTGACGCGGATACGGCGGTTGTTGAGCACCGCGCCGGCACCGCGCGATGCGCAGTACAGGTCCTGGGTGCAGGGGGCGTAGATCACGCCGTGTTCGAGGCGACCCTTGACCTGGATGCCGATCGACACCGCGAAATGCGGCAGCCGATGGAGGAAATTGGTCGTGCCATCGAGCGGGTCGATGATCCAGGTGACTTCGTTCGTGCCGCCGCCACCGGACGCGCCTTCGGATTCACCGCTTTCCTCGGCGAGGATCGCGTGATCGGGGTAGTTCTTGCGGATCGTGCGGATGATCTCCGCCTCCGCGCCGCGGTCGACCTGGGTGACGAAATCGTTGCGGCTCTTGCGCTCGACCTGCAGCTGATCAGCCCGGTCGAAGTTGCGCATGATGGAGTTGCCAGCCGCGCGGGCGGCCATGACAGCAATGTTGACCAGCGGGTGCATGGCAGGCCGATTCGGTAGGTAGGGGAAAGGAGCAATACAACAGAGCGCATAGAATATCACGCATGACTTCCGATCTTCCCCATCCATCGGCCTCTGAACCCGATGCCGAGCGTCCGCAGACCGTCGCCGACCCGCTGCTGCACATCCGCATCGTGCTCGTTGCCACCCAGCATCCGGGCAATATCGGCTCGGCGGCGCGGGCAATGCTGACGATGGGTTTGCGCGATCTGGTCCTCGTCAGCCCTGATCGCTATCCACACCCGCAGGCGCGGGCTACGGCGACCCATGCCGGCGAGGTGCTGGATGCTGCGCGCGTGGTTAACAGCCTTGAAGAAGCCGTGGCGGATTGCGGCTGGGTCGTCGCATTGTCGGCGCGGCCGCGCAACTTGGGCGACGAGCCGCTGCGCCCGCCACAGGCGGCCGCCCGTGCACTGAGCCTCGCTGGATCGGGCGCTACCGTCGCTTTCGTCTTCGGTTGCGAGCGCACCGGCCTGACCAACGAGCAGGTCGACCTGTGCCACGCGACGACGCTGATCCCGGCCAACCCCAAATTCAGCTCGCTGAACCTGTCGCAAGCGGTGCAGATCATTGCCTACGAGCTGCGCCGCGGCGCCGTTTCGGATGACACCGCGGTCGCGACCAAGAAGCAGCACCCCTGGTATGCGCCGCCGGAAGCGGCGGAGATGGAGCGCTACTACGAGCATCTCGAGCGCATCCTGAGGTCCACGGGTTTTCTTGATCCGGCAAATCCGCGCAAGCTGATGCGGCGCCTGCGCACGTTCTACAACCGTGCCGCGCCGGACCGCAACGAACTCGGCATCCTGCGCGGGATCCTGACCTCCCTGGAAAAGCCGAAGAACCGGCGTACTCCCTTGGAATAGTGCTCCGGCTACGCGCTGAGCTGGAGAGGTCTAAAATCCCCGGTTCCTGATTCTGTTGGCCCCAAACTATGTTTGCCCGTATTCGTGAAGACATTCGCTCGATCCGCGAGCGTGATCCTGCCGCGCAGTCGTGGTGGGAAGTCGTCACCTGCTATCCGGGTCTCCATGCGATCTGGGGTCACCGGGTTTCGCACTGGTTGTGGACGCACGGCTTCAAATGGCTGGCGCGCTACAACTCGCACCTGGCGCGCTGGCTGACTGCAATTGAAATCCACCCCGGAGCCCGGCTCGGCCGTCGGGTGTTCATCGATCACGGCACCGGCGTCGTCATCGGCGAGACCGCCGAAGTCGGCGATGACTGCACGATCTATCAGGGTGTGACCCTGGGCGGCACCTCGCTGACGCGCGGGGCAAAACGCCACCCGACGCTGGGCAATAACGTCGTCGTCGGTGCCGGCGCCAAGGTGCTCGGTCCGTTTACGGTGGGTGACGGCGCCAACATCGGCAGCAACGCCGTGGTCGTGCGCGAAGTCCCGCCGGGGTCGACGGCAGTGGGCATTCCGGCGCGCATTGTCGGCGCGGATGCCGGGCGCAAGACCGAGTTCCACGCCTACGGCATCACCGACGACGGCATGTCCGATCCGGTCGCCAATGCCATTGCCAGGATGCTTGAGCACATCCAGAAACAGGATGAGCAACTGGTGCGCATGTGCAAGATCGTGCACGAGCTCGACAGCCGCATGCCCGAGCTGGAGCTGAACAAACTGGAGATGCCGGACTTCTGCAAAGAGGCGGCTTCTAAACTTTAGATGGCGGTCTACTTCGACAACAACGCCACGACCCCGCTGGATCCGCGGGTGCTCGACGCGATGATGCCGTACCTGACCGGCCCTTACGCCAATGCCTCGTCCTTGCATCGTCAGGGCCGTGCTGCGCGCGACGCGGTCGAGCGGGCGCGTGACCAGCTCGCGCAGGCCGTAGGCTGCCAGCCCGGCGAGATCATCTGGACTTCCGGCGGCACCGAATCGAACAACCTCGCGATCAAGGGCAGCACCACCGGCCTGAAGCCGACGCGGGTGCTCTACGGTGCGACCGAGCACCCGGCGGTCATGGAGGCCGCCGAGTCGTTGAGCGCGACCGGCTGGACGGTAGAGCCGGTGGCTGTCGATGCCGGCGGCATCGTCGACTGGATGGCATTCGAGCGGCAGCTCGCGCGCGCACGCTTGCGCCTGGTGTCGCTGATGCGCGCCAACAATGAAACCGGTGTGCTGCAGGACGTTGCGCGTGCGGCAGAGATGGTGCGTGCCCAGGGCGCGGTGTTCCACGTCGATGCGGTACAGGCACTGGGCAAGATGGCATTGAACTTTGCTGACACCGGAGCGGACCTGATGAGTCTGTCCAGTCACAAGCTCTATGGACCCAAGGGCGTCGGTGCACTGGTGCGGCGTCGCGAAGTCGATCTGAGCACCCTGCATCACGGTGGGCCGCAGGAGCGCGGCCTGCGCGGTGGTACCGAGAATGTTGCTGCGATCGTCGGTTTCGGTGCGGCGGCTGAACTGGCGATGGCGCAGCTCGCCGGGCATGCAGCCCATACCGCCGGGTTGCGCGAGCGGTTGGAGCGCGGTCTGCATCAGCTGCCGGGCGTGCGCATCTTCGGCGCAGGCATGGAACGCCTGCCGAACACGGTGCAGTTCTGCGTGCCGGGCTATGAGGGCGAGGCCTTGCTGATGCAGCTCGACCGCAAGGGCTTTGCCGTATCCAGCGGTTCGGCCTGCGCCAGCGGCAAAGGCCAGCCAAGCCATGTGCTGCTGGCGATGGGCGTGCCGCGCGATGTGGCGTTCGGTGCGATTCGCGTCAGCCTCGGGCAGGCAAATACTGCAGACGAGATCGACCGATTTCTCGCGGCGCTGTCGGTACTGACGACATAACGAGGGAAGGGATGTCGGACCCGATGATCTACATGGACTACGCCGCCTCGACGCCGCTGGCGCCGCAGGCGCGGGTGGCGATGCTCGAATGGCTGGACGACAGCGCCGGCTTCGGCAATCCGTCGTCGGACCACGCCTGGGGCCGCCGTGCCCGGGCAGCGGTGGAAACTGCGCGCGCACAGGTTGCCGGGCTGATCTCTGCGCAGGCCGAAGAGATCATCTGGACCTCGGGCGCGACCGAGGCGACCAATCTGGCGATCAAGGGCGCACTCGAGTTCCGCGGCCGCAGCGGCGCGCATCTGGTCACCAGCCGCATCGAACACAAGTCGGTCATCGACACTTGCCGGCATCTGGAATCCAACGGTGTTGCGGTGACCTGGCTGACGCCGACCGCCGACGGCCGCATCGCGGTGGAGCAGGTGCTGGCGGCGCTGCGTCCGGAAACGGTGCTGGTGTCGCTGATGTGGGTCAACAACGAAACCGGCGTCATCAATCCGGTCGTCGAGCTCGCACCGCTGCTGCGTGAGCGCGGTGTGTTGCTGCACGTTGATGCTGTGCAGGCCGCGGGCAAGCTCGCAATCAATCTGGCCGAGGTACCGATTGACCTGGTCTCGTTCTCGGCGCACAAGTGCTACGGGCCCAAGGGAATTGGTGCGCTGTTCGTGCGCAAGCGTCCGCGTGCGCGCCTCGCGCCGCAGGCGCACGGCGGTGGTCATGAGCAGGGCATGCGCTCGGGCACGCTGGCGACGCACCAGATCGTCGGCATGGGCGCCGCGTTTGCGCTGGCTGCCGAACGCGTGGCCGAGGATGCGATTCACCTCAGCGAGATGCGTAAGGCGATGTGGGCGCAACTGCGCGTCGTGCCGGGGCTGCTGCGCAATGGCGATGAAGCTGCCACATCCCCGCACATCCTCAATTTCAGCGTCGAAGGAGTCGAAGGCGAGAGCCTGCGCGCGGCATTGTCGGGGATCGCCCTGTCGAGCGGCTCGGCCTGTTCGTCGGCGACACGCGAACCTTCATATGTGCTGCGCGCGCTGGGACGCAGCGACGAGCAGGCGGGCGCAACCCTGCGTTTCTCGTTCGGCCGGCCGACCGTGCGTGCGCACGTCGATGTGGCCGCGGCGAAGACCATCGAAGCAATCAGCCGCCTGCGCAGCGTGAATCCGGATTGGACGGCATGAGCGCAGCCGAAAACGTATTTGCCTACCCCGCACCGGTCTGGCGGAGATTCACCACGCTGAGCCATGCCGGGATTTTGTCTGGCGCAGATGTGCTCAAGGCGCGGACCGGCAGTCTGGCGTCCAAGGCCGTGCTCGAACTGAGCGTTGAACCCGGTCCGCCTTTGCGCACCCGCTTTCGCGGCTACGGCTGTCCATTCACGCTGGCGGTGGGTCAGTGGCTGGCCGAAACCCTGGAGCAGGATGGCTTGGCTGCGCTGGGACGGATTGATGCGCAGGCGATACGCCAGACGCTTGAAATTCCCGAAGACCGGGCCCATTGTGCATTGATGGGCGAGGATTTGATCCGCGCCATTCAGTCGAGTTTGCAGCCTAGATAGATCATGAGCATCCAGTTGACCGAAAGCGCCGCCCAGCGCATCCAGCAGCAGATCGCCAAGCGCGGCAGCGGTCTCGGCCTGCGCGTCGGCGTCAAGAAAACCGGCTGCTCCGGACACGCCTATACGATGGACTATGTCGATCAGATCGGCGCCGAAGATCAGGTTTACGAGCAGTTCGGGGCGACCGTAGTGGTCAAGAGTGCAGATCTCGCGCTGCTCGACGGCATGGTTCTGGACTTCCAGAAGCAGGGTCTGAGCGAGGCCTTCAAGTTCGTGAATCCCAATGCCAAGGCCTATTGCGGCTGCGGCGAGAGCTTCACGACGTAAGAAAAAGCTGGGGCTGATCGCCGCGTCTGCATTGCCGCGGTGCAGCAACGACAGCTATAATCGACTGATTTCATTGAATCTGCCGGGGTTGCCGGCGGTTCCCGTTTTCCTTTTGTATTTGAAGGAGTTCCGCTGTGTCGGTTGAACGTACGCTGTCGATTCTCAAGCCGGATGTTGTTTCCAAGAACCAGGTGGGTGGCGTCATCTCGTACATCGAGAAGGCCGGCCTCAAGGTCATCGCCGCCCGCATGCAGCACCTGACGCAGGCAGAAGCCGAAGGCTTCTATGCCGTCCACAGCGCCCGCCCGTTCTTCGGCGATCTGGTCAAGTTTATGACCAGCGGCCCGGTGGTGGTGATGGCGCTCGAAGGCGAAAACGCCGTTGCGACCTATCGTGACATCATGGGGGCGACCGACCCGAAGAAGGCCGCCGCCGGTACGATTCGCGCCGACTTCGCTACTTCGATCGACGAGAACGCCTGCCACGGTTCGGACAGCCTCGAAAACGCGAAGAACGAGATTGCGTACTTCTTCCGTACGACCGAACTCTGTCCGCGCACCCGCTGAATACCTAGAGGCGTGGTTTGACCATTGTTGAGTCAGTGCTTGAAGAGTCACCGGGGAACGCGATCAAGCGCGTCCCTCCGGTGTCTTCACGTCTGATCAACCTGTTCGGTCTCGACCGCGCGCAACTGCGGGAATCGTTCGCACAGATGGGTGAAAAGCCCTTTCGCGCGGATCAGGTCATGCAGTGGATCTACCGTCGGGGCAGCGACAGCTTCGACGACATGACCAACATCTCGAAAGAGCTTCGGCTGCGGATGGCGGAGCACTTCTTCATCCGTACGCCGGAACTGGTCACCGAGCAGGTTTCAACGGACGGCACCCGCAAGTGGGTGTTGCGACTCGACGGCGGCAACGCCATCGAGACCGTCTACATCCCCGAAGAAGGTCGCGCGACGCTGTGCATCAGCTCGCAGGTCGGTTGTGCGATGGACTGCAGCTTCTGCTCCACCGCGCAGCAGGGTCTTAACCGCAACATGACGACGGCGGAGATCATCGCCCAGGTCTGGTTTGCGGCACGCACGCTCGGCGGCGATTTCCAGAACGAGCGGGTGATCTCGAACATCGTCTTCATGGGCATGGGCGAGCCGCTGGCGAACTACAACGCCGTGCTGCCGGCGATCCGCATCCTGCTCGACGATTTCGGCTTCGGCCTGTCCAAGCGCCGTGTCACCGTTTCGACCTCCGGCCTCGTGCCGTTCATGGATCGCCTGCGCGGCGATGTCGACACCGCGCTGGCCGTGTCGTTGCACGCGCCGACCGATGAGCTGCGCAACCAGCTGGTGCCAATCAACCGCAAGTATCCGATTGCCGACCTGCTTGCCGCCTGCAAGCGTTATACCGAAGGCAAGGACCGCAAGACGCACATCGTCTACGAGTACGTGATGCTCGATGGCATCAACGACAAGCCCGAGCATGCGCGGGCGCTGGCCAAGCTGCTTGGCGGCATGCCTGCCAAGGTCAATCTGATTCCGTTCAATCCCTTTCCGCAGACGCAGTACAAGCGCTCGAAGCCGGATGTGATCCAGGCTTTCGCGAAGATCCTGCGTGACCGCAAGATTGTCGCGACGACGCGCAAGACCCGCGGCGACGACATCGACGCCGCGTGTGGTCAGCTTGTTGGCCGCGTGCAGTCCAAGCAGAAAAACCGCCTCAGCGGTATACCGGTGGTGCAGCAGTGACCATGATGCGATCGCTGCTCCTGCTGCTTGTCGTTGCGCTGGCCGCCTGCAGCAGCGCGCAATCGCGCCGCGAATCGGCCAATATCGCCCGCATTAATACCCAGCTTGGCATCAGCTACGCCCAGCGCGGCCAGTTTCCGACGGCGCTCGACAAACTCACGCGCGCGCTCAAGGCGGACGACGATCAGTCGAATACGCATGCCGCAATTGCCTACGTCTACCAGAACATGGGCGAGATGGCGTTGGCCGAGAAGCACTACCGCCGCGCGCTCAAGCTGGAAAAGGAAGAGCCGGCGCTGAACAACAACTTCGGCGTGTTCCTGTGCGAACGTGGTCGCGGCCCCGAGGCTGAGACCTATTTTCTGACCGCGGCGACCAATCCGCAGTACGCGACGCCGGAAGCGGCCTGGTCCAACGCCGGGCGTTGCCTCAAGGATCACGATCTCGCCAAGGCCGAGACCTATCTGCGCGAAGCGCTGAAGATCAATCCGGATGCGCGGGAAGCCTTGGCGCAGATGGCGATCATCAGCTTTCGCAACGGCGACTACATGCGGGTGCGCGCATTCCTGCAGCGCTACAACCTGGCCCAGGCGCCGACGCCGGAGTTGCTGTCGCTCGCGGCGCTCACCGAAGATGCCCTGAATGATTCCAAAGCCGCTGCCGCTTACCGGCGGCGATTGAAGCGCGAATTTCCCGAGTCCGACGAAGCCGTCAACCTCACACCGACCCGCAGATGAACACTGAAACCTCGGATCTCAGTTCCAACCCGGAAGCTGCACTCGCCGCCACAATGCCCAGCCCGGGCACGATGATTCGTGAGGCGCGCGAACGCGTTCACTATTCGATCGACGACATGGTTGCGCACACCAAGCTGTCGCGTGCGACCCTGCTGGCACTGGAGCGCGATGACGCCCAGGCGCTTGAGCCGGTGTATGTGCGGGGCTACTTCCGCAAGTGTGCCAAGGTGCTCGAGCTCAGCGAAGAGCGCCTGATCGCGGCGTACCAGGCGCGTGCCGTGCCGAAGTCGCCGGAAGCGCCGGCCAAGCTGCGCCTGGCTTCGGGCACCGAACTGGGTTCCAGCAGTCGTTTCCCGGTTTCAGTCAGCCTGCTGATGGCCGTGATTGCGGTCGTGGCCTGCGCGTTCTTCTGGTTTGCGCGTGATCAGAAAGTCAGCTATCCGTTGCCGCCCAGCGTTGCTGAAGCACCGGCTGTTGTCGCGACACCGGCGCCGGGAGATACCGGCATGGCCGAGATGCCGCAGGCTCCGGCCGATCCTTCAGCGACCGGGGCCGGCGATCCAGGGACGGGCGTTGCACCGTCGACAGCGGTCGAGCCGGCGAATGCGACCGCAGCAGGAGCGATGCCGGCGGCTGCCAGTGCTGCAGTGGCGCCGGGTACGCTGCGACTGCACTACGTGAAAACCTCATGGGTGCGCGTGGATGACGCCACCGGCGCGACGCTGCTCAACGAGACCCGCAGCGAAGGCAGCGCAGATACGCTCAATGGCCAGTTGCCGCTGAGCCTGTTCCTCGGCAATGCGCCGGGAGTGGAAGTCGAGTTTGAAGGTCAGCGTGTCGACATCAGCCCGTACGTGCGCGGTAACAACACGGCACGGTTTACGCTGCCGGCGCAGCCCGCAGCGCAGTAAGACCAACGTCGCCAGATTCCGGAGCACTGCGCCGTGGCCATGACCAGTCACCACCAGATCACGCGACGCGTATCGCGCGCCGTGCGTGTCGGTCGCGTCACGGTGGGGGGTGACGCGCCCATCGCGGTGCAGACGATGACCAATGCGGATACCGAGGATGTCGCCGCGACCGTTGCGCAGATCAAGGCGGTCGTCAAAGCCGGCGCCGACATCGTTCGTGTGTCGGTGCCAACGATCAAGGCCGCTGAAGCTTTCGGCAAGATCAAGAAAGAAGTGGGCTACGTGCCGCTGGTCGCCGATATTCACTTCAACTACAAATGCGCGCTCGCGGCGGCAGAAGCCGGTGCTGATTGCCTGCGCATCAATCCGGGCAACATCGGCAATGACCGCAAGGTTGCCGAAGTGATCGCCTGCGCCAAGCATCACGGCATTCCGATCCGCATCGGCGTCAACGCCGGTTCGCTCGAAGCGGACCTGCAGGAAAAGTACGGCGAGCCGAACGCCGATGCGCTGGTCGAGTCGGCGCTACGCCACATCAACATTCTCAAGCGGCACAACTTCGAGGACTTCAAGGTTTCGCTGAAGGCGAGCGAAGTGTTCATGACCGTGTTTGCCTATCGCAAGCTGGCGACGTTGATCGACCAGCCGCTGCATCTGGGCATCACCGAAGCGGGTGGCGCACGCGCCGGCGCGGTGAAGTCGGCGGTTGGCCTCGGCATGCTACTGGCCGAAGGCATCGGCGATACGATCCGCATATCGCTGGCGGCCGATCCGATCGAGGAGATCAAGGTCGGCTGGGATCTGCTGAAGTCGCTGCATCTGCGCAGCCGCGGCATCAATCTCGTCGCCTGCCCATCGTGCTCGCGGCAGAACTTCGACGTGATCAAGGCCGTGGCCGAGCTTGAATCGCGGTTCGACGAGATCGACGAGCCGCTGGACCTTGCGGTGATCGGTTGCGTCGTCAACGGGCCAGGCGAGGCCCGCGAAGCGGCGATCGGCGTTGCAGGCGGGTATCCCAACTCGATTTACGTCGACGGCAAGATTCAGCACAAGGCGCACAACGACGAACTCGTCGACCTGCTCGAAAAGCTGGTGCGCGAAAAAATTGCAGCGCGCAAGCTCGCGGCCGCCGCTGAAAAGGCTGACGCCTCCACCGACGCTGTTTGAA
>CAZDPA010000034.1:4421-28470 GCA_964507195.1 uncultured Salinisphaerales bacterium | reverse complement strand
GGCTTTGTCGTTACGAGAGACGACTCAGACCGGCTCGAGCTGACTCGTCTTCTCGCGAGCTTCGAGTTCAAACACCAGTTCGTTCTTGTCGCCCAGCGTAACGTGGGCACGGCCGCCGTGGGCCAGCTTGCCGAACAGCAGCTCCTCGGCAAGCGGACGCTTGATGTTTTCCTGGATCACGCGCGCCATCGGCCGAGCGCCCATCTTCGGATCGTAGCCGCGCTCGGCCATCCACAGACGCGCCGATTCATCGACCTCGAGCTGCACGCCCTTGGCACCGAGCTGCTCTTCAAGCTGGATGATGAACTTGTCGACCACGCGCAGAATCTCGGCCTCGCCCAGCGGCGCGAACGCGACGGTGGCATCAAGCCGGTTGCGGAATTCCGGCGTGAACATCTTGCGAATGACTTCCATCGCATCGATGTGATGACTCTGCGCAGTAAAGCCCATCGTCCGGCGTGACGATTCCTCGGCACCGGCATTGGTCGTCATCACCAGAATGATGTTGCGGAAATCCGCCTTGCGGCCGTTGTTGTCGGTCAGCGTGCCGTGGACCATGACCTGCAGCAGCAGGTTGAACACATCCGGATGCGCCTTCTCGATCTCGTCGAGCAGCACGACCGCGTGCGGATGCTTGATCGCACCCTCGGTCAGCAGGCCACCCTGGTCGAAACCGACATAACCCGGCGGCGCGCCGATCAGGCGCGACACGGTGTGCCGCTCCATGTATTCGGACATGTCGAAGCGAATCAGCTCGATGCCGAGCAACTGCGCAAGCTGGCGTGTGACTTCGGTCTTGCCGACACCGGTCGGGCCGGCCAGCAGGAAGGAGCCGATCGGCTTCTCCGGATTGCCGAGGCCCGAACGTGAAAGCTTGATCGCCGACGTGAGCTGCTCAACCGCAGCATCCTGGCCGAAGATCACCAGCTTGAGATCGCGCTCAAGCGAAGCCAGACGGTCGCGATCGTTCGACGACACGCTCTTCGGCGGAATCCGCGCGATGCGCGCAACGGTTTCCTCGATGTCGCGCATCTGCACGGTCTTGCGGCGCTTGGATTCCGGCAGCAGGCGCAGACGCGCGGCGGCCTCGTCGATGACGTCGATCGCCTTGTCCGGCAGGAAGCGGTCGGTGATGTAGCGCGATGACAGTTCCACCGACGAGCGGATCGCGCCGCGGGTGAACTGCACCTGATGATGCTCCTCGAAGCGCGGGCGCAGGCCTTCGAGGATCTTGATCGTGTCTTCCTGGCTCGGCTCGCCGACGTCGATCTTCTGGAAACGCCGCGCCAGCGCGCGGTCCTTCTCGAAGATGCCGCGGTATTCCTGATACGTGGTCGAGCCGATGCAGCGGATCTCGCCAGAGGCCAACATCGGCTTGAGCAGGTTCGATGCGTCCATGACGCCACCGCTCGCAGCGCCGGCGCCGATGATCATGTGGATCTCGTCGATGAACACGACCGAGCCCGGAATGCGCTTGAGTTCGTGGATCACTGCCTTGAAGCGTTTCTCGAAATCGCCGCGGTACTTGGTGCCCGCAATCAGCGCGCCAAGGTCGAGGCTGTAGACGACGGCATTGCGCAGCAGATCCGGCACGCGACCTTCGACGACCAGCCAGGCCAGGCCTTCGGCGATCGCGGTCTTGCCGACGCCGGCTTCGCCGACCAGCAGCGGATTGTTCTTGCGCCGACGGCACAGCGTCTGCATCACGCGCTCGATCTCGAGTTCGCGTCCGATCAGCGGATCGGCCGAGCCCTGCGCTGCGCGCTCGTTGAGATTGACGGTGTACTGCTCCAACGCGGTCTGCCCTGCCTGCGGCTTTTCAGCGGCTTCTTCCTTGTCTTCCTGCTCAGCCGGCTTGTCGACCGCCGCGCCGTTCTTGGCAATGCCGTGCGAAATGAAATTGACGATGTCGAGGCGGCTGACCCCCTGCTCGCCGAGCAGGAACACCGCATGGGTATCCTTCTCCGAAAAGATCGCGACCAGCACGTTGAGCGTCGACACATGCTTCTTGCCGGCGGCCTGGACGTGATAGATCGCGCGCTGCAGCACGCGCTGGAACGACAGCGTCGGTTGCACCTCATGCTTTTCGATGTCGCTGACCGACTGCACATGGCTGCGGATGTAGTCGCGCAGCTCATGCTCGAGTTTGTCGGTATCGGTACCGGCCGAGGTCAGGGCGCCGGCAACCTGGGTATCGGACAACAGCGCGAGCAGCAGGTGCTCAACGGTCAGCAGCTCGTTGCCGTCCATGCGGGCTGCAACGAATGCCGCGTCCAATGCTTTCTGTAGGTCTTCGGACAACATGTGCCTGGGCTCCGATCTATCCGATCAAACTATGGGCGCGGGGGCGCTCAAACCTTTTCCATCACCGTCAGCAGCGGGTGCTGGTTCTGACGGGCAAAGCCGTTCACCTGGGCGGTCTTGGTTTCGGCGATCTCCGCCGGAAAAATGCCGGCAACACCGCGACCGTGTGAGTGGATCTGCAACATGATCTGCACCGCCTTTTCCCGGGTGTGGTGAAAGAACTGTTGCAAAACCTGGACCACAAAGTCCATGGGCGTATAGTCGTCGTTCAACACGACGACTTTGTACATGGGCGGTTGTTGCAGCTTGGGCTTGGCTGGCTCTACAGCCAGTCCATTTCCGGAATCCCGTTTGACGTCGTTGCTCATGTGCCCAGTTTACGTTGCCTCCACCCCTAATGGAGGCACTGCAGGCACACTCAAGGTCGGCTTGTCAGGATCTGCCCGACCTCAAAATGCCGGCAGATCCGTCTGCGAACGGCCGAGGATCAGGGCGTGGATATCCTCCGTGCCTTCGTAGGTGTTGACGGTTTCCAGATTCAGCATGTGCCGCATCACCGGATAGTCTTCGCTGATGCCGTTGCCGCCATGCATGTCACGCGCCGTGCGCGCAATCGCGAGCGCCTGACGGCAATTGTTGCGCTTGAGCAGCGAGATTGCCTCCGCGCCGGCGAGACCGGCATCAAGCAGGCGGCCGAGTTGCAAGGCACCGGTGAGGCCGAGAGCGATATCCGTCTGCATATCCGCCAATTTCTTCTGAATCAGCTGGTTGGCGGCCAAGGGGCGACCGAACTGGTGACGTTGCATGACGTAGTCGCGCGCCGCAAACCAGCAGGTCTCGGCCGCCCCCATCGCGCCCCAGCTGATGCCGTAGCGGGCTTTGTTCAGGCAGCTGAACGGGCCTCGAAAGCCGCTGACCTGCAGACGGCAGGCATCGGCCACCCTGACCTCGTCCAACACGATCTGACCGGTGACCGACGCACGCAGTGACAGTTTTCCGTCAATCCGCGGCGTCGAAAGTCCTTTGAGGCCACGCTCAAGGACGAATCCGCACAGCTGGTCCTCGGCGCTGCGCGCCCAGACCACGAACACATCGGCCTCGGGCGCATGGCTGATCCAGCTCTTGCTGCCGTTCAGGATCCAGTCAGCGCCATCGCGGACGGCTCGCGTCGCCATGCCGCCGGGATCGGAGCCGTGGTCGGGTTCGGTGAGGCCAAACGCGCCGAGCGCCGCACCCTGCGCCAGCTGCGGCAGCCAGCGCCTGCGCAAGGCCTCGCTGGCATAGCTGAAAATCGGAAACATGACGAGGCTGGATTGCACCGACATCGCCGAACGGTAAGCCGAATCGACGCGCTCGATCTCGCGCGCGACGAGGCCATACATGACCTGGGTTCCGCCGGGGCAGCCCTGACCTTCGAGGCCGATGCCGAGCAATCCCAGTCCGCCGAGTTCGCTGAGGATTTCGCGATCAAAGCGTTCGTCGCGAAACGCGGTCTTGATCCGCGGCTGCAATCGCTCACGGGCATAGTCGCGCGCGGTGTCGCGCAGCAGGCGTTCATCGGCCGCGAGCTGATGCTCCAGGCCCAGCGGATCTTTCCAGTCGAAGGCTGCGGCCATGATCGTCCTGCGCTGGTGTAGCGCTGTCGGTGAATTTACTTGTGCTCGAAGGTGAACGCGCCATCCCAGTCCGCGCCCGGCGGATGCTCGCGGAGATACATGATGCGTTCGATGAACAATTGATAAACCGGATGCGGCCGCGGGCCCTGCATCAGATTGAAGAACTCCAGTTCGGCAGCGTCCCATTTCCGCTCACGAAAGAGCTTAAGCGCACCGCGCTGGCGCGCGAGATCTTCGCGCAGGCCGGGATCGAGATCGTTCTTCGGACCCATCGGCTCGTAGATCGTCACCGGTTCCTGCTTGCCCTTGACCCGCACGCGGTCGAGCTCGCGGAACGACCAGTCTGCCGGGGCCGCGTTGCGGGTGGATTCCGAACAGATGATCATCGAACCATAGATCTTGGTCAGCGCCTCGAGGCGCGAGCCGAGGTTCACGGCATCGCCCATCACCGTGTAGGCAACGCGGAACTCCGAACCCATGTTGCCGACGCTCATGCGCCCGCTGTTGATGCCGATGCCGATGTTCAGGCGTGGCCAGCCCTTGGCTTCGAATGCGGCATCGAGCGAACGCACCGACTTGATCAGGTCCAGCGCAGCAAGCAGGGCCTGCGTCGCGTGCTTCGGGTCTGGCAACGGCGCACCCCAGAACGCCATGATGGCGTCGCCCATGTACTTGTCGATGGTGCCGCGATATTTCTGGATCACCGCCGTCTGCGGCGTCAGGTACTGGTTCATCAACGCTGCGACCGCACGCGCGTCGAGCTTTTCCGAAATGCTGGTGAAGTCGCGGACGTCGGAAAACAGCACCGTCATCTCACGGCTCTCGCCGTCCATGGAAACCGTCTCCGGCCGCTCGGCCATCTCCTCGACCACCTGCGGCGGCACGTACTGGCCGAACTGGCGGGACAACTTGCGCTTGCCACGCGACTCGACGAGATACCCGTACATCAGGTGCGCCATGAACAGGCTCAGCGTGAACACCACCGGCACACCCATCGGCATGATGAAATCGGCACCTGACCATAGCCCGAAAGCCATGCCGATCACTGCGATCACCACAGCGACACCGACGCCCGCACTGGCCGCCGGAGACAGCCGCGCAAACGTCCAGGTCAGCAGGATCGCGATCAGCGCATGCAGTACGGTTTCGATGCCGCTGTAATACGGCGCCTTCTGCAGGATGCGCCCATCGAGCATGCCGGACACCAGGTTGGCGTGCACTTCGACACCGTTGAACACCTTGTTGACCGGCGTGCTGCGCAGATCGAGCAGGCCGGCGGCCGTCGCGCCGACAAGGACTATGGCGTCCTGAAGCACTGCGGGATTGGCCAGCGTGCCATTGAGCACATCGACTGCAGACACGAAGGTGAACGTACGGTTGTCACCGCGATAGGGCACGTAGGCGGCGACGCGCTCGTCGACCGGCACGCGCAGGTCACCGAGGTCGAGGCTCTCCAGATGCAGCGAAGTGCGTACGTCCGGCGGATCGAAGCGCAGGCTGACTGCCGGATTGCCCAGGGCCTGGGCAACGACTGCGAGCGCCAGTGATGGATAGACCGCGCCATCGAACTGCTGCAGCAGCGGCACACGACGGAAGACGCCGTCATCCTCAGCGGCAATCGGATTGTCGAAGAACCCGCAGCCCGGGGTCGCCGCCTGCAGGCGCTCGACATTGCCGCCGTATCCCTTGGCCTGCATGAAGCCGACGTCGTACAGCTTTATTGCCTGTGCATCGAGCAACGGCGAGCAGATTGCGCCCGTTGTCGGCGCTTCGCCGCCCTGGACGATCGGCTTGAAGAAATACCCCAACACCACCGGGCGACCCTGCACGGCGCGGGCAAATGCACCGTCATAGTCGAGCCCAGCGCTGATTTGCGCAGAGCGCTCGGCAACTGCCGGCACGTCTGCAAAGTCTTCGCTCGCCAGACGCTGCCACAGCTGCTGTGCATTGTCGTCGGCTTCAGCAAAAACGATGTCGAAGCCGAGCACCGAGATCTTGTAGCGATCGAACAGCTGATCGACCAGGCGGGCAAATTTTGTCCGTGGCCACGGCCAGCCTTCTGCAGCGAGGCTGCGCTCATCGATATCAAGGATCACCACCCGCGGATCTGGCGTACCCGGCATGTTCAAGGTGACGCGGGCGTCATAGGTAAATGCCTCGACCACATCAAGCAGGCGCGCCGGCAGAAAGCGCGCCGTGTGGACTAGGAACAGCGCGAATACGCCGGCGCTGATGGCCCATCGGATAGAGCTACTGCGTTTCGACATCCCTTCCCCCGGAAGCTGCCCAGCGTTCCTACTCACCCTGCGCCAGTTACTCAGAATTCACCGCCCGATTGTGCCCCGAATCCTGCGATCAGTCGGTGCCGCCAAATTGTGGTGATTATGTGCCTGTTGGTCCTGAACCCTACAGTGATCAGGGCCGTGCGGGTTATGATGCGGGGATGTCTGACACTATCAGCCTCCAGCGCGCCGCGCAGGTCTACGAACGCTATGGCCGCCACCTGCCGCAGCTGAGTTCGCTGCTGCTTGTGATCGTGATTGCCTGGCTGCTCGCAACCCTCGTTTGGGCGGTGATGCCGCTACCCGAGGCGGCGCGCTGGCAACCGCCGCCGGCAGTCGTGGCCAAGGCGCGGAACAAGCAGGCGGGCAACGCCGTCGACAGCCTGATTGCGGCCAAGATGTTTGGTGAAGCCGCGCCGCTGGGTACCGACGGCAAGCCCGCCGAAGCCCCCGATACCCGCCTGAATCTGACCCTGCTCGGCATCCTGGCCGGCGGCGAAAAGGATTCACGCGCGTTGATTGCCCCGGACAATGGCGAGGAAAAGCCCTTCGCGATCGGTGACACTGTGGTATCCGGCACCAAGCTTGAAGCCATTTTTCCGGAACGCGTGATTCTGCTCCGCGGCGGCAAGTACGAAACCCTGCGCCTGAACAAGGATGCGCCGAGCACGGCGACGACCTACAACCCGGCAGCGGCTGCACCCGCGGCCAACGCCGACACAACCGCCATGCTCGGCAAGATCCGCGACGAGATCATGGCCGACCCGACCAAGGCCTCGAATTACATGCGGGTGCAGCCGGCCAAGGTCGGCGACCAGCTCAAGGGCTACCGGATCTATCCGGGCCGAGAGCGCGAGATGTTCAAGGAGTTGGGCCTGCGCCCGGGTGATCTGGTCACTTCGGTCAATGGCATACAATTGGACGATACCCAGAAGGCCTTGCAACTGCTGAGTGACCTGGGCCAGGCCAATGCGGTATCCCTGACGATCGAACGTGGCGGTCAGGTCCAAAACCTGAACCTAAGCCTCAACTGACAATGACCATGCGCAATAACGTCGCCGCCTTCGGGCTCGCGCTGCTGGTGTTCTTCGCGGCTCCTGCCCGCGCCGAAATCACGCTCAACCTCAAGGACGCCGACATCAGCACGCTGATCGCAACCGTCAGCGAGGTCACCGGCAAGAATTTCATCGTCGATGCCCGCGTCAAGGGCAAGGTCACGGTGATCAGTTCCTCACCCATGAGTTCGGACGGCCTCTACGAAACCTTCCTCGCGGTGCTGTCGGTCAACGGTTTTGCCGCGATTCCGTCGGGCGATACCATCAAGATCATCCCGGAAGCCACGGCCAAGCAGGAAGGCAGCGGCCGCTTCGGTGAGACCAGGGGCCGACCGTTCGATGAAGTCGTCACCCACGTCTTCCAGCTGCAGAACGTCAGCGCAGCGCAGCTGGTGCCGATCCTGCGCGTGATGGTGCCGCAGTGGGGACATCTGGCCGCCTACCAGCCCAGCAATACGCTGATCATCACCGACCGCGCCGCCAACGTGGAGCGCATTGGCAAGCTGATTGCGCAGATGGATCAGTCCGGCGATCGCGACATCGAATACGTACGCCTGCAGAATGCCGCCGCCAGTGAAGTCGTGCGCGTGCTGACGGCCATGACGCAGCAGGACAAGCAGGCGGACCCGACGACCAAACCGACGACGATCATCGCCGACGAGCGCAGCAACAGCGTGCTGATCGGTGGCGACAAGGGCGAGCGCCAGAAGTTCCTCGACATCATCGCCCAGCTCGACATTCCGCTGGCCGACGGCGGCGCGACCCAGGTCGTGTACCTGCGCTATGCGAGCGCCGAGAACCTCGCGCCGATCCTCGAAGGCTACGCCCAGCAGGCAGTGCAGGCCAACAAGCCCGCCGGTAGTAGCGGAACGGCTTCTGCAGCTCCGACCAGCAGCGGCGGCAGCGGTTCTGCAGCCGGTGGAACGCGAGTCCTCGCCGACAAAGACACCAACGCTATCATCATCACGGCCGCGCCCAAGGCCATGCGGCAGATTCGCGATGTCATAGCCCAACTCGACATCCGTCGTTCGCAGGTCCTGGTCGAAGGCATCATCGCCGAAGTCAGTGCCAACAAGTCGAGCGACCTCGGCGTCGACTGGGCGGTGTTCAACGAGGATCGCATTGCCGCGGCCGGCATCAACAACAGCAGTACCGCCACCTTGCTCGGCAATCTCGGTCGTGCCACCGGCAGCACCTCCAATCTGGCCGCCAGCGCGATCGGCCTGATCGGCTCGGGGCTGACCGTCGCAGGCGCCGTCGACGGCGGCAGCAACGGCACGACCTTCGGCATATTGCTCAAGGCGCTCAAGGGCGACGGCGATACCAACATCCTGTCGACCCCGACCCTGGTCACGCTCGACAATGAGGAAGCCAAGTTCTCGGTCGGCCAGGAAGTGCCGTTCCAGACCGGCTCGTTTTCCAACACCGGCGGCACCAGCAATTCGGTCAATCCGTTCCAGACCATCGAACGCAAGGACGTCGGCCTGACGCTGTCGGTGACGCCGCAGATCAGCGGCGAAAGCGAGTCGGTCAAGCTCAAGCTGAATCTTGAGGTTTCCAGCGTCGCAAGCGGTACCGCCGGCACCGCCAACGTGGTCACCAACAAGCGCACGCTGAGCAACGTCGTCGGCGTCGAGAACGGCCAGATCCTGGTGATTGCGGGCCTCATCGATGACCAGATGAACGACACCAAGACCGGCGTCCCGCTGCTCAGCGACATCCCTCTGCTGGGTGCCCTCTTCAAATCACGCTCGGTCACTAAAGCCAAGCAGAATCTGATGGTATTCATCCGGCCGTCGGTGCTGCGCAAGCGCGAAGACGGCGATTACTACACGCGCCTGAAGTACAACTCGATGCGAGAGGCGCAGATCGACGCCGCCAACGGTGCCGGCCCCCTGCTCGGCACCAATCGGCCGATCCTCAATCAGTTCGACAGCTGGGTGGATCCGGACGCGCCGAACTTCATCACGCCTGCCGCGGAAACAGTCCCGACTGCGTCTGGCGCCGCTGAAGACGCGCTGACGGAAACGCTGGTCGTGCCGGAGCCACCGCAAGCACCGGCCGACGAGCCCGCCGCAGTCCGGAGCGAGCAACTGATCACGCCGAAGACACTATCCGCGCCGGCAACGCCAGCCCCGACTCAGGCACCGAAAGCAGCACATGTGCCGAAGCCGGCAGCGCCTGCGGACGAAGAACAGCAGCCCTCCTTCGGCGGTCAATAAGCATGCAGCCTGCACTGCGCCGCCCGCCGTTCACCTTCGCCAAGCGTCACGGCCTGATTGTCACCACCGATCAGGGTGATCATGTCGTTGTCGCAACGCGTCCGGGTGTGGCGATCGAGGCGGTGCAGGAAACCCGCCGCTTCGTTGGGCGTCCGGTGCGCCTGCAGCCGGTGACTCCTCAGGAGTTCGACGCACTGCTGTCGCGCACCTACGAAGGCCAGACGACAACGAGCGCAAGCCTGATGGAGGGCCTCAACGACGACGAGGCCGATCTCGACGCACTGGCGCTGGCGCTGCGGGATAACCAGGACCTGCTGGAATCGGACGACGACGCACCGGTCATCAAATTCATCAACGGTCTGCTGGTCGAGGCAATCCGCGAGAACGCATCCGATATTCACATCGAGAGCTTCGAAACCCGCTTGCTTGTACGCTTCCGCGTCGACGGTGTGCTGCGCGAAATCATGTCACCGCCGCGCGCACTCGCCGCACGCCTGGTCTCGCGCATCAAGGTGATGGCGAAGCTGGACATCGCCGAGAAGCGTCTGCCGCAGGACGGCCGCATCTCGCGCGCCTTCGGCGGCCGCAAGGTCGACGTGCGTGTTTCGACGATTCCGACCGGACAGAACAGCGAACGCGTCGTGATGCGTATTCTCGACAAGCAGGCCGACAAGCTCGATCTCGAACAGCTGGGTCTGACCGCAGAGCAGATCGATACGCTGAAGCGGACGATCCATCGCCCCTACGGCATTCTGCTGGTCACCGGCCCGACCGGCTCTGGCAAGACGACAACACTGTACTCGGCGTTGTCGGTACTCAACGATCGTTCGCGCAACATCATGACGGTCGAAGATCCCATCGAATACAACATCGATGGCGTCGGTCAGACCCAGGTCAATCAGAAGGTCGACATGACATTCGCGCGCGGGCTGCGCGCAATCCTGCGTCAGGACCCGGACGTCGTGATGGTCGGTGAAATCCGTGACCTCGATACCGCGCAGATCGCGGTGCAGGCCTCGCAGACCGGTCACCTCGTGCTGTCGACCCTGCATACCAATACTGCGGTAGGCGCCGTTACGCGACTGCGCGACATGGGCGTCGAACCCTACCAGCTGTCGTCTTCTCTCGTGGGTCTGGTTGCGCAGCGCCTTGTGCGCGAACTGTGCAAACACTGCAAGGAACCCTACGAAGCCGGTCTGGTCGAGAAGGAACAGCTGGCACTCGATCCGGACAAGCCGCTGACACTGTACAAGCCGGTCGGCTGCCCGCTGTGCCGTCACATGGGTTTCGCCGGTCGCAGCGGCATTCATGAAATCATCGAGATCGATCGAAAGCTCGAATCGATGATCCACGACAACGCCTCCGAACAGGCGCTCGAGGCTTACGCGCGCTCACGCAGCCCAGGCATCATGCAATCGGGCCGCAACAAGGTCATCTCCGGCGTGACGACACTGCGCGAAGTCCTGCGCGTGACGATCGAAGAGTGATGATGAACGTGAGGGGTAAGGCGTGAGGCGTGAGGCGCAACAGTCTTTCACCGTCGCAGCGCCTGCGCTGCGTGACGCTGACTCGCGGATCCTTGTCAGTCACGCTCAAGCGGGCCGCGCACACTTCACACCTCACACCTCACGCCTCACGCTCTAATGTCCGCCTACGAATACCGCGCGCTCGATGCCCGCGGTCGCGAAACCAAGGGCCTGATCGAAGGCGATACGCCACGCCATGCGCGCCAGCTGCTGCGCGACGGCGGTCTGTCGCCGCTGGACGTGCGCGAAGTTGCCGAGGCCAAGCAATCTGCGGCGTCTTCACTGTTCAGTCGCGGCGGCAACATCAGTAGCAATGAACTTGCGCTGTTTACGCGCCAGCTCGCGACACTGGTGCGCTCGGGTCTGCCGCTCGACGAATCGCTGACTGCTGTATCCGAACAAAGCGAGAGCAAACGCGTCAAACGCGTTGCCTTGGGCGTGCGCGCCAGCGTCGTCGAAGGCACGTCATTGGCGCAGGCACTGGAACAGTTTCCGAATGCCTTCCCGACCCTGTTCCGCGCCACCGTCGAAGCCGGCGAACAATCGGGTAAGCTCGACTACATTCTCGAGCGCCTCGCTGATTACGTGGAACGGCGTCAGCAGATGCAATCCAAGCTGATGCTCGCTGCGGTCTATCCGGCAATCCTGACGCTGGTCGCGATCTCGGTCGTCGTGCTGCTGCTGACCTATGTCGTACCACAGGTCGTCGAAGTGTTCACCAGCATCGACGCCAAGCTTCCAGCCCTGACCACCGGCCTGATCGCACTCTCCGATTTTCTGCGTGACTACGGCATCTTCCTGCTGATCGGAATCGCGGCCGGCAGCTTCCTGTTCCGGCGCCTGATGCGGGGTGATGCCTTCAAGCGCCGTGTGCATCGACACATCCTGCGACTGCCGATGATCGGTCGCCTTGTGCGCGGTGCGAATGCCGGTCGCTTCACTCGTACGCTGGGCATCCTGTTCGGCAGTGGCGTACCGATTCTCGATGCCCTGCAGATCGGCACCCAGGTGGTCAGCAACCTGCCGATGCGCGACGCCATCGAAAGCGCGGCGATCCGTGTACGTGAAGGCGCTTCGCTGTCGCGTTCTCTCGCCGCCAGCAAACTGTTTCCCCCGATCACCGTGCACCTGATTGCCAGCGGCGAATCCTCCGGCTCGCTCGACGAGATGCTCGATCGCGCGGCGGAGAACCAGGAACGCGAAGTCGAGAACACCGTGGCGGCTGTCATGGGCGTGTTCGAGCCGGTGCTCATTCTCGTGATGGGCGGCGTCGTTCTGCTCATCGTGCTCGCTATTCTGCTGCCGATCTTTGACCTGAACACGCTGGTTAAATAGGCCCGCTGGCCTGCTCGCAGCCGCGTGCTTCAACGAACAGCGCGTCGCTAGACCGGCGCGGTCACCGCAGCGTGAGTTGCCGACATCAGGCGACTGATGCGAGTCGGCACTTCGTTCTCGACTTCGCGCAGAGCGACGCGGATCGCCGCCGCAAATGCTTGGGCGTCGGCGCTGCCATGCGACTTGATGACGATGCCGTTGAGACCGACAAAACTCGCACCGTTGTAGTTGCGCGGATCGATGCGGCCGCCAAGCGCCTTGAGCGCCGGCATTGCGAGGAACGCCGCCATCTTGGTGAAAATCGAACGGGTGAATTCCTGCTTGAGGAAGTGATAGATCAGCTTGGCCACACCTTCGCCGGTCTTCAATGCAATGTTGCCGGCAAAGCCGTCGCAGACGACGACATCGATATCGCGCAGGAACACGCCGTCGCCCTCGACGTAGCCGATATAGTTCAGGCTCGAAGCCTGCAGCATCTGCGCTGCCTGCTTGATGACGTCGTTGCCCTTGATCTCCTCCTCACCGATATTCAGCAAGGCGACCTTGGGACTTTCGATGCCCAGCGTCGACGACACCAGCGCCGAACCCATCACCGCAAACTGCAGCAGCTGTTCTGCCGAACATTCGGCATTGGCGCCGAGATCGAGCATGTGAACATGCCCGTTGACGGAAGGAATTGCGGAGATGATCGCCGGACGGTCGATGCCCGGAAGCGTCTTGAGTACGAACTTGGCAGTGGCCATCAGCGCACCGGTATTGCCGGCAGAGACCGCAGCCTGGGCAGCACCCTCTTTGACAAGATTGATCGCCACCCGCATCGACGAATTTTTCTTGTTGCGCAGCACCTTGGACGGCGACTCGTCCATGCCGACCACTTCGGTCGCATGCTGGATGCGCACGCGTGTCTCATCCCTGAAGTGGCGCTGCTTTAAATCTTCGCGCAGCGCAGTCTCGTCACCGACGAGAATCAGCCGCAATTCCGGATGCGCCGCCAACGCCAAAAGGGCAGCGCCCACGACCTCCTTGTGGCCGTGATCGCCGCTCATTGCGTCTAATGCGAGAACAACGGGAGCTTGGTTCAAGACTCGCCCGCTGTCTGGGTGCGCTTGGCTAAAAGCCTGGCGTTTGTTCGCCGAGTGATCGGCGAGTAAAGCCTTACTCGCCAGCCTCGACGACTGACTTGTCGATCACCTTCTTGCCGCGATAGAAACCATCCGCGGTGATGTGATGACGACGATGCGTTTCACCCGAGGTCGGGTCCGTCGACAAAGTCGGGGCCTTCGCCTTGTTCGCCCAATGGGCATGACGGTGACCACGCTTGGAGCGCGACTTCTTGGAATCCTGGACTGCCATTGCTAACTCCGTCGGACGAAAACCGTCCCACTACTCTTGACTGGACTTCAACTGCTGCTTCAAGGCCGCGAACGGATTTTCCCGTTCCGGTTTGACCTGCGGTGCCTGCGGCTGCGATTTCGCTGCGGCCTCGACGGCATTTTCGCACGACTCGCAACGCGGAAACACCGGCAGCGCCAACAGCAACTCCTCTTCGATCAGATCATGCAGCGACAGCTGATCGTCCTGCACCAAATACGGATCGGCTTCTGAAAGCAAAGCGCGTTCTGCCTCTTCGCTGTACACCAAAGCCAGGTCAAGCTTCAGATCCAGCGGTGTGCGGAATGGCTTGTTGCAGCGCTGGCATTCAAGCTGCCAACTGCCGCGAATTGCGCCACGCAGACGACCCTGGCCGCGATACGCGTCCGCCAGCAGATCAATCTGCAGCGGCTCGGGTAGCGCCTGGGCTCCGGCAACCTCGCGCAGCCGTGGAGCCAGGCTGATGCCGAATTCACCACTAAACCGATAACCCTGTGCAACCGCCACAGAGGCAACAACCTCGCGCGGAATACTCATGACTTGCCCCGTACAAGGGCCGCGCATCATAGTGACGAGCCCCTTTAATGTCAAAGAAATTCAATGCCTAATCACACCCCGGCCGCCCCGCCGGACCTGATCCTCGCGTCCGGCTCCAAATACCGCGCCGACTTGCTGACGCGCCTGAGGCTGGGATTTCATGCAGTGCCTTCGGCGGTTGATGAAACTCCACTCGCCGGCGAATCGCCGAAGGCACTGGTTCAACGTCTGTCGGCCGCCAAGGCCCGCGCCATACAGGCTGCCGCGCCGCGAGCATGGATCCTCGGCTCGGACCAAGCGGCCGTCGCCGCCGGCCATATCACCGGCAAACCCGGCGACCGGGAGCAACAAATCGAGCAATTACAACGGGCTTCCGGTAAGGCCGTGGAATTTATCACCGGCCTTGCCCTGCTCACACCGGCGGGTCTATATGAAGGACTGGACGTCACGACTGTGCGTTTCCGACAGCTCAGCCAAGTCGAAATCGAGCATTACGTCGACGCCGAACCGGCCTGGGACTGTGCCGGCGGCTTCAAATGTGAGGGTTTGGGCATCAGCCTGTTCGACGCGATCGAAAGCACCGACCCCACTGCCCTGATCGGCCTGCCCCTGATCCTGACCCATCGCCTGCTCAGGGATGCTGGCTACCCGTTCTAGGCGACCGCCCGGCTGGCAATCCAGGCCGGCAGCGCCGCCACATCATCAATGACCGAGTGCCCGCCGGCTTCGAGCATGCGCGCCTGATCATGCACGCCGCAAGCGACGCCGACCGCACGCATGTTGAGCGCGCTCGCCATCGCCATGTCATATGAGGTGTCGCCAACCATCAGCGCCTGATCTGCCCTCAGGCTCTCGGCCTCAAGCAGCTGGGTCAACATCAACGGATCAGGCTTCGAGGCACTTTCATCGGCACAGCGCGAATTGATCACGAGCTGCGCCAGTTCCGGATGGTGGCGCAGCGAACGGTCGAGACCGCGGCGCGCCTTGCCGGTTGCAATCGCGATCCGATAGCCCTGCGCGTGCAGACCCTGCACCGCGGCAAGCGCGCCGGCGAACAGTGGCGCTTCAGCCCCGCCACCACTTACCCACTGCTTGCGATAGCCGTCGAGCAATCCGCGCAGCTTCTCAACCTCAATCTCGGGATAAAGAATCTGCAGACATTCATTGAGCCCGAGGCCGATCAACACACGGATCTCATCATCCCGGCGCGGCGGCAAGTTCAGACCCTGTATAGCCTGCTGCATCGCGCCCACAATCTGCTGCGCGGAGTCCGCCAGCGTGCCGTCCCAGTCGAAAATCAGCAGCTTGTAGGGCTGCAAGGAAAGCTCAACGCCCACGCGGCAGGTTCTCCAGCACTTCGCGCAGCTCGTCGGTCATCGCTGCGCTGATCAGCAGCTTGCGGAAATCACCCTGCGCCGGCAGCGCGAGAAAATGCGAATGCAGGAACATGCGCTTGAGGCCCAGCTCCTTGAATGCGCGATTGTCCTCGCGCTCGCCGTACTTGTCGTCACCGGCGACTGGGTGACCCAGCGCCGCTGCATGCACACGGATCTGGTGAGTACGCCCGGAGAAGATCTGCACTTCGCAGAGCACCGCATTGCGGTAGCGCTGGCGTGGCGAGAAGCGCGACTTCGACGCCTTGCCGTCTTCCTGGTCATCGTCGGCAATGCGCATCCGCGATTCGCCGCTGGCAATCCGGCTCTTGACCAGCGCTTCGTCGACATCGCGGTCTTCGCCGCGCCAGGCACCCGTCAACAACGCGAAGTAGCGCTTGTCCGCCTCGCCATGCTTGAACGCGCGCTGTGCGCGCAACAGCGCCGGACGGTTTTTGGCCAGCAGCAGCACGCCGCTGGTGTCACGGTCGAGGCGATGGCACAGCTCGAGAAACTCATAGCGCTGCCAGGCCCGGGCAGCCTCGATGACGCCGTACTTGATTCCACTGCCGCCGTGGGCAGCCAGGCCGGCCGGCTTGCAGATAGCCAGATAATGTTCATCTTCATGAACGATGGCGTCACGCAGACGCTTGAGCACGGCGTCCGGCGGACGCACGGTTTCACTCTTTTCGGGTTCGGTCACTGGCGGGATGCGAACCTCTTCCCCAAGTGCCAGTTTTCGTTCAGGTTTTGCCCGCCCGCCATTGACCCGGACCTGGCCTGAGCGGAGGAGGCGGTAAATGTGTGATTTGGGAACGCCCGAAAGCTGCTTAATCAGAAAGTTATCGATGCGCTGACCGTCTTCTCCGGCCCCAACGACGACCTTGCGGACTTGTGAACGATTCTGTGTCAAAATATGACACTCCGTGGATTTAGGCGGGCCAGTTTTAGGTCCCAGTTTCCGGCCAGTAACATCGTCAGGCCAGAAGTTGGAAGCGATCTGCCCGTTCCCAAATCTGCGGTTACGGAGATATTGCGGCTGCGGGGCGTTGTGCATTCTAACAGCCCGTCCGCCGCTAAAAATATCCGGTTGCATGCGCGAGGCGCCTGCAACCCCACAAATACGCAGAAATAAAAACTGCACATAACCCGCGCTTGCGCGCCTCTTCGGGCCCGACTACATGACACGCACGATTGCTGCCGTCCTGATGACCTGCCCCACCGCGCGCCGCAGTGCCGACCAGGAAATTTTCAATGAAACGCATTTTGATCAACGCCACGCAGCGCGAAGAGCTGCGCGTGGCCATCGTCGATGGACAGAAGCTCAGTGACCTCGACATAGAAACCGCTGCACGCGAACAGAAAAAAGGTAACGTTTACAAAGGTCGCATCACCCGCGTCGAGCCGTCTCTCGAAGCCTGCTTCGTCGAGTACGGCGGCGAACGCCACGGCTTCCTGCCGGCCAAGGAGATTGCCCGCTCGTACTTCAAGTCCGGCGCCGGCAACAACCTGCGCGACCAGCTCCACGAAGGCCAGGAAATCATCGTCCAGGTCGAAAAGGAAGAGCGCGGCAACAAGGGCGCTGCACTGACCAGCTTCGTTTCGCTCGCAGGCCGCTATCTGGTCCTGATGCCGAACAACCCGCGCGCCGGTGGTGTCTCGCGCCGCGCCGAAGGCGACGAACGCGAAGAAGCCAAGGAAGCGCTCGACAAGCTCGAGATTCCCGATGGCATGGGCGTGATCATCCGCTCCAACGGCGTCGGCCGCACGGTCGAAGAACTGCAGTGGGACGCCAACTATCTGAAGGACATCTGGACCGCGATCGAGGGCGCGGCGGCAAACGGCAAGGCACCGATGCTGATCTACCAGGAAAACAACATCATCCTGCGTGCCCTGCGCGACTACCTGCGGCCGGATATCGGCGAGGTGATGATCGATCACGAAGAAACCTTCGAGCAGGCGCGCCTGCACCTGCAGCATGTGATGCCGCAGCAGCTCTCGCGCCTCAAGCTGTACAAAGACGAAGTGCCGCTGTTCTCGCGCTTCCAGATCGAATCGCAGATCGAACTCGCGCATGAGCGCACCATCCGCCTGCCGTCCGGCGGCGCTATTGTCATCGATCACACAGAAGCGCTGACCTCGGTCGACATCAACTCGGCCAAGTCCACCGGTGGCGGCAACATCGAAGACACCGCGTTCAATACCAATCTTGAAGCCGCCGATGAAGTGGCCCGTCAGTTGCGCCTGCGCGACCTGGGCGGCCTGATCGTCATCGACTTCATCGACATGAACTCCAGCCGCAACCAGCGCGAAGTCGAAAAGCGCCTGGAACAGGCGGTGGAGATGGACCGCGCGCGCATCCAGCTCGGCCGCATCTCACGGTTCGGCCTGATGGAAATGTCGCGCCAGCGCCTGCGTCCGACGCTCGCTGAACACACCCAGATCACTTGCCCGCGTTGCTCTGGTCGCGGCCAGATCCGCTCGGTCGAAAGCCTCGCGCTGTCGATCCTGCGTCTGATCGAAGAAGAGGCGATGAAGGAACGGACAGGTCGCATCATTGCGCAGGTTCCGGTCGACGTCGGCACTTTCCTGCTCAATGAAAAGCGTCCGGCCGTGCGTGAGATCGAAGCGCGCTGCCGCGTCAGCGTATCGGTTGTGCCGAATCCGACGATGCACACGCCGCTCTACGAAATCCGTCGCATCCGTGCAGATCATCTGCACCAGGACAACAACGACGCGATCAGCTACGCGCTGGCACAGGACTTCGACGCTGCAGCACACGAAGAGAGCAGCAAGCCCGCAGCACCGGTGCGGGCGCCGGCTGAAGCAGCGGTCAAGCAGATCCTGCCGTCAACGCCACCGCCGGTCGTGATTCGCGAAACGGTCGTCATGCAGCCGGTCACCGCCAGCGGCCCGAGCTTCTGGCAGAAGCTGCTGAGCTTCTTCGGTATCGGCGGCAAGACCAGCGAAAATGACAATGCGCAGAGCAAGCAGGACAGCCGTCGCAATGATCGCAATGGCAGCAGCAACCGTCAGCGCGACCAGCGCCGCGGCAGCAACAAGCGCGGAAACGACAAGCGCAATGACCGCGGCGATCGCGGTGAGCGCTCGGATCGTGGCGGCGCGCAGCAACAACAGGCCAAGGGTCAGAACCAGCAGGGCAAGCAGCGCGACGAGCGTGGCGGTAATACCCAGAACAATGGCAACGCCCAGAAGCAGAACCAGCAACAAGGCAAGCCGCGTGATGGCGGCAATGCCCAGAATGCCGGCAGCAACCAGCGCCAGCAGCAGCCGAAGCAGCCGCGCGCCGAGAAGGCCCCAATGCCCGCGCAGCCAAAGGCCGAAGGCGCTGAGGATGTCGTCGTAAATGGGCTGAATGTTGAAGTGGGGGCCGTCGTCGCCGATGAAGTCGCTGTCATTGGAACGCCTGCAGGCGCTGAGCGTCCGGAAGGCGTGCGTGAGGGCGGTCGCAGCCGTCGTCGTCGCGGTGGCCGCGGTCGGGGCCGACGTGATCGCGAGGGCGCAGCCAGCACAGCTGCCGCCGCTGGCACGCTGCTCGACGATGAAGGCGAGCAGGACAGTGATCAGAGCGAAGAGCCGATCATCATCGGCATGATGGAGGCCCAACTGCCGCTGATCGCAGTCGATGCCGGTCCGCAGCCGACGGTTGATGCTGCAGTAGCGACTGAAATCGCCGCAGCAGTGGTCGAACCCCTGACGCCCGTTGTCGTCACTGAAAGCACTGCGAGCGAACCTGCAGTCGAGATCAGCGTTGAGTCCGTGCCTGAAGCGGCTGCGATCGTCGAGCCGGCTGCAGCGCCTGAGATCACCGTCTCTGAAGAGATCAGCACACCTGTTGTCGTCGAAGCCGAACCTGCTGCAGCAGCGGCCACCGAAGTCGCACAGAACGATGAGCAGCCGCAGTTCCGCGCTTCAGCGCCGGCATCGGATTATCTGAAGCTGTTCGAGCAGGCCGCGCAGAACACGACGGCATCGGAGTCGGCGAAGAACGACTAGCGGGTACCCAGCCACAAACAAAAACGGCGCATCACCTGGATGCGCCGTTTTTGTTTGTGGCTGGCAAAAGATCTATCGCGAATCGCCCCGTGCAAGCAGGGCAATCACTGCCTGCAAATCTTCCTCGGTATCGATGCCGCGCGGCGGCGCCTGCTCGGTCACGCCCATCTTGATGCGAAACCCATGACTGAGCGCGCGCAGCTGTTCGAGCGCCTCGCATTCCTCAAGCGCCGCCATCGGCAGCGCGCTGAACTCGATCAGCGCAGCAACCCGATAAGCGTAGAGGCCGATGTGCCGGAATGCCTGCCCCTGTGGCAACAGCGGCGCGACCCACGTCGCACCGTCACGCTTCCAGGGAATGGGTGCGCGTGAAAAGTACAGCGCGTAGTTGCGCTGATCCATGACCAGCTTGACGATGTTGGGATTGAGCCACTCCTCGACATTGTGAATCGCATGGCACAGCGAAGCGATGTGCGCATCGGCATCATCGGCAAGCAGTTGCGCAGTCTGGCGCACCAGTGCAGGCGGCATCAGCGGCTCATCGCCCTGCAGATTGACGACGATGACCGATGCCTCCCAGTTCCTGGCGTACGCCACTTCATTGACGCGATCGGTACCGGATTGATGCTGGGCCGACGTCATCTGCACATCCGCGCCAAAGCCAGCGCAGGCTGCGCGCACTTCGTCGCTGTCGGTGGCGATGACCACCTGCTCGGCGCCCGCGTGCTGTGCAGCCTCCCAGACCAGGCGAACAACCGGCTTGCCGCCGATATCCTTGAGTACCTTGCGCGGCAGGCGCGTAGAACCGAGGCGCGCCGGAATCACGACCTTGAATGCCAAGGCCCGGCCCACGCTCACTTGGCGACTTCCTCTTCGCTGAGTGCGCGCGCCTCTTCTTCAAGCATCACCGGAATGCCATCGCGCACCGGGTAAGCCAGGCGTGAAGCCTTGCACCACAGCTCATTGCGCTCGGAGCGCCACTCCAGCGGTGCCTTGCTGACCGGACACACCAGGATGTCAAGCAGACGTTTGTCCATGTTCAGGGTTTCCTAAGAAGCTTGATCAATTCTTGCACGCGGGTGGCACCGTCCGCTGACAGCTGCGCTGCAACCGGCACCGCCCACCAGTTGGCTGCAGCGAAACCCCTGCATTTGACCGCATCTTTTTCGGTCATCAGCACCGGCAGTTCATCACCAAACTGCAGATCGCCAGCGGCATAGGCATGGTGATCGGCAAACGCGTGTTCAATCACCTGCATACCGCAGGCGCGCAGCGTATCGAAAAAGCGCAGCGGGTGACCGATACCGGCAACACCATGCACGCGCTGACCGGAAAAATCGCTGAGTGCGCGCTGCGTACCGTCGCGCAGGGCCTGCGCGTTGAGTGCCTGCAAACGCATCCTCAATGGCTTGAGCGCCGCGTCATTCCAGCCCTCGCCATTGACCACGACCAGATCGACTTCTTGCAGACGCGATACCGGTTCGCGCAAAGGACCGGCAGGCAGCAGTGCGCCATTGCCGAGGCCGCGTGCGCCGTCGACGATGCAGATCTCCAGATCGCGGGCAAGTGCGTAGTGCTGCAGGCCGTCGTCGGCAACGATGATGTCGATATCAGCACTCTTGAGCAGCAGCTTGGCCGCCGCGCAACGCGCCGGCGCAACGACGACCGGGCATTCGCAGCGCTGCGCAATCAGCAGCGGCTCATCCCCGCTGTGTGCCGGATCGCTGTCTGCGTTGACGATGTACGGATAGTGCGGCGCGCGGCCGCCATAGCCGCGGCTGATCACCCCCGGTCGCCAGCCCTGCGCAAGCAACAACTCGACCAGCCAGATCACGAACGGTGTCTTGCCGGTGCCGCCAACTGAAATATTCCCAACCACGACGACCGGCACAGGCTGGGCTTGCGCGCGTGTCTTACGCCGACGCGATGCGCTGACGCTGCCGTAGAGTGCAGCGAGTGGACGCAGCAGCACCGGCGGCGGCGAGGCCTGGTACCAGCGTGCCTCCAGCCAATTCTTCATCGCTGCGTTCTACGCCTCGAACTGCATGCGATGCAGCGCTGCATACAGCCCATTACGCACGATGAGCTCATCGTGCGTGCCTGACTCGACGATACCGCCATCCTGCATGACGACAATCAGGTCGGCATGCTGGATCGTCGACAGACGATGGGCGATCACCAAGGTCGTGCGCCCTTCGACCAGCGTCGCCAGCGCAGCCTGGATCAAACGTTCGGATTCCGTATCCAGTGCCGATGTCGCTTCGTCGAGAATCAGGATCGGCGCATTCTTCAACAGCGCACGGGCGATCGCGATGCGCTGACGCTGGCCTCCGGAAAGGGTGGCACCGTTCTGGCCGACCTGCGTGTGCAGCCCCTGCGGCAGCTTCTCGATGAATTCCCAGGCGTGCGCGCGACGCGCCGCATCGATGATCTGCGCCTCGTCCGGCACCGGCTCCAGGCCATAGGCAATGTTTTCAGCGACGGTGGAACTGAACAAGCGCACTTGCTGGTCCACCAGGGCGATCTGCCGACGCAAATCGCCCAGTGCGTATTCGCGCAGGTCGTGTCCATCAATGTGGATCGCGCCGCTGTCGACATCGTAGAAACGAGGCAGCAGCGACAGCAGCGTGGTTTTGCCACTGCCCGACTTGCCGACAAAGGCAATCGTCTGCCCTGGCTTGATATCGAGACTGACACCCTTGAGCGCATCACCCAGATCAGCGCGATAGCGGAAGTGGACCTGATCAAAGTTGACCGCACCCTGTGCGCGCTCAAGTTTGCGCGTGCCGTCGCTTGGCTCGGAGCGCTCGTCCATTGTCGCGAAGATTTCCGCCGCGGCGGCAATGCCGCGCTGCAGGCGCTCGTTGACCGAGCCCATGTTCTTCATCGGCTGCATCAGCGACATCATGGCCAGCATGAACGCCGCGAAGGTGCCGGCGGTCATGCTCTCCAGCATCGAGGGCTGGGTCGCGAAGTAGACAATGGCGGCAACCGCCCACGCCGCGATGAACTGGATCAGCGCGGCACTGGTGGCCTTGGTTGCAACGATCTTCATCGACAGCTGGCGATTGACTTCGTTGATGCGCGCGAACTGCGTGGATTCGATGGCCTGACCGTTGTAGACCTTGACGACGCGCTGACCACTGACGGCTTCGTCGACCGCCTCGGTGACATTGCTGACGCTCTGCTGGATACGCTCGCTGATGCGGCGAAAGCGGCGACTGACGTAGCCGATGATCAGCGCGATGAGCGGCGCCACGACAAATACAAACACTGTCAGTCGCCAGTTCAACCAGGCCATCAGCGCGATGTAGAACGTGATGGTCAGCGTGTCCTTGAGCACGCCGGTCAGCACCGTGCTCGCAGCGTCGGCCAACTGCTCGACGTGATAGGTCAGCCGCGCAATCAGCTGACTGGAGCTGACCTGATCGTAGTAACGCACCGGCAGCCGCAGCAGCTTGTCGAACAGTTCGCCGCGGACGTCCTTGACGACGCGACGCGCGACCCAGGACATGCCGTACGTCGCCGCGAACGAGCTCAGCCCACGCAACAGGAACAGGCCGACAATGGCAAACGGCAGGGCGCGGATGTACGTCTGGTTCTGTTCGACAAAGGCCTTGTCGAGCAGCGGCTTGACCAGCGCGGCGAAACTGGCGTCCACCGCGGCGAAGCCGGCCGTGGCCAGCGAGGCAATCAACATCACGCGCCAGTGCGGGATCGAATAGCCGATCAGGCGGCGGTATGTCGGCCAGGGCTTGCGAATGGCGTCAGCGGTTGAATTCATACTGAGATGCTGGAGTGATCTGCGTATGCTATCAATTCGCCGCCCCCAGGAACGTCTGCCTTAACCGACCGCCATGTCCAAGACCCTGTTCGAGAAAGTCATCGACCGCGAGATTCCCGCCACGATCGTCTACGAGGACGACCTGTGCATCGCGTTCCGCGACATCAACGCCGTCGCGCCAACCCACATCCTGCTGATACCGCGCAAGCCGCTGGTCCGCCTCGACGCCGCGGATGCGACCGATCAGGCCCTGCTCGGCCACCTGCTGCTGACGGCGCCGAAGATCGCTGCCGCCGAAGGCTTCGGCGAGGCATTTCGCCTGGTCGTCAACAACGGCGCGGCGGCCGGACAGTCGGTGTTTCACCTGCATATCCACATCATCGCCGGCCGTCCACTGAAGTGGCCTCCGGGCTAATTGAGCACCCCTTTTTCGGTGCGCCAAGTTCGTGCGCAGCGCGCTATTTGAGTGCCCCGCAACCAGGCCCGAACGCCGGCCATCCTTGGCAAAACCAGCAGCGAACAGGCTTCCGCTACTGGCATGGTGATTGCATATTAACAATAGCGAGTAGGCGGCTAGGGTTCCGGCTCCCCCATCCAGGGTGCGAGTGCTGGTCCGAGAGCAGCCGG
>CAZDPA010000034.1:0-4411 GCA_964507195.1 uncultured Salinisphaerales bacterium | reverse complement strand
ACACGGCGGGATAAAAGCCCGGGAGACCTCAGCAGCCCTGGATGGGCTGTATTCGAGTGTGTCTCCCAGCACCCGAGCTCCGCCCGTCCTCTACAGCGAATCCTGCACAAGAGGAACGGACGATGCACATCAAGACCCTAGGAAAGTTCATTGCTGCGGCCGTACTGGCATGCGGCTGCGTCGGCACTGCCCAGGCCGAGGCGAAGAAGGATTTCGAGATTGCCTGGTCGATCTACGTCGGCTGGATGCCCTGGCCGTATGCCGATGATGCCGGCATCGTCAAGAAGTGGGCCGACAAGTACGGCATCAAGATCAAGGTCACCCAGATCAACGACTACGTCGAATCGGTCAATCAGTACACCTCGGGCAAGTTCGATGGCGTCACCGTGACGAACATGGACGCGCTGACGATTCCTGCAGCCGGCGGCGTCGATACTACCGCGCTGATCGTCGGTGACTACTCCAACGGCAACGACGGCATCGTCCTCAAGAACGCCAAGACGCTCAGCGCGATCAAGGGCCAGAAGGTCAACCTCGTCGAGTTGTCGGTCTCACACTACCTGCTGGCGCGCGGCCTCGACACCCTCGGCCTGGCCGAAAAGGACGTGAAGGTCGTCAACACTTCCGATGCCGACATGATCGCCGCCTTCCAGGCCGCCGACACGACGGCGGCGGTGACATGGAACCCGCAGCTCGCCGAGATCAAGGTCGCGCCGGGCGCGTCGCTGGTGTTCGACTCCAGCAAGATCCCAGGCGAGATCATCGACACCCTGGTCGTCAACACGCAGACGCTGAAGGACAACCCGGCGCTGGGCAAGGCGCTGGTCGGCATCTGGTTCGACACGATGAAAGCGCTGCAGGACAGCGGCGCAACCGGCAAGGCTGCGCGTGAAGCGATGGCCAAGCTCTCCGGCAGCACGCTGGCCAGCTTCGAGGACCAGCTCAAGACGACGAAGATGTTCTACACGCCGGCCGAAGCGGTCGCGTTCACAAGCGACGCCAAGCTGATCAAGACCATGGACCTGGTGCGCACGTTCTCGTACGACCATGGCCTGCTCGGCGCGGATGCGCCGAACAAGGACTTTGTCGGCATTGCCTTTCCCGGCGGCACGACGCTCGGCAATGCGAAGAGCGTGAAGCTGCGCTTCGACGCCAGCTACATGAAGCTCGCTGCCGACGGCAAGCTCTAAGGCTCGCGCAGGGCCCACACCATGCGCCGTTTGATGAACCTCGAGCCGGGGCGCGGAGGCCGCTGGGCGCTCGCGCTCCTGCCCTTCCTGCTGCTGCTCGCCGTCTACGCGTCGGCGTCGCTGGAACGCCGCGCGGCGAATCCGGACGACAAGCTGCTGCCGCCGATCTCGGAGATGAGCGCGACAATGCAGCGCCTCGCGCTCGAACCGGACCGCCGCACCGGCGAGCTGACGTTCTGGCAGGACAACGCGGCGAGCCTGCAGCGGCTCGGCTACGGCATCTCGATCGCGACCGTCATCGGCCTCGTGCTCGGCCTTGCGATCGGCCTGCTGCCGATCGTCAATGCCGCGTTCGCGCCATTGATGGCGGTGCTGTCGATGGTGCCGCCGATGGCGGTGCTGCCGATCCTGTTCATCGTCTTCGGCCTCGGCGAAGTCTCGAAAGTCGTGCTGATCGTCATCGGCATCGCGCCGTGTCTGGTCCGCGATCTGGCACTGAAGATCGGCGCGCTGCCGCGCGAGCAGCTGGTGAAAGCGCAGACCCTCGGTGCCTCGACCTGGCTGACCGCGATCCGCGTGGTCCTGCCGCAGGCGATGCCGCGCCTGATCGAGTCGCTGCGCCTGATGCTCGGTCCGGCCTTCCTGTTCCTGATCTCGGCCGAGGCGATCTCGGCCGAGAACGGACTCGGCTATCGCATCTTCCTCGTCCGCCGTTACCTCTCCATGGACACGATCCTGCCCTACGTGGCCTGGATCACGCTGCTCGCCTACCTGATGGACTACGCCCTGCTGCGCGTGTCGCGTTGGGGCTTTCCGTGGGCGCATGAGGGAAAAACGTGAGCGCGATTCAGGTCCGCAAGGTCTGGGTCGAGTACGGCGCGCAGATCGTGCTCGAGGACATCAACTTCGACATTCCTTCGGGCAGCTTCGTCTCCATCGTCGGGCCTTCCGGCTGCGGCAAGACCACTTTCCTGCGTCTGCTGCTCGGCCAGGAACGTCCGACGCGCGGCCAACTGCTGCTCGACGGTGCGCCATTGCAGGCTGAGCCGAGCGCTGATCGCGGCGTGGTGTTCCAGCGCTACTCGGTGTTCCCGCACCTGACCGTGCTCGGCAACGTCATGCTCGGCCCGGAACTGAAGGCTGCGCCGATCACCGGCCGGCTGTTCGGCGCGCGCCGCCGCACGCTGGTCACTGAAGCAACGGCGCTGCTGAGTGAAGTCGGCCTCGGTCACGCGCTGGCGAAGTATCCGTCGCAGCTGTCCGGCGGCATGCAGCAGCGCCTGGCGCTGGCGCAGGCGCTGATCGCCAAGCCCAAGGTGCTGCTGCTCGACGAACCTTTCGGCGCGCTCGATCCTGGCATCCGCGCCGAGATCCACGTGCTGATGCGGCGCCTGTGGAAGGAGACCGGCGTCACCGTCGTCATGGTCACCCACGATCTGCGCGAAGCCTTTGGCCTCGGCGAGCGCGTGGTCGTGTTCGACCGCCTGCGGACAAGGCCCGAAGAAGCATTGCGCTACGGCGCAACGATCACTCAGAACATCGAAGTCTGGCGCCGTAGTTCGCCGCAGCAAAGAACCGAATCCATCAACTCCGACCGGGACGACCCGGTCACCAGGGAACAACCGAGCCGGGACGACCTGGCGACCACTGGCTGAGGAGCACCACATGCCTGTGTCCGCTCAAACCGCAGCGTCCATCGCCGCGAACCGTCAACGCTATCTCGATCTCAAGGCCGTGGGACAAAAACCCGCGAAGCCACTGCCGCCTGCCTCGGCGCGCAATCTCGCGCTCGACGCAGGGCGCATCGTGCAGCGCGAAATCATTCCCGGCGGCTGGTACGCAAGCTTCGCGCTGCGTCGCGGCCAGGCCCTGCGCCTGCTGAACCCGCAGGCAACGCCGGGCGTTTCGCTGTTCGCCTGGAATGCGGACGACACGAGCGAGCGCTACAACGCCGGCGACACGGTGAAGATCCAGTGGAGCGCCGAGCTGCGCAAGGGCCGTCTGCTGTTTTCCGACATGGGCCGGGTCATGCTCGCGCTGATCGAAGACAGCTGCGGCGCGCATGACGCCCTGGTTGGCGGAAGCACCGCAACGAGCAATACCGAGCGCCATGGCGACGCAGTACTGCGCAACACGCGCGACAACCTCGTCCTCGCCGCCGGCAAGCTCGGCCTCGGCCGTCGCGATGTCGGTCCCTGCGTGACGTTCTTCGCACCCGTCGTCACGGACGCTGAGGGCCGCTTCCACTGGCAGGACGGCCGCGTCCAGGCGGGCGACTTCGTCGACCTGCGCGCCGAGATGAACCTGCAGGTCGCGATCTCCAACTGCCCGCATCCGCTCGCGCCGGGCGCCTATGCGCCGCAGGCGATCGAAGCGATGGTCTGGAATACCCCGGCGCCTGCCGCCGACGACCTGTGCCGCACGCTCAGCGCCGAGGCCCAGCGCGGTTACGAGAACACCGACGCTGTGTTCAGCAGCACGGGAGCGGGCACATGAAGCCGATCTACGACTTCGTCATTCCCGCCAATGCGCCCTGGTCCGGTACCGTGCAGCGCGGCCAGCGCCTGCGCATCGTCGACCTGGAAGGCCAGCAGGCCGTCGATACCCTGTTCTATCGCGTCGGCGCATTCCACGAGCGCTACAGCGCGCAGGACACCCTGCGTGCGCAGAACTCGGCTTACGTCCACAGGGGCACGCAACTGCTGTCGAACGAGGGCAATCCGATGGCGACCGTCGTCGCCAATACCGGCGGGCTGCACGACACTTCGGCCGGCGCCTGCTCCTGCGAAGCCAACACCGTGCGCTTTGGCCAGCACACGCGCTACATGCACGCCTGCCGCGAGAACTTCCTGATCGAGATCACCAAGCACGGCATGGACAAGCGCGACCTCGTGTCGAACATCAACTTCTTCATGAACGTGCCGGTTGAGCCGGATGGCCGCCTCGCCATCGTCGACGGCGAATCGAAGCCCGGTGACTACGTGGAACTGCGCGCCGAGATGGACCTGCTGTGCGTGATCTCGAACTGCCCGCAGATCAACAATCCCTGCAACGGCTTCAATCCGACGCCGGTGCTCGTGCAGATCTTCGCGGACTAAGGGTCTGCTAACGCCAATCGGATCGCCGCGGCGGAAGAGCGTTTTGTCGCAGCGCAAGGAACGAGGAAGGAGATGTACTTGATGTACATGACTGACGAGAGACGCCGCGTTGCGGCAAAAGGA
>CAZDPA010000033.1:0-28742 GCA_964507195.1 uncultured Salinisphaerales bacterium | reverse complement strand
GTTAGGCGCCGATTGCGGGACTGAACATCCATGCGGCCCATGCGAGAAACCCCCCGGCCAAAACTACAACAGCGATAGCAACATGACGGGCCCAGCCAGCCCTCCAAACGGTAACGGCCGAGATAAAAGTGAACGCCCCTGCTGGGACGCTGATTGAAAGCACGCGCAGCATAAGATTGCGCGGCGCGTTTGAATGTACCAAGTATGTTTCTGCTCCATACCAGTGGACCCATGCCGCAGAAACCCACAATAGGCAAGCCAAGAGTAGAAGCGCGTAAACGAACGCGGCCTTCATGCGCCTAACGCCTAGCATCAGCCACGGATTTGCCGCAGCGAAGCAAAGGCAAATACGTCGGCTGGATGCACTTATTGGGCATCACGCCAAACGTCAAGTTCATCTGCAAGTTCACCTCTGCGCTGATCGCTTGTACCCGAGAAACCCACCGAGCACAGCGAGTACGGGGGCGGAGAACACCAGCATTATCGTTGACATGATGCCGCGAGACATGTCGTCTCCGGCTCCGATCAAAGGAAGAAGCAAATAGGCGACCGCTAACATCAGCGCTACCGAGACGACAAGCCCTGCTAGCACTCCACATATGGCTCCAACCCATGGGCTCATCGGACTGACCTCATTCTGCCGCCCAACGCCAGAGTTAAGGGCGCGGCCCCGCCGAAGGCGGGGACTTCGACCCTTGAACGCCGTGTTGGGCATCAGCGCGCTGGCGCTCTTGCTTGCTACGCACTTTCTTGGCCCCCATACCTTTGAACTTCCGGTATTCAAGCTTGCTTTCAACTACTGCTCCAAGAGGAGCGTCTGGCATTTTATAGAACCGCTTCTTTGCTGCTTTCGACGAGAGAATGGCGTTCTCCGTCGCGACTGCCTGCGCTTCGTCTACTACGCCGACAACTGACCTCAGCAACTGATTCTGTTCGTGCCGCCCGCTGCGCTCAATGAGGTCTTTGCTCTTGCGGATGGCAAACCGAGAGTTTGCGCCTCGCTCTCCGTAGACATTTCTACGGTCCTTTGCGTAGCTGAGGCGCTTCTTATCTTGCGGACTCTTGGGTTCACTCACGATCTTCTCCTGATGCCCAACGCCTGAATTAACCCGCGTGACCGCCGAAGGCGGGCACGTCGGAGTTGAATGATTGGTTAGAGGGCGGGGCCACAGTCAAGCTCCTGCAAAAGCTCACCGGAGTCTCTGTACCACCGATACATGCCAACACGCTTTCCATGATGAAACGCGCCCTCTTCTTTGAGGTGGCCGTTGTTCCACCAGGACTTGTATGGACCGTGGTATTCGCCCTGTTGTACTTGAGCTTCAAGAGTAAGCACACCGGCGGGCGACCATGAGCGGGGGACGCCATCTGGTTTCCCACCCAGATATTCCGCCTCGACGAGCTTCGCTCCGCCTTCGTAGTAGTGAACACGACTTTCCCGATGGTGGCTCAACCTTCTTGCCCTCTAACGCCTACGTTCAGCCGCGGCCATGCCGCAGCGAAGCGAAGGCATGGACGTCGGATGGAATAGTTGGTTGGGCCTTGCGGAGATCACTGCTCTTGCTCCGGGCATTCCTGACAAGGCGGCGGCGACGGAAAGGGCTCATTGATAAGGCATCCGTTTCCACAGATTGAGATGCTCCGAAGGTCTTTTGCTCGCTTTTCCTTATGACCAAGCACGCAGGCGGTGTATCTGATGCCGTGCACTCTTCCGCCATAGTCTGGGACGCTGAACTCGCAGTTTAATCTGACGTAACTTTCCCACGCTGATTGAGCTGCCCTCAACCGATCTACCGATTTCGTGTCAGTGAATGACTTCTCCAAATGCTGGAGCGCTTGCTTCAAGCTCCCTTCGGTTGCACACATTTCCTTATGGAACCGATATCCCCAACAAGCATTGTCATAACTTTCTGACGTACAAAAGGCTTCTAAATCACCATTCCTCACGAAGCATTTTGGTTCATCAGCCCCCGCTGCCGAAGCTGCCAGCATGCAAACGACAGCTAGCGCTCGTATTGCAAATGAATGTCTAGGCGCAGTTGTTTCAATCATTGACCAAGCTCCCACACTTGCCCAACGCCAATTAGACCGCCGAAAAGCGGTACTTAATTGCGACTGTCTGTGGGTCGATTTCATATATCCCTCTGCTTTCAGATCGTTAGCTTCTGCGGTGCCGGAGCTATTCCGGTTTATACCGCAGGAGCGTAAATGAACGCCGAAGACCCAACTCTACCCCTCCTAAAGCCGAAATTGTTAGAGCAGATGCGCGATGAGATCCGTCGACGCCATATGTCTCTTCGAACCGAACAAACGTACTTACTGTGGGTACGGAGATTCATCCTATTTCATCGAAAGCGGCACCCCGCCGAGATGGGCGAGCCCGAGATCTCCGCCTTTCTGACCTATCCGGCCAAAGCCAGGCATTGTTCGGCGTCGACTCAGAACCAGGCATTGTCGGCAATCCTGTTCCTGTACCGCTGGATTTTGCGGCAAGAACTCCAGTGTATTGAGGATTTCCAAAGAGCAAAGAAGCCAGAACGACTCCCGACTGTGCTGACTGCGGATGAATGCCGACGAGTTTTGGCGGCCTTGTCGGGGAAGCACTGGCTGATGGCCAGCCTTCTCTATGGCTCCGGCCTGCGCGTGTCTGAATGCGTGGGCCTGAGAGTCAAAGACATCGATCTGGACAAGAGCCATATTACCGTTCGCGACGGCAAAGGTCAGAAGGATCGCGTCACAGTTCTTCCTCGTGCGGTGCATGGGGCGATCCGAGAGCAGCTGAACCAGAGCAAGGCACAGCATGACCAAGATCGTGCACAAGGCGGCGGCGAGGCGTCGTTGCCCAACGCCTTGGCGGTGAAATATCCCAGAGCCGGCTACCAATGGGCTTGGCAGTATGTGTTTCCCGCCGCCAAGCTATCCAAAGATCCTTACTCCGGGAAAATGAAGCGACACCACGTTTTTGAGGACGGTCTGCAGCGCGCCGTCAAGCAAGCCATGCACACGGCTGGGATAACCAAGCATGCGAGCTGCCACACATTCCGCCATTCGTTTGCGACGCAGCTACTTGAACGCGGGCAAGACATTCGGACGATCCAGGAGTTGCTGGGCCACAACGACGTGTCCACGACCATGATCTATACCCATGTGCTTGGGAAAGGCGCTCAGGGGGTAGTGAGTCCCTTGGACTGAAGGTAAGGAGGCGGGCGCCTCGGCGCTCGCCTCCACCCTTGCCTCGGCCTGCGAATGTCCGGTTATCGTCGGTAAATCTTGCAGGCCGACCGGCTGCAACGGGCTGAAAGCACTCGCTGCTACTCATCGCGATTCGATATGACATAAAAAGGCCCGACGACTCGGGGGATAGTCGTCGGGCCATTGTTTCCGGCTTGGGGCAGCCGGACCCGCCCAGGGAGTGAGGCGGGAAGCGGGACCGGGGAATGTCGCCGCTCTGAAAGATTAGATGGGACCGCTGACGGTTAGTTCAATGGTGCCCGATTAAATAGCTGTAACCCGCGCCCACGAAGTCACCCCTAGGCAACGTCACTTCTGGTTTTCGGGCATAGAGGGCGAATACCGAACACCCCTTTAGGTCACGTTAACTAACCTCACGATGTAGTTATCGTCACTTGTCGATCGACAGCGTGAAAGACGGAGTGCCTCGGCCCGCCGCAACTCTTCTTCCATCTATAGGGCATTGGAACTACGTGAGCTGAGAGTGACCTGCCTACATTTCTTCCAGTTTGTCGACCTCAAGTTTCTCTTTAGCAATGTCCCTCTTGTCGGCGGCAATCCATCTGCTGAGAATCCGAATCTCCTCCTCGTCGTCCACGGAGCGATTTTTTCCTTCAAGCAGGTTGAACAGCCTGCTTTGATAGTCGGCGACCCTGAGTTCTTTAGATTTGATGCTCCCTCTAGCTTCTCGGATGTCGTCAATGTGGAGGAAGCGCGCTCTCTGAGAGTGGGCTGCACTGATTAATCCGCCCGCAAGCGCTGCGAAGGTGAGCTCGAAGAACTCGGAAATAGTCTCGTAGAAGACTTTTGCTTCCGGGTCGATTATGGACACAGCCGTAAGGCTTCGGACGAACGCTATACCTAGCAAACCAACCATTATGCCCATCGCCATTTGAGCAGTCGGTGAACGATGGGTCCTCCGAGTCGGAAGAAAATAGACCGAGAGCAGAAGTAGCAGCCCTATCGCAGTAATCACCACCGTTACCATCGACGTCACCTCGTAGCTGGGGTTGCGGCATGACTGGCCGTGATTTTCGTACCAGCGAGAACTTCAAACCATTAACTAGACCTAAGGTCTTCGCCGACGCCTTTAAGCCTTCGATTCGAATCGATAAGTGCCTGGATAAGAGCTTCTCGCTCAGAGATCGCACTGAGACTGTCGTGGTCGTCTATTGGATACATATACTGACCTCGTATCGCTAACGTGTCAGTGTCGTCCGTATGGCGAAACCCGCTGGTTCCTGGCACAAATTCGAAGCGCCCCTGAACTTCTCCTGATTTTCTGATGAACTCGAACTTGTCTCCCACGACACGCCACGTATGCTCGTTGTCGTTCCTACCCTCGATTATCTCGCCTGACCGTCCAAAGGTTATTCTTTTGCTTGCGTTGGCATGCGCATTCGGCTTGCCTGATTTGTACATCTTTGCGTTAAAGACCAAGCGATACGGACGACTCATGAGCATCAAACCGAGAACAGTGCCGGCGTCAGGGCCAAAAATGGACGCAAGCGATTGCGCCGATTGAGGGGCTGCCCGGCTGCTAATTTGATCTTGAGTTCTCGCCAGCTGAGTAAGGGCGTCATCGGCTTTCGATTTCTGTTGAGCAAGCTGCTGTTCGAGGGTCGCGATCTCCGTATCTATCCTCAGTCGCTCGGGCTCTTTCAGCTTGTCATAGTTCGCCTCGAAATCTCGTCGCTTTCTATCGTACTCATCTTCAAGATTCGACAGCGAACCCTGCAGTTTTTGGGATTCTGCACTTACACGATCTAGTTCCGCCTTGAGAGTTCGCGCTACTTCCGAGTCCGCCAAGATCAGATTCCTCTCGGCCTGCGCAAGGTCCTTCTTCTTAGATCGCTTGATTGTTTTCTCGTCTCGATCGATCTGACGGCCATTCTTCCTAAAGCGAACCCAAGCATGCAGCTCTTCGATGCCCCAAGAAACAAACGGATGTACCAATGCGTAAGAGAGTGCAAAAAACGCAGGCGCTAACAGCTGATCCGAAAGGTCTTTGTACTTATAGACCACAGTTTCAACGGTAACCTCGATGCGCTCATTGCTGAACAGAACAAAAAGCACCGGCTTCCAGTTCCAGATCAGCCAAGCGACTGAAAATGGTCCGAGCAGCGGACTTTTGATGCGGTCTCGCAAATAGTCCCGAATACTTGTTAACAATTCGTTCATCTCAACGCCCCCAGCCCCAGATATCCAGCACTCTTCAACCTACCCTAGATCTGCACCAACAGCGCGGCCCCTCCCAGGAGCCCACATCTCCTTCAGCATGGCGCGAATAGAACTTTTCCCCTTCCATTCGACGTAGTCGTGACCAACGCTGTTCACCGGGACGTCAGACTTGTGCCACGACCACTCCAGGAACGTTAGAACACATCGCTCAAGACGAGCCTTCAGATGAAGACGCGCCATGAAAGCAGCTTGCGTCTCGTCTTTACTCAGGTTCTTCCCGATGAACAAGCCGATTACGAACGTGTTTACATTCCTGAGCTGATTGGTGTTCATGAACTGGTTCGCCGGCGGCATCAGAACCAACCAGTCGCTCAGCTGGCTCAGTACTGCTGCAACTTCGAATAGCTAGGAGATCGATCCGAGCACATCGGCAATCTCGTATTGGAGTTTGCGGTCAGCATCGCGAACGTTGAGTCGAGGGTTCACTGCCCACTGAGCAACACTTACCAGTAGGTTTCTTTCTTCAGAAGCCGCCATGAACGCAAACCTAACCAGGGTTCCCATGATTTTTCTATGTCTCTTCGTGTAAACGCGCTGCCAAATCCCGGAGTTTCGCTCTATAAAATGATCCATCAGAGCAACTACCGTGTCATTCAGCTCTTGATCGGATCTCGCCTCTAGAATCTGATCCCCTTTGTTCAGCACCTTTGAGACATCAAGTGCGACAATGCCGCGGTTCCCGGCCCCCACGATTGCCCCGAGCTTGCGTTCAAGCTGTTTCGATGCCTTTTTGCAATTTCGCTCCAGGCCATCAACAGATGTCACTCTTTTGCATTCAACCCAAATTCGCTTCCCAGAGAAGCGGACTCCGGTGTCCGAAGATGCATCGAGAATTGCTTCGATGCCACTTTTCGGACGATGCGCTTTTGCCGCGACTACAGCCTCGAATAGAAAGTTTCGAGCAGTTGTGGATTCTGGAGTTTCGTCAACAGCATTGAGCGGGCCGTTCACCGCCTTTTGAAGCTTTTCCGCAATGCCAGTCAGCTGATCTTCGGGAACTTCCCGAAACGCTTGCCATACTCGAACGAACTCGAAAATCTCGAAGACGGAACTGACGAAATCTGGGAACGCTTTGCGAGCTTCATCGTTCGTGGCGATCTTGTATGCATTCTTCCAATGCTTCAAAACTCGCTCGTAGTGCCCTGTTCGACCAGCCCCGAGCCTTACTCCAATCTTCCCCATCCACGCCAAAGACGACAAATAGTTCTTGTAGATATCCTCATATGACTCGGTAGAAATATCCATCTTGACTCAGGTCTCCCATCTATAAGCTGGCTAAGCGCTACCGTGATCTGCCGGTCATCTTTGCCTACGGCGCGCTATCTCTTCCAAGCGCCTAAATTCCGGAGACCCGCGGAGCGCAGGTTTAGCCTGCGAAACTTCCTCTATACACTCAGTGAGACTCCCATGAATTTGAGATTGATCGTCCACTATTTTTCTAAGCAGCTGGAGCGCAGCATCTGGAAACCGAGCGCACAGACCAGACTCGTCGAGCAGTCCAAGGAGGTAGTGTGGGTGCTCCAAAGGAACCAGCCAGTCTTCGACTGCCGCTACTACATCTGGAAACTCGTCGATGGCTGCAACACACAATCGCGCTAGCTGCTCTGCGATCGGTGCAGAAATGAGATCCAGCGACTTCGGCCAAGCGCTTTGCCAGAAGGGCTTAACCCGGTTTCTCCAGTACTCATCGCGTCGATCGCCGGCTCCCTCGAGCGCTTGTACGAGCGCCCGGGCGGAGTCAGCAAGTGCATAACCAGGGAGATTGCGAAACGCGACCTCAAGGTCGGCCCAGGAATACTCATCCGGCCGGTTCAGCGCAACGTACGTAAGGTATGGCGCGTACTGACGCTTATGTTCCCCGAGGTCGTCATAGTGTTCTGCCGTTGCAAGCAAGTCCGCCTTGAAGGCAACCAGAAGAGGCCGGTATAAGCGCGGCGACCATAGAAATCCGGCCCATGACGCTCGTGCCTCCGATGGCGCCGCCCACGAGAGCAGCGGAAGCAGGTGTGTACCGCTCCAGGCACGATCAACTCGAAACAGGGCAATTAAATTTGCTGACAGGATGACTCTGCCATGTCGGAATTCTGCAGCACGAACTTCGCACAACTCGATGAATAGCTGAGCAAGATCGGGAGGGAGGTGATCGTTATCGTTCGGCTTGCGCTTGAAAAGTAGTGACACGAGCGCCTGTGCTACTTGGCCGATAGGGTGATTGAGGGCCTCCATAACCGGCTGATCTATTGGGGCACCGTTGACCTGGATGCCTGTGTCTGCCTGAAGATTAAGGCCCATGATGCGCCGCATCAGTTCGATCATGATGCCTTCGTGCTGATCAGATTCGCTTGTTGCAGCCATCATCCAGGATGTAACGCTAGACACAATCTCCCGGAGAACGGATTCCGGAACCTCTTGGATAACAGGCGCTGCAAATGTCCAGGATCTCTTGGCGCGGCCGTCCTCTCTCCACACCTGAAGCGCCGTTCGCCATCGATCCACCGGCCAGTTGCCGTCTCTGGCTAGAACCCGCAGCGCTGACAGACTCCGATAGAACCATTTCCGACAGATATCTTCCCATTCGTCTCGGGAATACTTCCAACTATCAGGCTGTGGTTGTTTTAACCACGCAACCAGTTCGTTGCGCTTCTTAGACGTGACTTCAACGGGTGTTGCCCCGCTACTTTCGTCGTCGTCGATGGACCCCATCCAGACCGAGAACTCGTCGCGCTGATCTGCAGCTATGCGCCACAGCGGGTTGGATGCTGATAGCGTGGCTACGATATCTGCGGCTGCCCGTCCCAAAGCCCCACCAGCGACCTGCAGCTTCGCTAGGCGCAACCATGTTGCCCTGTTTCGAATATCTAGCCACGCATCCGGCTCGATGTCGTCAATGTACATGCTTCGTGGTGGACCTTGAATGATCGCCGCCTCAAGCAGTTCTCGCTCGATTGCTGACAACTCAGGGCCACGAGTAGCAAGCAGACGCAAGGTTTCACGGCTTGTTTCCGTGGCCCACAGCCACCTAGCGTTGTCGGCCGTAAGCCAACTAACCCATCTGCTCGAGTCGACCCCGTCGTGGTGAGCGGCTGCGAACAAAGCTAGTCGCTTGTAGAGTGGGTATGGAGTCCGGAACCATTGGAGCGCCACTAACAGTGCCCGATCAGCGTCAACTTCCTTCGCAGCAAGCCAAGCATCTCTCACCAACTCGATCAGCAGTACCCAATCGTGGAACCTCTGGTTCTGTGGATGATCGCTGATCGAAGGCAAGTGCCAGGATGATCGATCATTGGACTCGTCGGCGTCGCCCAGGTCACGCATCAAATCCATTGCATCGCGGAGCAATAGCTGGAAGTCGTCCAGAAATGCAGCGAGCAGCAATCGACGCTCACCTTCGAACGCAGCCTCGATCACAGTGCTAACGTGCGGAGTAGCCAGATCGAGTTCCCACTCCACTAGATCTCGAATCTGGACCGGTTCTTCTATGTTCCGCGTCTTTTCGTCGTACCGAAACGGTTCTCGAAGGGAAACTTTCGGGGCCAGTATTTCTCGAAGATCTAGTCTAACGGTCGCGGAAGGACCTTGGCTTAGAAATCGGTCCTTCCAGGCGTAAGCGTCGTGGTGCTCTACCGCTGACTTGACTCGACCCGAAAGAATCAGGTGCCACAGTTTCCGGACCACCGGCCCTGGGGAGGTATCCAGTGAATCGCGCTCGCCTTGGCTCTCTTGCTGTGATGCGCTGCCGGAACCTGCGGATCGCTCAAGCTCCCTAGCGATCATCCAGTTCCATTGCTTGTGGATTCGCCCGCCGCGCTTTGCAATCCAGAGGATAAGTTTGGCGCTATTCAGATGGCGTACGAGCCAGCGCGCCAGATGGACCATTACATCGTCCCATTGGCCACTTTGTATGGTCCATGCGGTCAATTCCATCCATGGAGCCCGTCTGTAGGGCGAGGGGCGATGAACTAGGCTGAACTTCAGTGGCTCTCGATCACTTGGCCTCGGATGTACTCCGAAGCGGGAGAGGTCAACTATTGAATAGCGGTCATCCGAGAATGCATCCAGCCAGTCGATAGCGGGGAGTGGGTTTAGGTCAGCGAACCGCTTTGCGGGAAGTCCCGATTCGTCCGCCAGTGCCCACATCATTCTTCCGACGAAGTTGTCCTGCAGCGTGCTTGCAGAGGGACGTGCCAGTGCATTTTCAACTACAAGCCTTTCCTTTCCGAGCACGCCATCGCGGTACGTCTCGGACCACTTCTGCAATGTCGCGTGAAGCGCAGAATGGTCGTCCGAAGAGGCAGGTACACCATAGAGAATTGGGACAACCCCTTTTGCGCGCCATTCATTGGTCCTACTCTCTTCGTCGCCGGGAACGCAGTCGCCCAGAGCATAGGCCTGTGGAGTTTCCTCGCCCAACATCCGATCAGCAGCTAGTGCATCCATCATGTAGCGCAGCACCGGGTCGTTGATGCTGTATCCCACGAAGACCACAGTAAAATTCTTGAAGAGCTCACTGACGAAGCGGGACGCCCAACGCTCTGTGAGATACGCGAGCCCAAAGTCACCACTGGTTATCACGAGCCGCTGCAACGCGACATCGTCGGAAACCGCAGGCAGCTGCCCGTGCAAGTAGACAAGCCCATCCCAACGACTCTTCTTGGGGATAGGCAGCATTGGAGCTCGGTATGCAGTGAACTGCTGTTTGGTACGCCGAGCCGCCCGCTCGAATATCAGATCAAAGTTAGTCGTGACCAGCCGAAGGGCGCCGTCGCGGCATCGACCGAGGCCCAAAAGAGCGGCGTGGGTGTCTGTGGCACCTTTTTTACGCAAGTTCGGACGAAGGACTTCTGCCACCGCACGTCTGACCGCAATGCGGCGTCCTGGAACCCGCCGTTCTAGGAGATCAAGCGTCGCGTCGTACTGCCCACGGTCGAACGCCGCCTTTTCGTTCGGCAGCGGTTGCGTGCCGATACATTTATAGACCTTTCCTACTAACCCATTGAACCCTGGTAGTCCGGCAGGGTATGAGATGCCGGCCCCGCAGAAGAAGACAACTTGTCCTTCTTCGTGGGCCTGCAGGAGCGCCTCCGGGATATCTGGTCCATTTGCGACGAACTGCATGCTCCCCCCTCCCGGCGCGCATAATCAAGTTGACGCGACTGTACTAGCGCTACTAGCTCTGCCCAGAATGTTCAGTGCCCTCGGATGCGAGCCGCGAACGCAGGTCAGCGATTGCATCACGGATATCAGACGCCGACATTGAGTCGACAACCTCATCGGCGGGTCCGTAGTCGTCATTTCTTTCTTGCGGCGGGCAAAGAGCTCTTTCTGCGTCTCCCAGAGCCAGGTAGAGCCCAATGGTTGCTTTAGGAGCGGTCTTTCTTGTGTTCCAGTCAATGGCATCGATCGCGCCAAGGAGGTATCCCTTCTCCCAAGTGGACAGTCGCTCAGAAACTTGGTCCAGGGTCGCGGAGATCGCATCGACGATATCGTTCCGCAGCTGGCGATTGAATCCCTCGTGTCGAAGCCTTTTACGTAGTGCGGAAAAATCTGGCATTTTCAGGGTACCCCTATCTGGCCGATGCTTTTGCGGCGACGCGCTACGAGCTGTCGCCCCGGGTGTCCATGGTATCTCCTCAGAGGCTGATTCTCAGGCCTGCTCTAGGACCTCTAAGCCATTTCCAACCCACACAGCATGGGCAGGATTTGCGATTCGCAACGAGCCCTGAAGACTCCTTGAACACATGGCCCGCCTCACACTGAAATTCAGAGCTGGCGATCAATCCGCGGTACTTGCCGATCAAGACTATTCCAGAGCCGTCCAACTCATTACGCATCCACTCTGCATTTCGCACAACATCTAAGGCACGCCCGAGTTAGAAGTCACTTGACGGGCTATAGTCCTCAAGTTGCTTTAGCGCTCTTCGATCCATCTTGTCTAGCTCTTCTTCCGTAAGGTCGAAGTCACGTGGCTGCGGCAATCCCGACTTGCAGAACCCCACGCCATGCTCATGCAGGGCGCGGTTGAATAACGCGTTCTTAATGCAGTACTCAATTGCTTTCCTGTGTCCCATATCTGTGAAGCCGTGAACTTGCATGTCTTCTTTGCGCCATGCTGCGGCTAGAAGCCAGTGGTGATATGCATACTCGTACTGAGCCGTTGCGTGGTACTGCTGGGCATGCCGTTCCAACCCGTGATACTCGGTGTTGTTCTTGATCGGAACTCTGGGGTCGGGAACATCTGAGCGATGATCACCCCATTTGTATTTGAGGCGCATGCAGGAGAACACTCTTGTAACGCCCTGCGCATTGCCAAAGTGAATCCTTATGAACTCGCGCGCTAACGGCCCGTACTCTGCCTGCCATGAAAAACGCATTGCCTGACTACTAACGTCCGCGTTAGGCCGCATTCGCGCTGGCCTTTCTTCTATCTTGAAGAGAAAAGTGAATCCGGAGGCTGGCATAGGCGTCATTGGCCGCGTACGTGATCTGAGCCTCAGACAGCGCGGGCGAAGCCCAGTTTGACGTGATGACCTTCTTGGATTTCTGCAGATACTCGCCTAGGACCACCGCGACAGAGATCTGAACGCCCATTTTTTGCTGATAGCCCAGGCGCTGGACCAGCCCAGAAAGCTCTTGCACGTGACTCAGCTTAGCTCCGAGTAGGCGTTGAAGAGGCTCGCGATCGGACTTCAAACCGAACCCAACCTTCAACACGGCCTCGGACTCGACGAGTGACCGGACCAGCGCAAGTCCTGGCTTATAGTGCGACGGGCACAGGACAGCAAGATTCTCAGAGGCGATCTGAATGAGGTGCGGACCTGACCTAGGTTGATTTGGAACGAAGATTGGCTTGCTTTCAGTATCAAGGCCCACGCATCGGGCCAAGGCGAGGCTGCGCTCGGCGCGCGCTATGTCCTCCGCGCTTCTTAGGATCACGATCTGGGCGCGAGCTAAGCCAGAAAATGGCGGCAGAGCGCGTATTTCGCTCTTGGTCGGTCGGGGCAGATACTCTCGCTTCATGACAGCCTAAGGCCCAGCTTCAGCCGCGGCCCGCGAGTGGTACGTCGGATGGGAGCGTTGGTCGGGACTCATGGGTAGCTCGAAGACTGCCAGCCTGGGCCTAATAAGGCGTTGTCCAGTGATCCAAGAACTGCGGTTGGTTTCATAAGCTCTCGAATGTATACGCACTGACAGTACGTGCATTTGTAAACCGAACTTCCTGATTGCGCGATCGCTGCGCGCGCACTGTCGGATATTTTCTGAAGCTCGCCCGAGGTCAGAGCGCGCTGGCGCGAGGCACTACGTCCAGAGCACTGAAGTGGACACTCATCACTCCGTACGAGGACTTGCTGTTTTCTAGGCATGTGAGTCCCAACGGCCAAGCTCAGGCGACGGCCCGCGAAGCGGGCCGATCGACTGGAGTGATGAGATGGCTCTCTCCCCGCTCATTTTTGCGGCAGCCTGTCGATTCCAATTTTGGGAGAGCGATCATGATCAAGGACGTTACAACTATCGCAGTGGAATTGGCAAAAGATGCTTCCCAAGTGGCCTACGGTGATGGACAAGGGCGAGTTCTGTCACGGCAGCGGATCCCCGGCCGTCGCGCTTTCGCCCTGCAGCTTGCTCAGTGGCGTGATGTGGTGGTTGTGATGGAGTCCTGTGCCACGGCGCACTACTGGGACGCGAATGTCAGCGCCTTCGCCCGCGGATTCGTTTGCTGCCAGCGCAGAACCTAGGCGCGTATCGTCGACGCAGAAGAACGGATGCTGCAGATGCGGAGGCTTTGCTAAAAGCGGCCCAGAACGTTCAGATCAAAGACGTATCTGTGAAGAATGAGACTCAGCAGCTGGTGCTTGCTGTACATGGTCTGCGCGAAGGATGGAAGGCGGCAATAACTGCACGCATCAACACCCTACGCGGACATCTGCTTGGATTTGGCCAGGCAGTTCCACTCGGCGCTGACAAAGCGATCGCCGAAGCCTCCGCCTGTATTGAGAAGCCACCTGTCGCCCCGCATAGCCTCGGCGCCCGTATCGATGCTCAGCCCCCTGCCTTTACTCAGTCTTTCTCCGTCTTGACCAACCCAGTGATAGCCATTCAAAGGAGACACAGCGTAACGACCAGCATCGACGAAATCAGAAAGGAACCTTCTTCTGATCGTCTAAGAGTATTGTCAAGGTAGTGATGGTGAGCAAAATAGTTGCGCGCGAGACAGCACGCCAAGAACGCCCGTATGAAATGCGTAGATCTGCAATCGCAGCTGAGCGATAGCTGCATGATCTCGCGAATCCCACCTCCTTCCGGCATCGAATAGAGCTTGGTCATCTGTCCAGACGCTTCCTTGAAGAGTCCAATATCCTCTTCGGATAGAACGCCGCGACTCTTCGCCAGGTGTGCTATGTAGCTCTCAAGATTATGTCGGCGTAGGTTGCTCAAGTCGTTCTTGCCTATCGCATATCTAAGAGAAATCTCGACACGGATTGCAAGGAGCGCGAAGTAGTCCATCGGCCGGCGATCACGAAGATCAAGAGGGCGTGCGCGATCTGTCCTCCACGAGAGCTCTTCGTGCAGCTTTGAAAAGGCACTTAAGAAGCTAGAGAAGGGGTAGTTCTGAGATAGAGCCTTTTCGGTCGTTTCCTTCAGGTACTCGCCGACTAGCTTGTCGTTCTCGGAGACAACTTCGTTGTGACCCTTCAGGTAGTGCGGGGCGAAGCGCAGCAGTGACCGCTTGTCGTCGAAAAAACTGAAGTTAAGAACTTCATGGAGCGCCGCATCTATGCCCCGTGATGGATTCTTATCCTGCCATTCATCGAGATAGTTGCTGACGTATTTCCCGGAAAGATGGCAAAGCCATCGAACGGCGTTGAGGATGTCACGCTGCAGATGTGGCCATGCTCGACGAGTCCAGGGGTTGTGCCGCTCATTGGCCCACATCCACTCGCCGGCCAATTTGAGAAGCTGGTTGCGGATGAAGTTGGTCAGATCACTTTCTGTAATACCGAGATGAGCTGCGAGAAGCCGTGCGCCTCTGGTGCGCAACTCGATTACTTGATCGTCTTCATTACGACTATTTTCGACAGCCTGGCAGAGCGCGTTGTAATGCGCCAACCACGTCATCGGCTTTGCAAGACCTCCCCAACGGTTTTTCGAGAAGAGAATTTTGCTGGGGTCGTCTTCTTTTATCGATGCGGCGATGCGCACAATTCCTTGGGCGCTCTCTTCAACTTCCGGAGTGTTCAGGATGGGCATGATGCAATCAGAGAACCTGATCACGTCGACCAGCGCATAGCCCTGCCATTGATAGTAGAAGTCGGCGTACGGTAAAACTTCCAATCCATCCAGAGAGACCAGTTCTTGTGACTCGGGAACGGTCCTGTCGAATGATGGTGAGCCAAACAGTAGCTCTCCCGCCTTATCTCCAGGCCGCCAAAATGGGTGAATGAACCATAGCGGATCATCCTCGCCGTCAACGTACCATTTGGAGTCCCACAGAACTGAGTGGGCCTCTAGATCTCCCGTTGCTCTTGGCTCGCCGCGAAAGTAGTCCTGAGATCGGTCAGGGTGATCGAGCCAAGTAAAGAACTCTCTAGGGAACACTATCCGGCGCTGAGGGATCACCCACCCCCATTGCACCAACTTTACCAACGGGTAGCGTCGAAGAAAGTCCTCCAGGCCGAGCTCAGCGAGCCACATCACGAAGTACCCGCGGGTGCCGTGGTACGCCTGATTCAGAACCATGCTCATGGCAGTTCGGGATATCTAGCTGTTGGTTTTACTGGGCGCGTTTGTTCTTTTGACTTTCTGTCTTTGGCCCCGAGAAATTGCGCCGCTTACTTCGTAGGGCCAATGGGTTATCTAGACAACTGCTCTAGTCGAGCCACGACCTCGCGCTTATTCATCTTTCTCAATGCGCGGATAGCATTGAGCGCAGCTTCATTCGGCCGTGTCCCCTGGGTTTCCCAGTTGTAAATTGACTGCTCGGACGCTTCGATCAGAAGAGACGCTTGGGCACGGCTAAGTCCAAGCCTGGCGCGTAGCTTCTGCAGCATTGGACCGCTGAATCGAACACTACCACTTGGAACCTGCTGCGCCTTTGATTCCACCTTGCGCAGCGTTTCTGTCTTGCGAGCTGCCTTGACCAGATCAGCCACCTGTTGGCGAAGCGTAGCGATCTGCTTGCGCTGTGCTTTTACGGTCGCATTCAGACTCGCCGTCGCGGACTTCACTTCTTTGCGGGCGACGCGTGCGATTTCCGCTTTTAGGACAGAAGCAATGTTGGGCATCAGGACTACTCGCATTTGGGGGCCTACATTATGGCCCCCGCCTGCGGCAACTGCATGGCCTCAACCGCGACTAACTGGCACCAGCAGCATTGTCGGCTCGAACAGTCCAGAGAACTCGAGAAAATACGACAACGAGGTTCCGCCTCCGACATACAAAATGAGACCGGAGAGGAATGAGAGCGGAAAGACGATCACGAAGAGCTTTGGGTTTCGCATGACATCCCAACCCAGTTCGCCGGCCAGCGACATCATGAGGGCCATTAGGAACAGAGCCATCATCGGGACTTTCAGCTCTACGAAGCCGAAATCCACCATGAGCGCAAACGGCACGATCATCACACCGGCGAACAACAGGCATTTCTCAATGCGGCTGTACGTCAGACTTCGAACCCTCTCCCAGAACGGGGTCGTGCTGTCGAGAGGAGGAAACAACGGGCTAGGCATGTCTTGTAGGCGCATGCTTCGATCATCGCCGTGGTTCAAGATCGAGCAAATCCGACGGACCCATCGCTTCGAAAACAGGGCATCGCGCTCTCAGCCTCCCCGGTCGCGAGCCGTTCCCTCGTCAACCTAATCGGAGATTTGGCTCCGCAGCGTCAAAGCAGCATGCCCGCGCCGGCGGACTGCCCGCCGGCGTATCCAAGCAAATCCCAGCAAGGGCCCGAGAGTCCAGATGCCGAGTGCACCGCCACCGCTACTGCTTTGAGCTATGTTCGGACCACCAGAGAACCGGAATCTGCCGTCGGCGACCCCGTCCGCGTCCGCCTCGCCGCCATCTTCAAGGGATAGTGTGACGGTACGACCTGAGATGACGACGCCATCCAGAAAGTCGCACTCGGCGCCAGCGCATCGGAAGTAGTCGGCGATGTTTGTGCCCGGCGGAAAGTCGATGATCGCCGTCACCGTGGATCCGGGCGACAGGTTCTCGATCTCCAGAACGTAGTACCCTGCCGCAAACTCCTCCTCTTTTCCGGCAGGCGGCGATGCCCGAGCAAATCGCTCAATGGTTCCTCCATTGACGGTCAGCACCACTTCCTGACCGCGAGGATCGAGGGTCACCGCGGTGGCAGAGCCAGGCGACGGAGTTGGCGAGGGCTGCACCGTTGGCGTCGGCGTACTCGTCGGATTGGTAGTCGGCGTTGGGACGGCTGTTTGAGAGGAGGTCGGTGTCGGCGTGCTGCTCGGCCGCACGGTAGGAGTGGCCGACGGCGTCGAACTGGGAGTCGATGTGGGCTTCGGCGTTGCCGTTGCGGATGTCGGAGTCGGCGTGGGCTGCGGGGTGCCGCTGGGCCGCACAGTCGGTGCAGTCGACGGTGTCGAGCTCGGACTTGATGTTGGCGTCGGCGTTGGTGTGATTGTCGGAGTTGCACTTGCGGTGGGCGTAGACGTCGGCGTCGAAGAAGGGGGCGAACTCGGAGTCGGCGATGGCGTGGGCGTCGCATCGGCGGTCACGCTGATCTGCGTCGACGCGCTTCGCGTCTCCCCTGCTCCATTGCTGCATTCGAGATTGAAAGTCTGCAGTCCGACGGGATTGAAGGGCCCGACCGCCTGCGTCCCGCTGGTGGACTTGTTTCCAGACCAATTGCCGGAAGCGACGCAATTGCCCGTCGCGTTAGTAGAAGACCAAGTCAGCGTTGACTGCTGTCCCACTCGAATGGTCGCCGGACTGGCCGAGATCGCTACCGTCGGCAGGGGCGCCTGCTCCACTTCCAAGGTCGCGGTATCCGACGAGTTGCCGCCAGCATTGGTGCAGATTAGGGTGTAGCTGCGCTGGCCTGCAGCCGTGAACGGCCCGACGGTTTCGTTTCGGCCGGATCCGGTCGCTTTGGATCCGCTCCAATCGCCCGATGCGGTACAGGACGCTGCGCCCGTCACATCCCAACGAACCACGGCTGTCTGAGTGCCATTGGCAACGACCGCAGCTTGCGAAGTCACGCGGATATCGACAGTCGGAGGTGCCGGGCGCACGGTGACGGTGTCGTTCACCACCACATCGCCCCCGGATCCCGAGCAGGTCAGTGTGTAGGTCGCTGTCGCATTGGATGTACCGGTGTTCAGCGGCGCATTGAAGGTTTGGTTGCCTGATAGCGCTTTGGTGCCGGACCATGCGCCGCTCGCGGTACAGGTAGCGGCGACGTTCGATGTCCAGGTCGCAGTAAGAGAGCCTCCCGAGGCGACCGTGGCCGGACTCACGTCGAGCGTGGCTGTCGGTGCTGCGGGCGTGGGCGCCGGTTGCCCAATGGGCGACAACCCCAATGGAGCACCCGCAAGGGGCTGAACAATAGATGTACTCGGCTTGGGGCCGGGGCCTGGATAGTCCGGTGCATCGGTGCGGAGCGGACCTCCGGCAACAACCAAACCCTCGATGGCGGCGCTCGACGAGTAGAAGCCTGCACCGCTCGAGCCGCCGGACGTTTCCTGTGTCGAACTCCAGTAGTACTGGTAGTCGAACGTGTATCCATCGGATGTCGAGCCGTTCCGCGTGTACTGATGCCGAGCGCCATAGCTCGTCATCAGTCCACCGCCAGGGTGGTGGTAGGCATAACCTGATTGAACGATCGCGGGCGGCGAGGCGCTAGTGGTTACACCTGCGGCATAGGCGCCGACGCCAGCGTCGGGATACTTCTCGAGGGAAAGCAGCCAGACATCTCGGGTGCCGACTCCTGGCGCCTCGTAGTACAGGGACTGCGCACCATAGACAGGATCACTCGGTGTACAGCCGGAGGCATAGCCCCAGACGGCTTGAACAGAGCTTGCTGGGCCCTTGTTGCAGTGTCCCGCTGTCAGAATCTTCGGCGTCGTTGCGAACGAATCAAAATGAGACACTAGGGATGCGGTGCATGCACCCACGGAGCCTACGATGATTCGGGCGGTCGCACTCGCCGCACCGCCGCCGAGGGAACAGCTACCAGCCTTCGCATTGATCTCATCGGACGCAAACGGCTCGCGGTAGCCTGCGAAGACACGATCGATGATCAATGCCGGTCGCCTCGTGTTCTCGGGAAGCCCCCACACGATGACCTGAAGCGTGTCTCCCGGTTGCGGCCAGGTCCACAGTTCGGGTCGATCGAGATCGCCTTCGTAGAACGACTGCCCCTCGCCTCGCGGTGACTGCACGAGCATACGAGCGCCGCCCGGCAGCGAGAGATCGCTGAAACGTAGGCTCAGCGTCTTGGCGCCTGGAACGCGTATTGAGTAGACGAGTACGCTCTCCACAGCGCCTGACGACATTGTCTCCACCCGCCAGCCGTCCCGAAGTACGTCGACGCGATGATCGATCGGAATCGCGAACACCTCTGACGACTCGAACTCTGCTTTTGGAAGCACTCCTACGGGAAGCGTTACCGCTGCGATCTCGCCATGGAACTGAAGAGCAGGCGGCTTTGCCGCCACCTGTGCCGCCGCCACAAGTAGTGGCAGCGCAACTAGCATGCGCGTCATTAAGGACACTTCGGCTTTCTCGTGACGGAGTCAGTTAGCGGCAGACGATCCAATTTTCCGGGTCGTCCCAGATGTACTTCTCCGTCTGCTGCTGAAGTAGCAGACGCGTTACCTGGATTCGAATCTTGTTGTTTTCGACGCGATCGATGAATCCCTCAGCGGTTCCTCTATTTGGAAAAGAGCAGATCCGAGTTCCAACCCCTGCCTTCAGCGTCTCGACCTTGTTCTTCTCGCGCTGCTGGGCCTCTGCTCGAATGTCTGCACGGTGTTCCTCAATACGCTCAACTCGGTCTCGCGAAGCACGCCCGCGGACGACGGCCTCATCAACAAGCTCCGGGTAGCTCGGAGACGACCGCAACTCAGCTACAGGCTCGCGATCCAACTTCATTCCGGTGGATTCTCGATCGCCCTCTTGCCGACGAAATACGCGAGCGACGACCTCAGTGCATTCCTTGTTGGCGCTGTAGAACTCGTAGCGCATGCCAGGCTCGGCAACCAACGATACGTCGACATGGCGAAAGCCAGTCTCGTACGGCATATAGCATTTGAGCTTGATCGAATGCCGCCCAGGCGGGTACTGGTTTGCACTGCTGGGAAATTTGTCGACCTCTTGAATGCTCAGCATCGGCCACACGCCGACGGCCTTGAAAGGATCACTACCGAGCCCAGGCGCCGGCTTCACAGCGTACTCGGGCCTAAAAATCTGATCGACGAAATAGGACGACTCATCCATCGGCAGTTCCGGGTTATAGGCAACCGGAAAGTCCATCACCTTGTAGACCTGATAGCACCCCGGAAGAGACGCCAAGCATGTCGCGGTGAAGGCCCAAAGCAGCAAGCGTCTGGCTGCCGTCAGTGCGCGGTTCTTCATCATCGCCTCCCCAATCTTCGCTCTGTTGGAACGCCCTGTACGTAGCGCGCATGCTTGTTCTGAATCATTAGTGCTAATCGTAGTATGTAGAATCATAGTATGCAAAATTAGACGCTTCGGAGATGGCTGTCCCTCCGCAGCGTTGCAAGTTGGTAAAGGTTTTCGCAGGTAACGTGCGAAGCCACCGGCGCCGCCTTGGCTTGTCCCAAGAGGAACTAGCGGAGCGCGCGAAGGTTCATCGGACGTATGTCGGAATGATCGAGCGTGGCGAGAAGAACGTGACGATCTACAACATTGAGCGCATCGCGGATGCTTTAGGCATTCCGCCGTCTGAATTGCTCACGAAGTAGGTCCGTTAGTTCGCAGGCGCCGCACCTACGTTCAGCTTCTCCAGCAACGCGAGCCGATCTGCCGCCACAGCCTGGGCAATGTCGCGCTCAGCGGTCATCTGTCCGACCGCAAGCTTGAGACGCTGCGACTCTGCGGCCAGCTCAGACGTAATCCGCTGATGGTCGGCTAGTTGTTCTCGCAGTCCAGATACGACTAGCTGCTGCTCCTGAATCAGCTCCTTAGAGGCAGCCTCGTTCTGATCGTGCTCGTAGATCAGGCGTGCGTGCTCAGTAGCGAGCTGCTTCGCTGCGGAACTCATCAGCCGCTCGATCCACTGACGCATCTGCCCTTCCAACTCCGGAGCAAGCACTAGCATCGACTGGACCGATTTTGCTGCCAGGCCTTCACGCAGCCGTTGAATCGTTCGACTGGCGCGCTGTCTCTGACAACCGCCCGAGGCAGCAATGAGCTCTTCAATCTTAGGCGGACGACCCAAACTGGAATTCAACTCCAGTGCGAGTGCATCGAGCTGTTCATCCGTCAGCACTGGTGGCCTACCTCCAAGAAGGTCGCTCGTCGCGTTGGTCTTCGCCAGTTCCGAACGGTTCGGAACGCCGGGTTCGGAACCGTTCGGAACTCCTGCCTTCTTAGAGGACATGCGTTGTCTCCTCGATGGCGCCTGAATCGTTTGCAGCCGGCAGGCTCATGTCGCTCGCTTGCGAGAACTGGGCTTCCTTTCGACTCAGCAACGAGCCCAGATCCCGCCCATTGAAGCTGGCGGCACTCCACTGGTCGACTGCGACCACGATGTCGGCAACGAGATACTTAGACGGGCCACGAGCCTGAGCTGGGGTCGCAATGTAGTCGAGCACGTACTGGAATGCCGTCGCGATGTCGCGATCCTGCCGCTCGAGCCACTTGAGGTGCGGAGCCAGAACCGTCAACGAGTGCGTCTCATGGCGCACGACCAGACCATGCGGTGGACGGCGGGTTTCGCCGACAGTCTTGATCTTGCCGATGTCGTGAAGCACGTATACCACTTTGGCGATGCCTGCCGCGTGGCCGTCGTCCTCCAGAACCGAGAACACTGCGTACTGAACGAGATCGAGATGAGCCGTGCTGTGGACCGCCAATCCGCCCGGATACGCATGATGGTGCCGGACACTGCCGCGACAACGGAGGAACGGGATTCCGATCGACGGGTCGAGCAAGACACGACGCAAAAATCCTTTCATCGGGCCATGGAGGTCGGCTTCCAGTTTCTCCAGCTGCGCCAATGCTCGGTGCGCGACCGTCGGACACTGACTCAGCGGCAACAGCCTTGCTCCCTGCGTGATCGTTTCAGGGCTTTCTTCCCTGATCTTGCAGACGTGAAGCTCGGTGCGGCCGTTGAAATCATGCACGCGCGCCAGCACCTTCACGTATGAGGGAGCGACAAGACCTTCGCAGTAGGCCTGATGCTCAGCCCAGACGATGCCGCGTACGGCTCCCGTGCTGTCCTCGAGCTCGAGGACCGTCCGAGGACGCCCGCTTGCGCTCGTCTTATGCTGAATCGAGCTGAGGAAGTAGGTGCCCTCGCTGAGCTCACCGATATTCTCGGAAAGCTCCTTCGTAGAAATGCTGCTCAGTGGCATGTGTAAGAACCCTCCACCTTGGCCAGCTGACGAGTCATGCGGCTGACGAGCTGATCGAACATCGACGTCGGACGATCGGGGCTTCCGAACGTGGGATCGCTGAACTGAGCAACGATCCAGTGAACCGTTGCTTCAAGGTTGTCGCGACAGGCCGGGCCTGCTAGCCAGAGCACCAGGTCGATGCCATTGGGGCGGATGCCCACGATGCGAATCAGCATCGGGGCCATCTGACGCGCGAGGTGAAGACGCACGGCGTTCTGCGCCAGCTTGTCGATCTCCGCGATTGCTACTGTCTTGGATCTCAAGATTTTCTCCGAGTTAGTTCGAGCCACTCTTCGATCCTGCGGCCGTTTTCCCGACAAGCAAAAACGCGTCGTTGGCAGCTGCAGCGGTCGGCGCCAAATTGGTAACCAGGGAATCGAATGCCACGCCGTCCTTGCGCATCAGGTTCGGCACATAACGGCTGTAGGTGCGGAACAGCATCTCCGTCGTCGTATGCCCAAGCTGCCTGGCAATCCACTCCGGGGATTCGCCGGCAGCAAGCCACAGCGTCGCGCAGGTATGGCGCATCTGGTACGGGCGCCTGTATTTCAGCCCGACGTTGCGCAGCAACGGCTTCCAGACACGATCATTGAAGTTTTTGTTGTCGAGCGGGTGCTTACCCGTAATGCTGAACAGGTACCGATCATCGAAGCGCTGCGGATCTTTGTCGTAGCCCTCTGGCTTCATCAACTGCAGAGCATCGAACACCGGCTGACTCATGAGCAATTCACGCTGCGAGCCGTCGGTCTTGGTGTACTCCGTGCGGCCATACGTGAAGGTCTCGCGAATCAAGATCTGGCGCCGCGGGAAGTCGATGTGCTTCCACTTCAGTCCGTGGACTTCTCCGGAACGGACTCCAGTGAGGAAGCGGAACGTCAGATATGGCCTGTAGTCTTTGCGAACGCGCGACAGCAGTAGCTGGACTTCATCGAGCGTGAAAGGCTCGATGTCCTTGCGCTGCACCTTCAAGCGCTTGATCGTCAGGCAAGGATTCTTGATACCGAACTGCATCGCGGCCTCATCAAGGACCATGCGCAGGACACCGATCGTCTTGTTGATGGTGGTCGGAGAGATGGTCCGATCCTCATCAACATCCTTGCTCGGATTGCGGATGCGCTTGTTCGCGAGTTCCGCCCTGAACAGCAGCACGATTTCGCGGGTGATTTGGTCCACAGGCAAATCACCGAATGCCGGCAGCAAATGCGAGTTGAGGGTCGACTCGATCGTGACCTGATGCGAGTGGCGCCATTCAATCTTCTTCTGCGGCAGCCACTTCTCAACGAACCGACTAAACGTCGGGAGCGCGGGCTCCTGCAGCATCGCAGCAGTGCCCCGAGGCAAGCGCATCGGTTCCGCCGGACGCGTATTTGGCGGTGGAGCAAATCGCTTAGCCATCTTGCTGCCGGGGAAATAGCGGCGGTAGTCGAAGGTGCCGGCCGCAACCTCAACGTCGATCTTGTCGAGTACCTTCTCCATCTTGCGGCGGTTGGCAGGAGTGTCGTCGAGCTTGGTGTACTCGCGGCAGCGTGTCCCGCCGATCCGGAAGTCAAAGAACAGCAGCCCTTGCCTGACATTCACGCTAGACATGGCAAACACCGCCCGAGGCCATGGGAATCGAGTCGCTCAGCTTCATCGCGCGCACCTTCATGTCGCGCTCAATGGCTTCCCAGACGTAGAGAATCTTGCGACCGCCAAAAGGCCGGATGTAGTGAGTCCCCTCAAGGAGGACGGAGTCCTTGAGGCGGTTACGAATGGTCCTCGCGTCATACTTGATGCGTGAGGACAGCTCTTCTGTCGTCAGGTAGGTCTGCTCCATGCTAGTCTCCTTCTCCAAAGTATCGACAACGGTTGGAATGTATCGTTTGTGATACATCTGAAGCAGATAATACTATACATGCGCATCATGTCAAGTACGTTTGTATCCTTTATGAAACATAGCCGGCCATGATTAGGTTTCGGCTTCGGGAATTGATGTCCGAGCGCCAGTTCAAAGAAGGCCGAGTCATTACGGTCAACGAGGTTTCGGATGCGACCGGGATATCGCGAATCACCCTTTCGCGAATCATCAATCAGCGCGGATACAACACCGGCACGGAAAACGTGGACCGGCTATGCCGTTACTTCGGATGCCAGGCTGGGGAAGTAATCGAGTACGTTGAAGACGAACAAAAGTAGCTCGCTTCCTCTCCGCGACGAGCCGTAGACCTGGAGGAACGCGGTCTCAACTCGGTCTAAATATGGTCTCAGCTAGGTTTTTGAGGCGTTGAGACTCAAAGAGACCGGAGGTCGTCGCGCACCAAAATGCTCATCGAGCAAAAACTAAAAAGCCCGACTGAGACAGTGCTCAATCAGGCTCTAAGTTATTGATTCTTGGTGCGCCCGGAGGGATTCGAACCCCCGACCCTCGGCTTCGGAAGCCGGTACTCTATCCAGCTGAGCTACGGACGCAAATGAGTGCTTCCCTACAGTGTACCGCGTCCAGTGAGTACTTCCTTCGGAAGCCGGTACTCTATCCAGCTGAGCTACGGACGCATCTGAGTGTTGTGCAACAGCCGGTATCGCTGAAAGGAGTGTTGCCTTCCGAAACCGGTAGTCGCGGCGCGGATTCTAATGGACTTGTGCGCGCTTGTCCCTGCATCACGGAGCGGATGTCCTCCGATTGGAGGGTGGACTTGGCGGTGCGGCGCGTTATGCTGCGCGGCGCGCGAAAGCGCGCGCCCCCATTTTCCGTACAGGTCATGACGATGATTCAGCCGCACGGCTCTGCCGAACTCAACCCGCTTCTGGTTTCCGACCCTGCCCAGCACGCCGCGCTGAGCAAGGAAGCAGAGACGCTACCCTCGCTGCTGCTGAACTCAGCGGCGGCGGCCAATGCCGTGATGCTCGGCGGCGGCTATTTCAACCCGCTGACCGGCTACATGAACCTGGCGGATTCGCTGTCGGTCGCCGAGAAGATGCACACGACCTCAGGCCTGTTCTGGCCGGTGCCGATCGTCAACCTGACCAAGGAGTCCGGCCCCACGGCCGGAGGCCGTACCGAGCAATGGAAGGTTGGCTCGCGCATTGCGCTGCGCGACCCGAACGTCGAAGGCAACCCGGTACTGGCGGTGATGAATGTCACGGCGGTGGAAACCGTCAGCGACGAGCAGATCAAGTTCATGGCCGAAAAGATCTTCGGCAATCTCGATCCGAAGCATCCGGGCGTTGCGACGTTCTGCGCACTCGGAAACACGCTGCTGTCCGGCCCGATCCAGGTGCTGAACTTCAGCTACTTCAAATCCGAGTTCCCTGACACGTTCGTCACCGCCGTGGAGATCCGCAAGGAGATCCAGCAGCGCGGCTGGCAGACGGTGGTGGCGTTCCAGACCCGCAACCCGATGCATCGCGCACACGAGGAGCTGTGCCGAATGGCAAAGGATCGCCTCAAGGCCGACGGCATCGTCATCCACATGCTGCTCGGCAAGCTCAAGGAAGGCGACATCCCGGCACCGGTGCGCGATGCCTGCATCCGCAAGATGGTCGAGGTGTACTTCGAGCCGAATACGGTGATCGTCAAAGGCTACGGCTTCGACATGCTCTACGCCGGACCGCGCGAAGCGGTGCTGCACGCGATCTTCCGCCAGAACATGGGCGCGACGCACCTGATCGTCGGCCGCGACCATGCAGGCGTCGGCAGCTACTACGGTCCGTTCGACGCGCAGACGATCTTCGAGAACGAAGTGCCGAAGGGCGCGCTGAAGATCCAGATATTCGGCGCCGACAATACCGCCTGGTCGAAGAAGCTCAATCAGGTCGTGATGATGCGCGAAGCGCCGGGCCATACGCCGGATGACTTCGTCAACCTCTCGGGCACCAAGGTGCGCGAGATGCTCGGCAAGGGCATTGCGCCGCCGCCGGAATTCTCGCGTCCGGAAGTGGCGAAGATCCTGATGGAGTACTACCAGTCCATCGGTGGATAAATCCGCCTGGGCCAGCTCATCGCCGGCCGAGTATCGGTCTGTCAAAAAGCCCGCCATCACGGCGGGCTTTTTTTTGGCTGCGGGTTTCGTTGCGGGCTTCCGAAATGAGTCCCCTCACTACTCGAACCACACCTCAAGCCGATTACGTCCTTCGCGCTTGGCGCGATACATCGCGGCGTCGGCGTTGCGCATCAGTTCGGCGAGATCGCGCGTGGTGTGGCGCAATGAGGCAAGGCCGAGGCTGATCGTGAAACTGATCTCGCGGCCTCCGGTGACCGCCACGCGCTGTTCGCTGACCAGCAGGCGCAGGCGTTGCGCCATCTCCGCAGCCGGTTCCTTGTTTGCGCGCGGCATCAGGATGGCGAATTCTTCGCCGCCGACCCGACCGAGCAGATCGATGTTGCGCAGGTGGCCGGCGCAGGCCTTGGTCAGGGTCACGATCACGCGGTCACCGACCTCGTGGCCGTACTTGTCGTTGATGGCCTTGAAACGGTCGATATCGAGCAGCACCAGCGACAGCGGCTCGGAGAAGCGCCGAGCGCGTTCGATCTCCTGTGCGCCCATCTCGAAGAAATGGCCGCGATTGGCAATGCCGGTCATCGGATCGCGCGTGGCGCGGTGATACAACCGCTCTTCGCGCTGCTTGGACTCGGTGATGTCCTGGATGACTTCGACGAAGCCGAGCAGCTCGCCACTGCCGGCGCGCACCGAATCGAGGGCGGCATGCGCCATGAACTCGCTGCCGTCGCGCAGACGCCGGCGTTGCTCTTCCTTGCAATGGCGATTGGCGCGGACAAACTCGAGCAGGCGCGACGGCGCTCCGTCGCGTCTGAGATCGTCCGGAAACAGGGACTCGTAGGTCTGGCCAATGACCTCCTGCCGCGTAAAACCGGTGATGCGTTCGGCGCCGCTGTTCCAGCTCTGGATCACGCCACGGCGATCGATCAGATAGATGCCGTAAGCCGTGACGCTCTGCACCATCTCCGAGTATTTCTCAGGCTGGCTGCTGAGCAGCTGTTCGTGCAGCGGCGGCAGGAAACCGTCGAAACGCGCGGCGTCCGGCATGCGCTGCGCGGTGGCAGCGTAAGGAGAGGGCCTGAATTCCATGCGGCCATTCTACCGGGGTGGGTTGGCGCAGTTTGCCCGTTGGCGTGTCAGACCAGGCCCGCATCCGACAGACGGTGCCCGACCCTGTCAGAAACACGCGGCAAGCGTAGACTGCGCGACCGCGCCGCTCCTCCTGTCCGTCCCGCCGCATGCGCCAAGGTCTGCTCGCCGCTGCTGTTGCCTACCTGATCTGGGGCCTGTTCCCGATCTACTGGAAGCTGCTGCTGACCGTCGACGCGCCGCAGATCATGGCGCACCGCATCGTCTGGTGCCTGCTGTTCGTCTCGATCTGGCTGGGCGCGCGCCAGGGCTGGGGCTGGATCCGCGAGCTGTCGCCGCGCCTGCTGGCGATGCTCAGCACCAGCGCCGTGCTGATCTCGATCAACTGGCTGATCTACATCTGGGCGGTGAATTCCGGCCACATCGTCGAGACCAGCCTGGGCTATTTCATCAATCCGCTGGTCAGTGTGCTGATGGGCGTGCTGATCCTGCGCGAACGCCTGACGCCAGGCCAATGGCTGTCGGTGGCGATCGCAACCTGCGGCGTGCTGTGGCTGACCTTCCAGCTCGGCCATCTGCCGTGGATTGCGCTGACCCTGGCGTTCTCGTTCGGCGGCTATGGCCTGGTACGCAAGCTCGCCGTGGTGCCGTCGGTGCAGGGCCTGGCGGTGGAAAGCGGCCTGCTGTTCCTGCCGGCGCTCGGCTACCTGCTGTGGGCGGAGTATTCCGGCAACGGCGCCTTCGGTCATGTCAGTCTGCGCATGAACGCCTTGCTGGTCATCGCCGGCCTGATCACGGCGCTGCCGCTGATCCTGTTCGCGATCGGCGCGCGCAGTGTGCCGCTGTCGACGATCGGCATCCTGCAGTACCTCGCGCCGACGCTGCAGCTCTGCGTCGGCGTGTTCCTGTTCGATGAACCGTTCAGCCACGCGCAGGCGATCGGCTTCGGCTGCATCTGGTTTGCATTGGGCATCTACGCCATCGACGGCCTCTGGCGCGCGCGTCAGCGCCAGCTCGCGCGCCGTACGCCGGCATAGGCATCGCTACAATCTGCGCATGGCGATTCCGCGTTTCCACTCCGGCCTGCTGCACCCGCGTCACTGGCTGACCTGGGCCGGCGTCGGCGTCGCCTGGCTGCTGAGCTGGCTGCCGATTCCCGTGCAGATGCTGCTCGGCAGCAGCCTCGGCTGGCTTGCCGGGCGAGTGCTGAAAAGCCGTCGCCACGTTGTCATCGTCAACCTGTCGCTGGCGTTTCCCGAGCGCAGCCGCGCCGAACTCGAACGCATGGCCGATGTGCATTTCATGGACATGGGCCGCGGCATCTTCGAAACCGCGCTGGCCTGGTTTGCGCCGGACTGGCGTCTGCGCTCGCTCGGCACGGTCAGCGGCCTCGAACACCTGAAGGCGGCACAGGCCGACGGTTCCGGCGTGCTGCTGCTGACCGGCCATTTCACGACGCTGGAAATCGGCGCACGCATGCTGTGTCTGGCCGGCGTGCAGTTCCATGCAATGTACCGGCCCTACAACAACGCGGTCATGGATCACCTGATGCACCACTGGCGCGAGGGCCGCTCCGGCCTGCCGGCGCTGGCGCGCGATGACCTGC
>CAZDPA010000032.1:0-29193 GCA_964507195.1 uncultured Salinisphaerales bacterium | reverse complement strand
TGCGCCACAGCAGCGGCGACAGGTTGAAGCCGACCAGATAATCGAGCGCACGGCGCGCCTGCTGGGCGTTGACCAGATCCTGCGAGATATCGCGCGGCTCCTGGATCGCCTTCTGTACTTCGCGCTGGGTGATCTCGTAGAACACCACACGCTTGACCGGCTTGTCCTTGAGCAGATTCTTCTCGCGCAGCAACTCGACCAGATGCCAGGAAATGGCCTCGCCCTCACGATCAGGGTCGGTTGCGAGCCAGAGCTCGTCGGCGTTCTTCAGCGCCGCAATGATCGCCTTGACGTGCTTCTCATTGCGCTCAATGACCTGGTACTTCATTTCAAAGCCGCGCGTCACATCGACGGCGCCGTCCTTGGGCACCAGGTCGCGGACGTGGCCATACGATGCAAGGACTTCAAAGTCCTTGCCCAGATATTTCTTGATCGTCTTCGCCTTGGCGGGCGATTCGACGATTACGAGGTTCTTGCTCATGTAACTCGGCATGGGGCGTGACCACCTTCGGGTGGCTGCAGTGCGCGCCTTATAAGCGCAAGCACCACATGCTGTCTAGGCCAGATGCGTGCGCGCACGCGCGCGTACGCGAGGAATTGCGCGGCGGCAAGCCGCCGCCGCGCTCCGGATCAATCGGGAATCTGCGCGCTCAGTGCTTGAACTCGCCGTGGTAATAGACCATCTCTTCGAGGTGGCCGAAAGCCTCCTCGGCGTCCGGCTGGTTCATCAGCACCAGCAGGCAGACCCATTTGACGCGTTCGAGGTCGATCTCCTCGCGCAGCGCCATCAGACGGTCAATGACCAGCTCGCGCAGGCTGCCATCGAGGATGCCGAGCTGCTCCAGATACATCAGAAAGCCGCGACACTCGGTGGAAATCTTGCCCATCTCCTCGCGCGCATACAGGCGCGTGGCGGCGGTGGGGCCGAATACGATCGGCAGCTGACGCTGCTCGGCGAGGCCATCGAGCCAGTTGAAAGCCTGGATGACCTGGTCATCCGGAAAGCCCGCCGCAATCAGCTCCTCCTGCAAGGTCGCCTGATTGTCGGCACCGGAGAACTCGCCTTCCTGGTAGTTCTCCAGCAGGTACATCAACACGTCCAGGACCGTCTCTTTCATTTTCTTACGCTCCCTGTGGTTGATCGGTATTACGCAATGTTTGTTTCATTCTGGGCAAAGCCGCGCGCTTTGTCGCTATCCGCGTTACGGCGCGCGAGTCGCTGGTAGCGCCCGCCGGCGGCCATCGCGATCCATCCGTCCAGTTCCAGCTGCGTCAGCGTCGCCTGCAAGCGCGCGACCGGTTGCGCGACCCGCGCAGCGAGTTCATCGACGCCGAGCAACTCATCGCCCAAAGCGCGCAGCAACGCGGCCTGCGACTCGCTGACCCGTTCCGCTGCCACGCCCGCAGGCGAGGCTGTCTGCTCAGTCAGCGGCCGACGCATGCCAAGCAGCGGTGCCAGCTCGACCAGCACGTCATCCACTGTCTCGACCAGCTTTGCGCCCTGACGGATCAGCGCGTGGCAGCCGCGTGCCAGCGGATTGTGGATCGAGCCGGGAATCGCAAATACCTCGCGCCCCTGCTCCAGCGCCAGTCGTGCGGTGATCAGCGAACCCGACTCGCGCGCGGCTTCGACGACCAGCACGCCCAGCGCCATTCCGCTTATGAGTCGGTTGCGCCGCGGAAAGTTCTCCGCCGCCGCGCCAACGCCGATCGGAAACTCCGAAACCAGCGCGCCGCTGCCGATGATCCGGTGCGCCAGCGCCTTGTGCCGCGCCGGATACACCCGGTCGAGCCCGGTGCCACAGACCGCGACCGTCCCGCCACCGCCCGCCAGAGCGCCTGTATGGGCCGCTCCGTCGATGCCGAGCGCCAGGCCGCTGGTGATGGTCAGGCCGCGGCGTGCAAGCTCGGCAGCGAAGGCCTGGGCGTTCTCCAGACCCTGCGGACTCGCATGGCGCGAGCCGACGATGGCCAGCTGCGGCGCGTTGAGCCAGTCCGGATCGCCCTGGACGAACAGCAGCGGCGGCGGGTGTGCAATTTCGCGCAGGTGCGCGGGATAGGCCGGGTCATCGAGACCCAGTGCATGACAACCCGGTTGCGCGAGCCATTGCAGATCCCGCTCGATCATCGCCTCGTCAACGGCCTGCAGCGCCTTGATCTGGTTTTCGCTGAGACCGGCACTGCGCAGCGCAGACGGCTTCGCCGCCACAATCCGCGCAGCGTCGGCAAAAGTGATGAGGAGCTTTTGGACCGCCGCGCTGCCGATGCCCGGCGCGCGACACAGAATGAGCCACGGTCTTAGAGACTGTGCGTCCACACCGATAGAGTCGCCCAGATCACGGGGCGCTGGCAAGAATCGATCTTGCGCATGCCCACGGGCGCGGCGCTGCTGCCTTGGCCTAGCGGCGCTCTGACGGCCTGGGACCGCGCACCCGATCGTTCAGATGAATCTCGCGCACCGCGCGCATCACCAGCGCGAAGCTGACCCGCTCGTCGGCCTTGAACACCATCAAGCTGCCGGCAAACAGCTCCGGCAGCGCTTCGTTGCGCCCGGTGTACGGATCACGCGTGGAGCGGCCGGTCTGGAAGACATCAAGCACACTGCCCTGCTGCAGCCCATCGCGTGAACCGCGGCTGAGGGCGACGACCTGGTATTGACCGATCTGCGAGACGCCGCCGATCACCGAGATGATGCGTCCGGCAATCGCCGGATCTGCCGGGCGCGGATAGAAGTTGGCGGTGAAGCCGTCGAGTTCCGGTGGCAGCAGACGATCACCAGCACGCGTTTCCATGTAGCTGCGCGCGACCAGAACGGTTGCAGGCTGGCCATCGCGGCGCACTTCCATGTCGGCAACCGGAATGGCCTCCCAGCCCAGGAAGTCCCCGTTGTCCGGATCGATGTACTTCTTGCCGATACGCACACTGTCGTAACGGTAGTCGTCGCCAGCTTCCAGATTTTTGACGTAGACCTCGGCACCCGCGCCTTCGACCACATGCGGCTCGGCAAAACCCAACACGTACGGCGCGTCACGGAACTGATCCGCAGTGACGACACGCGCACCGCGCAGGAAATCGCGGATCGCGTCGAGCGGGATCGTCGGAATCGCATCGCCGAGCGAGGATTCGCGAATGCGCGGCGACAGGTACTCGATATTGGAGTCATCGCGCTGCACGACCGGACGGCCATCACGCCAGACCAGCGTCAGCACATCGCCCGGATAGATCAGGTGCGGGTTGGCAACCTGGCCGTTGACGTACCAGATCTCCGGCCACTGCCAGGGTTCGATCAGATAGTGCGCAGCGATATCCCACAGCGTGTCGCCCTTCTTGACGACATAAGTCAGTGGCGCGTCCGTACGCATGCCGACGGGCTCGTCCGCCAAGGGTTGCGCGTCTTCCGAGATCTGCGCGAGCGGCGCTTCGCGCAGCGGCTGCGTCTGTACGCCATCGGCATCGGCGTCACGCGCCGGCGAAATCGTCCGCTCGGCGGTTTGTGCACAACCCGCCAGACTCAGCGCCAGCAGCGCTGCGCCGTACAGACCCTTTGAACCGGTATACTTGGGCATGGCAAAACCGTCCCCGCGGGTTGCGCCAGAATTCGTAAACTCTAGACGGCTCAATTGCTTGCCGTCAAATCTGTCAGTCATTTCTTAAGCTCGTAAATGCAGTCATCGGCCATGGCGCTACTCACCATCTTGCATCATCCGGACCCACGGCTGCGTCAGAAAGCGGTTGCCGTACAGGTCTTTGATGCTGCGTTGCAGACCCTGATCGACGATATGTTCGAGACCATGTACGCCGCGCCCGGCGTCGGCCTCGCGGCGACCCAGATCGGCATCGCCCAGCGCCTGGCGGTGATGGATTGCAGCGAGGAAAAGTCCGCGCCGGCACCAATGGTCATCATCAACCCGGAAATCCTCGACCCAGCCGAGCCGGAAGTCATGGAGGAAGGCTGCCTGTCGGTGCCAGGCGTCGGCGAGAAGGTCGAGCGCTACAGCCGCCTGCGCATGCGCGCGCTGGACCGTCACGGCAAGCCCTTCGAGATCGAAGCCGAGGGGCTGATGGCGCAGGCGATCCAGCACGAAATCGACCACCTCGACGGCAAGCTGTATATCGACCGGCTGTCCTCGCTCAAGCGCGAGCGGCTGCTGAAGAAGCTGCGCAAGCAGCAAGCCGAGTAAGGGCCATGCGCCTTGTGTTCGCCGGCACACCGGAATTTTCCGTGACGGCACTCGATGCGCTGCATCGCGCCGGCCATGAGATCGTCGGCGTGTTCACCCAGCCGGATCGCCCTGCGGGCCGCGGCCGCAAGCTCTCCCCATCGCCGGTCGCCGAACGCGCGGCCGAACTGAATCTGCCGGTGTTCAAACCCGAGCGCCTGCGCGAGGAAGCGCAGCAGACCCTGCGCGAACTGAACCCCGAGGTCATGGTCGTCGTCGCTTACGGCCTGATCCTGCCGCAGGCAGTGCTGGATATTCCAGTACACGGCTGCCTCAACATCCACGCCTCGCTGCTGCCGCGCTGGCGTGGCGCAGCACCGATCCAGCGCGCGATCGAAGCCGGTGACGCACAGACCGGCGTCACCATCATGCGCATGGACAAGGGTCTCGACACCGGCCCGATGCTGCTGGTTGAAAGTACCCCGATCACGCCGACGACCACCGCCGCGACGCTGCACGATACGCTCGCCGAAATCGGCGGCCGCCTGATCGTGATCGCGCTGGAGAAACTCGCGAAGAACCTGTTGCCCGAACGGGTGCAGCCTGCCGAGGGCGTGACCTACGCGTCCAAGCTGAGCAAGGCCGAAGGCCAGATCGACTGGGCCCTGCCGGCGAGCGCGATCGAGCGGCGCATCCGCGCGTTCAATCCGTTTCCGGTGACGTGGAGCAGCCTGGCTGGCGAGCGCGTGCGCATCCTGCAGGCGCAGGCCCTCGATGATGGCATCGCTGCGCAGGCCGGCAGCCTGATCGCCGGTCGAACTCTGGACGTCGCTTGCGGACACGGTCGTCTGCGCATCGAACAGATCCAATGGCCGGGAGGCCGCGCCGTCAGCGGCCAGGAAGCGCTGGGCTCACGCGCGCTGAACGGCCTGAGGTTCGAGCATGTCGACGACTGATCCGCAGGCGCCTGCCGACGACCTGGCTTATCCGCCGAAGCCGGACCGGCCGGACTGCTGCGCCGGAGGCTGTGCGCAATGCGTCCTCGACGACTATGCCGAAGAGATGGAACGCTGGCATGAAGCCGTCGCGCTGATCGATCAGCTGCGCGAAGCGCGCGCCGCGGCAGCAAAAAGCTAGGGCGAGGACCGCGCGCCGCGTCCGCTCAGCCCGGCCGCGCTCGTGCCGGTCTTGAGCGTTCGCAGCAGTCCCTCATCGGGAACGAAGCCGGAACCGTCATCGAGCTCGAACCAGCCCGCCACATCCGCAGGCAGCAGTCGCAGCTGCGTCCCCGGGCGCAGTCGCTTGAGCACTTTCGCGGTCTTTTCCGGTTGTTCGCGTACCGTCACGCGCACACCACTGACCGTGGCCAGGATCAGCTCTGCCTCGACTTCGTCGGCCCGCGCAGGCGGCGGTGCATCGAACGAAGACGCGTGCACCGAAGCCAGCGCGCTGGCATGGATGAAGCCCGGGCGCCCCTGCAGCTGATACCACTCGTCCTTGCCGGTCTTGACGACCTGGATCAGCGAGGCAGCGGCCAGTTTGGACAGCACCGGCGACTTCAGCGAAGGCATGCTGCGCAGATTGACGCGGCTGGCGATGGTGACTGCGTCGAGCAGGCTGCCCGAGGTCTGAACCGCTCCCGGCGCATGGCGCGCGGCGGCGATCACCAGATCGCGCTCCCTGTTCGAGGCGAAGCGCCCGCCTTCCTGCAGGCGACGCTGCAATGCGGAGACTTCGTAGACGGCAACCGCAGTGGCTTCCTGGGTCAGCGCCGAACAGGCGGTCTTCTGCAGCACCGAACGTCCGCCTTCGGCGGCGTCCTCTTCGTCCATCGCCTTGCCGGACCAGCGCAGCTGCACGCGCAGCTGGTAGAGACAGGTATGGCTGTCGAGACGACCCGCCACCAGTTCCAGCGCGGGGGCGACCGTGCGCTTGCCGTTGCTGCTGGTAATGCTGGGAAGATCAACCTTGAAACTGCGTGGCGAACGCTGGGGTGCGGTCGGAATCCTTTCCAGGAAGCTCGAAAGTTCTGCAGCAAAGTCGGTGGTTTCCGCGTGCACAACAGACGTCGCGCCCACTGCCAATAGCAGGCCTGTTGCCCATCGGACACCACGCTGAGTACTGAGCATGTTCCCCCCGGAACGTCGCCCCAATCCCTGCAGATCAACCCCGAACCCGTCATGCGGCGATTCGGGTCATTCAGACACCACGCATTCTTATACAACTGTATAGCGCAGACCTTTTCCGACCGCAATCGGAAATCACGCCATCAGCTCGCCGGCTCCAGTACCGCCGTGGGCACGACCGGCAGCACCACGCTCGACGGCCGCTCGGCATCGCTGTAGACCGTCAGCACGCCGACCAGCTGATCGGCCAGATCGGCCAGCGGCGGCAGCCCATGCGGAAAGTCGCTGGCCCCGACGGTGACGCGCAGGCTGTGGCCTTGCTTGATCACAAAGCTCGACGGAAACACTTCGATCGGCAGCAGTACCGGCGTGCCGCTGCCAACCGCCTCGCGCGAGGCTTCGGTGTACGGATGCCAGGGCTGGATCATCTCGCCGTTCAGGTATCGCGACCGCGAGGTGTCGACCTGGCGCAGCGAGGCGGTGAGGATGCCGTTGGTGATTTCGCGCGAGCTGCCATCCGGTGAGACATCGGTGATGCGCACGAGCAGGCCGGCATCCGCCGCAGTCGTCGAAATCCACATGTCGGCCTGGATCGGGCCGTTGACGTAGTAGTCCTGCTCCATCGCCGGCGTCGTGAACGTGACTTCAAACAGTGGATTTTCGTTGATGTTGTTTTCGGTGAAGCACGGCACCGGCAGCGCACCGAGCAGGCCCGCGGTCCACTGCGAGGTACTGGTCGAGCAGATGCCGTTCAGCGGCTGCTGCAGCACCGTGCTGCTGCCTTCGCCGGCGCCCGGCAGTTCGCGGCCCAGGGACTTGTCGGCGCGCAGGTACAGGCGCTCGGCACGCGCCTGCGGATGCGGCCAGTCCGTCGTCGTGACGTAGCGCTCTTCGCCGTACAGATACTGGGTGACGTTCGGAACCTTCGCCGCGCCGGCGTTCATGCCCTTGAGGTACTGGTCGAACCACATCAGTGCAATGTGGTTCAGATCCGGCACGCCGTCCTTGGGCAGTCCGGCGCCCTGCGAGCCGCCGATGTGCTGCCAGGGGCCGAGCAGCAGCTTGGCCGTTGTATGGTCGCGCAGGGCTTCGTACAGCAGCGGTTCGCCGCGCTGGAAGATGTCGTTGAGGCCGCCGACGATGAAGGTCGGGATGCGGATGCGGTCGGCCTGCTCGATCGGCGAGCGCGTGCGCCAGAACGCGGTGTCGTAGTTGTAGTCGCCGGTGCCGATCGCGGATTGCGCGATCACCGGTACCTGGAAGTTCGTCACCGCGCTGAGCAGATGCTCGACAATCACGCCCGGCGCCGCCGGATCGATTTCAGCCGGGATCGCGCCGAGCGCGGTGACCAGGCCCATCCACAGCGGAATGAAGCCGGCATTGAGCTGGCCGCCGGACCAGACGATGTCGCGATAGGCATCGGCCATCGGCACGATCGCGAAGACCGCCTTGTGCGCTGGATGCTGGTGCGCGGCGGTGAACAGCTGGGTGATCGCCATGAACGAGGCGCCCCAGGTGCCGACCGTGCCGTTGCTCCACGGCTGGGTCGCGGCCCATTCCATGACTTCGTTGTAGTCGGCCTGTTCGGTCTCGCCGAAAGCCTCCCACTCGCCGCCCGACATGCCGGTGCCGCGCACGTCGACGCTGACGTGCACGTAGCCGTGCTGCACGAGAAAGGCGTTCGACGCCGGGATCACCGGAATGCTCTTGTTGTAGCCGGTCTGGGTCAGGATCACCGGCAAGGGCGTCGTCACCGGATTGCCGTCGGCATCGGCTGGCACGGTGACGATCGCCGACAGCTCGACGCCGTCGCGCATCGCGATTCTCACGCTGTCGAGCTGGGCGGTGCCCGGATACTCCTCGGCGCGGTCATAGCTGACCCAGGCACCGCCGGCGCTCGTCGAACCGCCGCCAATGCTATCGCCCGCCTGCTCGCTGCTGCCACAGGCGACGATGCTGAGGGCGACGCAGCCCGCCACCAGCCACTTGCTGAAATTCATTGGGATCACTGCGCTCGCTCCAGGGATGACCGGATTCTGCGGCGCTCTAACAGGTGGCGCCTGATGCTTCCGGATCGGCATGCTGCCACGGATTCCGGCGGCTTGCGCACTCGTGCACGCCTATCGCATTCGGCGTGCGCCTGCGATCATGCGCGCCACATGAGCACCCCCAAATCCCCATGGGACAACACGCGCCGCACTAAGGATCACGGCGATCGCAGTGACCGCAATGTCCGCGCCATCGCCGCCCGCGCGATCCGCCAGGTCCTGCGCGGCCGCAGCCTCGACGACGCCCTGCTACCCGCGGCCAAGCTGAACCTCGCGGCCGACGGCGCGCTGGTGCGCCTGCTGAGTTATGGCGTGCTGCGCGAACTGAGCACGCTGCAGGCCCTGTCCAGACTGCTGATGGAGCGCCCGCTCGAACCTGACGACGAGATCGCGACGCTGATTCTCGTCGGCCTGTTCCAGTTGCGCACGCTCAAGACCCCGGCCCATGCGGCCACCCATGAAACCGTCGAGGCCGCCGCTGCTCTCAAACGGCCGGAAACCCAGGGCTTCGTCAACGCCGTGCTGCGCCGTTACGACCGCGAGTCTGCCGAACTCGAAGCGCAGCTGCCGGACGATCCGGTCACCCGTTACGCGCATCCGTACTGGCTGGTCGACACCCTGCAACGCGACTGGCCCGAAGACTGGGAAGCGGTGCTCGCCGCCAACAACCAGCAGGGCCCGCTGACGCTACGCGTGAATCGTCGACGCCTCATGCGCGATGAATACCTCAAGCGCCTCGGTGAGATGAGCATCGAAGCCAGCGCCAATCCGCATGCACCCGATGCCGTCACCCTCGACAGCGCCCGCGGCGTCGAGCGCATTCCCGGCTTCAACAGCGGCCAGGTGTCGGTGCAGGATGCTTCGGCGCAGCTCGCGGCGGGACTGCTCGATCTCAAACCCGGCCTGCGCGTGCTCGATGCCTGCGCTGCACCGGGCGGCAAGACCGCGCACATGCTCGAACGCGCCGATGTGTCCGTCACCGCTGTCGACAACGATGGCACGCGCCTGATCCGTGTCGATGAGAACCTGCGGCGCCTCAAGCTGCAGGCGGAGCTGATTGCCGGCGATGCCAGTGCCCCCGAGCGCTGGTGGAACGACAGACCCTATGAGCGGATCCTGCTCGACGCGCCATGCTCCGGCACTGGCGTGATCCGCCGTCATCCGGACATCAAATGGCTGCGTCGCGAAACCGACATCGTCGCGCTGCAGAATCAGCAACTGCGTCTGCTGCAGGCGCTGTGGCCGCTGCTGGCCAGCGGCGGGCGCCTGGTCTACGCCACCTGCTCGATCCTGCGCGACGAAGGCGACGGTGTGATCGAGAAATTCACCGCATCGCGACCGAACGCGCAGCTGCTGCCGATCGAAGCCGAATGGGGTCAGGCCACCCCTTACGGCCGTCGCATCGCGCCTGGCGGTGCATTCGATGGCTTCTACTACGCCGTGCTCGGCAAACGCTGACACCATGCGGCATGCGGCGGCATCGAAGTCCACGCACTGTCGGTATGGCCCGATTCCGGAACGACCCCCGCCGCAGACTCAGCGCCGGGGATTGCGGCTGAAGAAGTTCCAGATGCGATCGTTCGCGACGAGGTCGTCGTTGTTGGTGCCACCGCAGACATCACCAGCCGCCGGCACGATGCCGTTGCCCGGCCAGACGTGGCCGCCACCTTCGATCGTGCACAGTTCGACATTGGCGCCGTCCTGGCACAGGCTGTGGGTTTCGCAGCGCGCGGTGCCCGCGCTGTAGGTCGGCAACAGCGGCGCGAGCGCACAGCGGTTGTTCTGAGCCCAGAAGTCGATGCCGTCCGATGCGGGCGCACGCGTCCCGCCTGCGCGGCCAGCACTGACGCCGCCCTCAAAGGGCGCGCAGCGGTCGGCGAGGCCGTGAATCTGCAGCACCGGAACCGGGCGCGTCGGCTGACAGGCGTAGACCTCGGCGGGTGGATTCGCGTCCAGATTGCGGTCCATCATCACCGCAGCATTCGAAGCGATCGCCGCGATACGATCCGACAGCTCGCAGGCAAGGCGGTACACCATCATGCCGCCGTTGGAGTGGCCAGTCGCGAACACGCGATCGGCGTCAACCGTGAAAACCGTCTCGGCATCGTCCAGCATCGCGTCGATCACTGCGACATGATCGATGCGCAGCGTCGTCGACGGCGCGCAGCAACTGCCGGCATTCCAGGACAAACTGGTGCCGTTCGGCGAGAGCAGTGCAAATCCTTCGACGGCTGCCTTCGCGCGCAGGCCGGTGAAGTCGTCGTGTTCGTCGGCGGTCATGCCGCCGCCATGCAGTGACAAGACCAGCGGCACCGCACCGGCGTCGATTGCAGCGCCAGGGACATAAAGCCGGTAACTGTGATCGCGCTCCCCGATGCGCACGACGCGGCGCACGTCGATATCGCCGGTCACCGGATCCGGAATGGGCTCGGGCCCGGGATCGGGGACGGAATCGCCACCACCCCCACCGCCGCCGCAGGCGGCGATCAGCAACACCACAAGAGACACAGCGAGCCAGCAAGGGAAGGGGCGGAGCATGCCAAGGTCCTGATCGGGGGGACGAGTTATGCCAAAGCTTACGCGTCCTGATCGACGGCGACCACGTCTGCTTCGGCGCGGGCCGCAGCATCCTGGCATCAAGGGTGTGCACGACCGCGGCGAACATCACGATATGCCTTACGCGGTAACGGAATTCGTTCCAAGCGCGACGACTGTTCCTGCGATCTTCGCGGTGGAGGACTCTGCAGTTTTGCGGCTAATCTTCCCTATTGATCGCGATCTCACGCCTGGAACCATCTGAGCGCCCGTGATGACCCAGGACATGTCCATACAGCACGGTTCTTCACGTGGACAAGCCTCGGTCCGTGCGCGATGCTGCGCGCCGCAGCGCAATTTGAACGGCGTCTCAGACGGCTTCTGCGGATTGGAGGATAAAGCGCTGTCCCTGCATTGCACGCGGGCACGCCAACGGTTGTGCCCACATCAACATCGGAGCAGATCATGAAACTCAAGCTAGGCGTCATCTCGATATTGCTGGCCACGTCGACCTCGCTGTGGGCAGGTGGCACGGCAACTCTTGAAACCTCGGCCGATGGCGAGCGCCATCAATCGACCATCGAGTTCGACGGCAAGGGTTCGCTGCGCATGGATGGCGGCGCTCAGCAGAGCGGCTATCTGCTGGTCCGGGACAACAAGGCCTACAGCGTGGTGGTCAATGACGGCACGCCGATGGTGATCGACCTCGCCAGCACGATGAAGATGCTCGGCGGTCTCGCCAAGCAAGGCAGCAGCGAAGGCGCAACCGCGGGCAACGAGGTGGCGCGCTTTGTCAGCCTCGAGAAGACCGGTGCGAGCGAAACCGTTGCCGGCATCTCCGGCAATGTCTACAACCTGACGTTCGTCGATGACGAAGGCCAGCAGAGAACCGAGAGCCTGGTGCTGAGCAAGGACGCGCGCGCACGCGAACTGACCAAGGCGCTGACCGTGATGGGCAAGCAGATGGCCAAGGCCGCCGGCGTGCCCGAACCGGAAGGCACCGCAAAGATGTATGCGGAGATCGATGGCAGCAAGCAGGGCGTGCTGCGTTACGGTTCGGACTTCCGCGTTGCCTCGTTCGGCGGCGAACCGTCGTCGTCGCGCTTCGCGCTGCCGGCACAGCCGCAGCAGATGCCGAATCTCGCCGATCTGATGAGCGGCGCGGCCGGCGGTTCGGCGGGCGCCGAGGCCAACGTTGACACCGGCGCGTCCAGCTCCAATCCGCTCGGCGGACTGTTCGGCCAGAAGGCGCAGCGTCAGGCCGATCGCGTGGAAGGCAAGACCGATCAGAAGGTTGATGAAACCACCGACAAGGCGGTCGACAAGGTGCTCGACCGCGCCCTGGACAAATTGTTCGGCAACTGAGCCGGAAGGCTTGAAACCTGTGCTGCGGATATCCGAAGCTATCGGCATCCAGGCGTAAGGAATCAAAGTTGGGGCAGGGGTAGGCGAGGGCGGAAGACCGGGTCTTCCGCCCATGCTTTTTGTGAAACCAAAAAATCATGTCAGGCTGGCTACCTCACTGTTCGACGAAGCTGGACGATGGCGGACCGGCCTGGAAACAAAGCTTCTAAATACTTGCTGCAGATCGGCGCCTTCGTCGCCGTGGTCGTTGCAGACGCCATCGGCCTGGTTCCGCTGACGCAAACGCTGTTTCTGATTCCGCTGATCTGGCTACTGCTGCGCTTGAACCAGGAGCCGTGGTCTGCGATCGGGTTCTCTCGCCCGCAGCGCTGGCTGCCAATCATCACGCTGGGTCTGTTCGCCGGCGTGCTGCTCGAACTCTTTGCTGTCTACGTAATGACGCCGCAGATCAGCGCTTACTTCGGCGCTGAACCGGATTATTCAGAGTTGAAGGAGATTCAGGGCAATCTCCCCCTGTTGTTCGTGTTCCTCGGACTCTCCTGGACGCTCGCAGCGTTCGGAGAAGAAATCTGTTTCCGTGGATTTCTAATGCAGCGTCTCGCCCATCTGTTCGGCGGCCATCGTCTGGCCTGGGCGGCCAGCCTGTTCTTGTCCAGCGCGCTCTTTGGCTGGGGGCATACCGAGCAGGGCGTCTCGGGCTGGGTGCAAGAGGGCCTGAGCGGACTGCTGCTGGGCATGCTGTTTCTGGCCGCGAAACGAAACCTTGCGCTGCCAATCATTGCGCATGGCGTTTCGAACACCGTCGCTTTCATCCTGATCTATCTTGGGCGCTACCCCGGCCTCGGCTAGGGGCCTGTTAACACTATGGCGATCGCTGTGACGGAGACCATTTTGGCGCAGGGCAAGGAAGAAGGAGCGTGATGTACTGGACGTACACGAGCGAGTTCTGACGCTGCAATGCGCCAAAACGGTCCCGCCCTCCGGGTGCCACGGGATTTGCGGCCATGCGGCGTTGCGCCCTCCTCGTTTGGAACCACCAAACTCGTCGGTCGCGCCTTGCCTGGCCGCCAATCTCGTGGCATCACACCGATCGACATAGCGTTAACAGGCCCCAAGTACCGCTTTGGACTCTTTGAAGGTGACACGGATGAACAACCGTCTTTGGATTGAGTGGGTCGCCTACCTCATCGGCTATGCGCTGCTCGGATACGCGTGGATCGCGCTGGTGCCCGCGTCGCTGCTCAGCGAGCCCTGGAACCCTGCGCATTTCGCATCCATGGCAGCGGTCGTTGCGGCCGTCGGCCTGATCCCGCTGCGCCTGTTCCTGATGCAGCACGTGCAACTCACGCGCCTGCTGTTTGCGGCGACCCTGATCTTCATGCCGCTGATCTATCTGTGGGCGGCGCTGCTCGGCGGCGATCGGCACGCCGTGATGCTTGAAGGTTTTGGCCTTGTCGTATTCACCGGTATCGCCATGTTCGGCTATCTGCGCTCAACGCTGGCGCTGGGCCTGGGCATCGCGTTTCATGGCATCTTCTGGGATGCCTGGCATCACCTTGATTCCACCTACATCGAACACTGGTATCCGCTTGGCTGCCTGCTGTTTGATGTAGCGTTCGGGATGATGATCGTTGCGGGCGCGTTTGGTGCCGACCCCGCGAAGGCTCAAGGGGTGCCGGCACCCCAGACGCGCTGATGCGCGAGTCCCAGGTACTCCTTGATCGCACGCTGGCTGCGCATCAGCGCCGAGAACCGCGGCAGCGCCGCGCGCAGCCCCTGGGTGCGGCCGACTGCCGGATCGCGATCTGCCGGCGCGGCAACGACTTCGATGCCGAGTACGCGAGCGTTGGCCATCGCGCGCGGCATGTGCAATGCCGAGGTCACGAGCAGGATTCTTGTTGCACCGCGCGCACGCAGCAGCGGCGCGGCGGCGGTCATGTTTTCCCGTGTATTGCGCGCGCTGCGCTCAAGAACGATCGCCGAAACAGGAACGCCGGCAGTCGTCAACTGCGTATGCATGATGTCGGCTTCCGTCGTGCCGTATCGCGCGGCGCGGTCACCGGCACCCGTGGCGACAATGACAGGGGCACGCCCTGCCGCATACAAGGCGGCCGCAAACGCAACGCGGCTGTAGCGCGCGGGATCCCCGTCGCGCATGCGCAGCTTGCCGCCGCGGCGGTCCCCGCCGAGCAGCAGGATGGCGTCTGCCGTGGGCAGCGCTGCCGCTGGCATGACCGGGTAGCGCGATTCCAGGATGACCGTGGCCTCGTCGGCCACGATCGGCGTCGCCCATAGCCACAGCCAGCCCAGCGCCAGCAGGCTCGCAGCCAGCGCACGTCGCCGCTGCCGGCGCAGTACGAGTGCCAGCGCCAACAGCAGCAGGCAGAGCGCGCTGCCGGCCGGCAGGAGCAACTGCAGCAGAATCTTCAGCAGCATGCGGTGTGTGTGTCTTTCTGATCAGACGCCAACGACAATATCAAGCCGGCACAGCGTGCCACGCTGGAAATCGATACGCTGCCACCTGCCCTGTCCTCCCATCCAATGGAGCCCGCACATGTCCACCCAAATCCGCGCCTGGGCCACTCACGCTGCCGGCCAGACGCTGGAGCCCTTTGCGTACGACCCCGGCCCGCTGCCGGCAGAACACGTCGAGATCCACGTCGAGCACTGCGGCATCTGCCACTCCGATCTGTCGATGATCGACAACGAGTGGCGGCGCACGACCTACCCGCTGGTGCCCGGCCACGAGGCGGTCGGCACCGTCGTTGCGCGCGGTGAGCAGGTCAAGGGACTCAATGTCGGCGACCGGGTCGGCATCGGCTGGTTCTCGGCGAGCTGCATGCACTGCGGAGAATGCCGCTCCGGCGACCTGCATTTCTGCAGCACCGGCGAGCAGACTATCATCGGCCGTCACGGTGGCTTCGCCGACCGCATGCGCTGCCACTGGGCCTGGGCGGCGAAGCTGCCGGCGCAGATGGACTACCGCAGCGCCGGCCCGCTGTTCTGCGGCGGCATCACCGTGTTCAGCCCCATCGTCGAGTTCGGCGTCAAGCCGACCGATCGCGTCGGCGTTGTCGGCATCGGCGGGCTCGGCCACATGGCGGTGCAGTTCCTCAACAAGTGGGGCTGCGAAGTCACCGCGTTCACGTCGAGCGACGCCAAGCGCGCCGAGGCGCTGTCGTTCGGCGCGCATCACACCGTATCGAGCACCGACAAGGCCGCACTCAAGGCGCTGGTCGGCAAACTCGACTTCATTCTCGTCACGGTCGCCGTCAATCTCGAATGGGCCGCGTACCTGCGCACGCTGGCGCCGCGCGGGCGCCTGCATTTCGTCGGCATGGTCGCCGAGCCGCTCGGCATCTCCGGCATGCAGCTGGTCGGCAATCAGCGCAGTGTTTCCGGCTCGCCGCTGGGCCGCCCGACCACCGTCACGACGATGCTCGACTTCTGCGCGCGCCACAAGATTGCGCCGCTGGTCGAGCACTTCCCGATGAGCAAGGTCAACGAAGCGATCGAGCATCTGCGCAGCGGCAAGGCGCGCTACCGCATCGTGCTCGACGCCTGATCAGTCGCAGGTTCGCCCAGCCTCGGCTTGCGCGAGCAGCCTCGCCAGTCGTGACGGCGCGTCGGTCATGATGCCATCGACGCCCAGTGCGAGCAGGCGGCGCATGTCCTCGCAGTCGTTGACGGTCCATACGTGTACGGCGAGACCCTGCGCGTGCGCATCGTCGACGAAGTCCTGACTGACGACCGGAATGCCGAGTGATTCCGGCACCTGGAACGCCGCATGGCCGAGCGTGAGCCCAGGCAGCGGGCCCAGGCCGAGCAGCACGTCGACGGCAACCTGGCCCGTCGGCACTGAAGTCGAAATGTCCGGTGCACTGAGCTTGAACAGCAGCGAGTTCCAGTCCTGGAACGACGCGACGATGACATCGTCGTCGCGGCCGAACTCCTTGAGCAGCGTCGCCAGCTTGCGCTCGTAGCTGCCGGTGGAGTTCAGGTCTGGCTTCAGCTCGATGTTGATCAGCGTGTCCGGAAAGGTTTCGAGGATGCGGCGTAACGTGGGAATGCGGAAATCCTCGGCGGCAAAACCGGCCGGTGGCGCGCGTTCACCCGTTGCGATACCGCGAAACGGAAAATTGCCGCTGCTGTGACCGCAATCGCTGCCGACCTCCGGCACATAGCAGTGCGCCGCATCAAGCGCCTGCAGTTCCGCCAGCGTGAAGCTGGAGACATTGCCGCTGCCATTGGTCGTGCGGTCGACCGTCGAATCGTGGATCACGACCAGTTCGCCATCGGCGGTTTCGTAGATGTCCATTTCCAGCATGTGGCTGCCACCGACGCTCAGCGCCTGCAGATAGGCATAGCGCGTGTTCTCCGGAAACTCGATCGCGCCGCCGCGGTGCGCGATGTTCAGCGGACGGCGGTCCGGATACCAGTTGCCTTCGAGGAAGGCGCCGGGTTCGGTCGCTTGCGATGGGTTCGTGGCGTCATTTCCGCAAGCGCTCAGCAGGGTAGCGAGTGCTGCGAACAGCGCGAATGCTGTAGAGCGTTTACGGGTTGAATGCTTCATCTGATTGCCAGGGTCGTTAGTTGGACTGCTCGCGTGCATCTCGATACACCTGCTTCGCAGGCACTCGATGCGAACGGAGTGTGTTGGAGCCTTCCCGATTCAAACATACTCCGTTCGTGTCGAGTGCCGTGCGCATGCGCGCGGTGTATCGAGACACCCGCGCCGAAACCCGCTACTTCGGCTCGATCACCACCGCATGCTCCCCCGCCGCCAACGGCACATTCAAGCGTCCGTTCTGCATTACCGTGTTGATCGCCGCACCATCGACACTCACCTGCACGTCGCGATCCAACGCACGCAGCGTCAGCACGGTGTCGCCATCACTGCTGATCGTGCCGTTGACCACCTGCGACAGATCCAGCCCCATCCCGGCCACGTCGAGCGTGACCGAGGCCAGCCGGGTCAGCGTCGCCTCGAAACCATTGCTGATGTCTTCCACGCCGATCTCCAGCCAGTCGATGCCGGTGCGCACGTACGGCGTGCTGTGCGCACCGATCGACAGCACCGGAGTGGAAACTGCATCGGGTCGTACTTCAATGCTGCGTGGCAGCGGTAGCACGCGCGCGGCCGGGCGCATGTAGCTCTGCGCGTCGATCATGCCGAACTGCGCCGGATCGGTATCGTCGGCATCGCGGACGACGAGATCGTCGACCCACCATGCGCCGTCGGGCTGGAAGTTGAACCTCACTTCATCGGCGCGCACGGTGTTGAGCGCGCGGATCATTGCCGGCACGCGCTTGTAGATCACATGGCGCGGATTGACCGGCGTCGTGAACTGGTGGAAGTAAGCCGCACCATCCGCCCACTCGTCGACGATCGCCTGGGTGAAGTGCTCGTAGCCGGCGAAGAGCGTCATGTCGTGGCGATAACCGAGTTCGGCCATGCGCAGGCCCATGCGGACCGCGCCGGGCGTCAGCGCCAGTTCGTCGTTGCTGCCGTGGTGGATGACGATCGGAAAGTGATTGGCATTTTCCAGCGTGCGATACATCAGCTGCGCGTTCGGATCGCTTTCGTTGGCTTCGACGAAGCAGGGATTCTCGAACTCGCCGACGCCCGGCACATTGCCGCCGGGCAGGGAGCAGGTGAAGTCGTCCGGGCCGAGTCCGGTCCATGCGCCCTGTGTCACCGCACCTGAAGTCGAATAGCCGGCGGCGAACAGATCCGGATACAGGGTGCCGAACAGATAGGTGCCGTAACCGCCCATCGAGTAGCCGGACAGATAGCGCCGCTGCGGATCGATGTTCGGGAACAGTGCATGCACGTCGGCAAACACTTCGAAGAAATCCTGATGCGCCTGGCTGACGTACCAGGTCGAAGTGCCGCGTGCACGTGGCGTGACGACGAGATGGCCCGGTGCTTCGCCGAGCTCGTCGATCAGGCGCGGCGTCCACGCGCCGCCGGAATGCGTCTTGCCGCCGCGATAGTGCATCCAGATATCGAGCGGCATCAGCGCCGGCAAGGGCGCATAGGCACTGGGCACGAACAGGCCGTAGGGCTGCACGATGCCGTTCTCGCCGTCTTCATGCGAGATGTTCCCGGCAGAAACGAACTGGCGCTCGTGATAGCCCGGCGCGGGGAACACGATCTCGCTGACGCCGTCGCGCAGGTTCTGCAGGTTCAGCGCGAGATTGAAATCATCGACCGTGCCCGAGGCGAGCGCGAGCGCCTGCAACTGCTCGCTGTAGACCGTCACCGGTTCGCTGCTGCGATAGGCGGCATTGGCCGGCCGCAGGCCTTCCTCATTGCTGCGCAGGGCGACGACGGCCACTGTGGTCTCGTCGCCGAACCATTCCGCCGGCAGCTCCGCTTCAAGCGCATTGGTCCAGCCTTCGGCATTGACGGCCGCGCGTGCCGCCCCGTTATCCTGGGTTTCGCCACTGTGCAGGTCTAGTGCCTGCACGCCATTCGCATCCAGCAGCACCGCGCGATCGAAGCGCTGCGTGTGCAGCCCCGTGCCCAGCCCGACCTCGCGTTGCGTGCCCTCATCGGCTGCGCTGTCGATCAGCACGAGCAACACTGCATGTGCCGGATCGGTCAGCGACGACCAGCGCGCCAGCAGCAGCACCGAAGACTGCTGCACGGCCCAGCGCACTTCACGCAGATCGGCCTCGTCGGACAGTTCAACGGTGTTGCCGTAGGTGTCTTCGGCGCCGATCGGCGCCGGCACACCCAGCTGGTCGCCCGCCGCCTGGAACAGGATGTCGAAACGGGCAACGCGGGCGTCGATCTGCGCCAGCGGACTCAGCAGCGCAAGGCGCCGCGCATTGGTGCCGTCATCGGCGCCGTAGGCATCGAACAGGAACTCGGTATGAATGGACTCGCCGGCATCCATGCGCGTGGTACCGCCGGTGCGCGAAGGCTCGCCAATCCAGTCCGATGGATCGCCATCAACGATCTTTGTCGAGGGCGTTTTCGCAGCAGCCGCACAGCGTGCGAGACCGCCGCGCGGCAGCGGATAGCTGGCCACCGGCAGGATATCGAGCGGATGCCTTGCGAGCACTTCGCCGCTCAGGCACAGGCTCGGATCGAGGGATGGTGTCGTGCCCGGCTCACCATCGGCCGCAGTCACTGACACACTGGAGCCACAGGCACTGAGCAGAGCGAACACGATGCAGACCGCGCCGCGACGGAGATGATGGATCAGTGACATGCGAACCTCTGCGATGCCGTTGCTGGAATTAAAAAATGGAAGCGCGACAGCGCCGCGCTTCCTAAAGCTCGCACACCGCCCCCCGACGGTGGTGCGAGTGGGACAAGCCATTGCTACTGCAGCCGCTCGATGCGAAACACGCGCGCGCTGTTGATCGCCGGAATCGAAATCTCGATTCCGGCACGCAGCTGCTCCGCGCTGTAGCTCAGTACGTTCGATTCCGCTGGCGCTTCGAGCAGCCGGTAGTTGCCCGCGGGCAGGTTGCGCAGACGGATCGTGCGCAAGCTGTCGCTCGCGTCCTGGCGATACACCAGCAGCACGCCGCGTGCACGTTCCGGATTCCAGGTCTGGAATGCGGCCCAGTTGTCGCCGCTGTACGGATCCTCGTCGGTCAGCGGATAGGTCAGGGTCGCGAGGTCTTCGCGATGCGCCTTGTAGTAATCCGTCCAGGTGCGGATCCGCGGAATGATCTCCTCGGGTACATCCCGCAGGTCGTTGAAGAAACTGATGTGCGACAGCAGCGCCACCGCCATCTGGTAGTCGACGGAGTACTTGTCGATATCACCCGTGCGCAGCGCGGCGCGACCCAGCGCATGCGGTGGCACCCACGGCGTCAGCACCCAGTTCGCGTGCAGTGATTCATTGGGTGCCGGTGAACCGTTCTGGTACCAGGTCGGTCCGCGCACGAGGGCTTCGAACGGGAACAGCCGGTAGTCGTTGGTCTCGTCCATCTGGATCGTCACGTCCGGATGGTCGGCGAGCACGCGGTCGAGCATGCGCATGAACGATTCGCGATAGCCGTAGAGGTCGACCGTGTTGATGCCGACGCAGTCGAGCCAGGCGGTGAAATCGAACTTGAAGTAGCGCACGCCCCAGCTGTCGATGGCGATGCGGATGCGCTCCTCAATGTGGTCGATCGCCTTCCTGCCATCCAGCGACACCGCTTCCGGATTCCACTGCACGATGCCGGCTTCGCTGGAACTGTCGTAGGGCTGCGCCTGGTTGACCAGCAGCAACGCGGCGCTGAGCGGCAGGCACAGCCATTGTGGATTTTCGCGGAATGTCACTGACGAAGGATGGAAATGCAGCGGCGACATCCACAGGCCAAGGCGCATGCCGACTGGTTCGAGCTGCTCGCGCACCGCCTTGAACTCGGCGTCCGGGAAGCGCGGCGCGAACTTCGGATCGCTGCCGCGGCGCGGCTCGGTGCATTGCTCGTCGGGCACATCGGCGTCGGGGCACCAGTCGCCGGACCGCGCCTGCCAGCCATCGTCGAAGATGAAGGTCTCGATGCCGATTGCCTTCGCGGTTTCAAACTGGACGAGGAAAGTCGCGAAGTCCATGTCGTCCTTCGCGCCGGTCGAGATCACGTTGTCGTCGACGCCGTTGGAATTGAACGTAATGGCGCGCGGATACTTCGGCATGCGCAGCGACAGATACTTGTAGTGCTGCCAGGCCTCGTCGTCGGCGTCGACGCCAACGCCGGTGAACACCGGCTCAAGCTGCAGCGGCTGGCCCGGCAATACGATGCGCGTACGGCCGACCCCGCCCCCAAGCGGATTGCCGATGTGAACCTGCTCTTCGAGCGGGCCGATATAGATGATGTCGCGCGCGAGATCGACGCCGACGCGTGCGCGCCCGCCGTCGAAGCTCATCACCGACGACGGCAGGTCGTTGCGCTCGAGCACGTAGAACAGGCGTCGGTCGTCGCTATCGCGCAGCGACAGCCATTCGGCGGTTTCGGTGACATCCGTGCCCGACGTGGTCTTGCGCCAGGTGCCGAGTTGGGCATCGCCGACAACCAGCGGCGGACCCGCCCATTCCGGCTCACGCCAGTCTGCGCCGGCGCGGAACGCATGCAGATCGGCCGTGAGTCCATCACCGTCGGGCCGCGACTGATCGAGCGTGTAGCCGCTGACGACCAGCGGTACGAGGGTCTCGATGCGGGTCTCGACGCGCATGCCGGCAATGCCGGGATACATCTCGAAGGTCCGCGTGACCAGCGTGTTCGGCGGCAGGTTCGCGCCGAGCAGCGTCGGCGCAAGCGACATCGTCAGGCGCACACTGCCGCTCGCCGTCGTCTCGCTGCGCACGCCGACGGCGCTGAGGTTGTAGTTGTCCGCCGCGAGCGGCAGGCCGAGCACGCTGAGCGAGAAGTCGGCGTCGTCTGTCGACCAGACCTTGCCGCTGCGCAGATCGGTCAGCGCTTCGGTGCGCACCGGCGGCGCCAGCGTCCAGCTGCGTTCGATCAGGCCATTGCTGAGCACAATCCGCTCATCGTCCATGCGCAGCTCAACTGCGGCCGTGCCACTTGCCGAAGACGGCGGTGCGGTCGGCGCTGCGGTCGATTGAGGTGCGTCACTGCTCTGGCAGGCTGCCAGTGTGTACATGAGCAAGGCGGACAACGAAGTACGCGTCGCGCTCATCGCGAAGCTCCATCGGCGACACAGCCGAATGCACTGAGAGGAGAGCTGCTCAATGACGGTGGCGGCGCATTCACGCCCCAGTTCGCATCGGGCAGCACGGCGGTATGCAGCGTGATCTGTGCCGCTTCGCGCGGCAGGATCAGCCAGGGCTGCGCAAGTTCGCTGCCGTTGAGCGCGAGGCCATCGACGAAGCTGTTGAACGGGCCCGCGCCGGGCGCTTCGATCACCAGCGGCGCGTCCGGTCGCTGCAGCGTGACTTTCGAGAACACCGGCGAACCGACCACCACGAGCGGCGTACCCGGATTCATCGGATACAGGCCGATCATCGTCCAGGTCAGCCAGCCGGACAGCGCACCGAGATCGTCGTTGCCGGGCAGACCCAGCGGGGTCGGCGCGTAGATGCGCGCGGCATTGCGCGCGACGAGCTGTGCCTTCCATGGCGCGCCGGCATAGTTGTAGACGTACGGCGCCTGCAGATCGTGCTCGTTGCCCGGTGCGTACTGATTGCCGTAGTAGAGCGTGCCGAACACGCTGAGCTGGGCCTGCAGCAGCGGCCACACCGCGGGCACCAGGTTCGCCGGCAATGTGAAGAATTGGTCGAGGCGACGCTCGACCTCGGCATCGCCCCCCATGCCGGCGATCAGGCCGGCGTAGTCATGCATCGCCAGCCATGAGTACTGCCACGACGTGCCTTCCTGGAATCCGTAGTTCAGCTCAGGCAGGAACGGCGTCAGCCAGCTGCCGTCTTCATGGCGCGGGCGGATGAAGCCACTGTCGACGTCCTGCAGGTTGCGGTAGTTCAGCGACTGCTGCGCGAGGCGAGCCGCTTCGGCGGCGTTGCCGTCGCTGTCCGCCATCGCCGCAAGCGCGAAGTCGGCGATGCCGAACTCGAGTGTCGTGCCGGCAACGCCGGAGCCGCCGGCAATTTCTTCGAAGATCGAGCCCGGCACATCCACCGGAATGTAGCCGAGCGCAATGCGCTCGCGGCGGCCGGATTCAAGCGACAGCATGGCATCGAGCAGATCACTACGCAGAGGCGCATCAAGCAGACCGCGGCACCAGCCTTCGCCGATGAACGGAATCACCGGATCGCCGGACATGTGGCTCGCATCGCGCGGGCCCTGCTGCCAGCGCGGCAGATCACCGGCCTGTTGATGGAAGGCGAGCAGCGAACGCAGCATGTCGCGGTAGCGCGTCGGCTGCAGCTCTGCAAGCATCTGGTTCTGGCCGCGATAGCTGTCCCACAGCGAATACTGGCTGTAGTGCGGCCGCGCATCGCTGTGGATCTGATCGTCGGGCCCGCGATAGCGGCCATCGACATCGCTGTGCACACTCGGAAACTGCTGCACGCGCATCAATGCGGTATAGAACGACTTGCGCTCCGCTTCGCTGCCGCCTTCGACGAGCACACGTGCCAGTTCGCCTTCCCAGGCTTCGCGCGTGGCGTTGCGTACTGCTTCGAAGTCCCAACCGGGAATCTCGGCATCGAGGTTGCGCCGCGCGCCTTCGATGTCGACATAGGAGATACCGATCTTGATCTGCAGCGCTCCAGACAGACCGTCGGGAAAATCCAGCAGCAGCTTGAGATTTTCACCGCTGACCGCGACACCGTCCTCAAGCGCGGTGCCATCCGCCGTTGCCGCCGTGTACGGCGCATCGAGGCGCGCCGCGAAGTAGAGCTTGTAGTCATCACCGGTTTCGATGAAGCCGCTCAACAGTCCATCGGCATCGCGCTGCGCGGTCGCCGGCCGATAGCCGCCGAGTTCGCGCGATACATCGAGCAGCACGCGCGGTGCGCCGATTGAGTACGTATAGCGATGCAGCGCGGCGCGCGTCGTCGCGGTCAGCTCGGCCTTGACGCCGTAGCGCAGCAGATCGACCGCGTAGTAGCCCGGTTCCGCTGTCTGCAGGATCGGCAGCATCGGCGACGCGTACGCCGGCACATTGCTTGGCCAGCCGATCTGCGACAGGTCGCCCGGCGTCAGCGGGCCGGTGAACGGCAGCAGCGGAAACTGTCCGCCCTTGTAGACGCCGGCCGACATGTGCACCTGCGAGAAGCCGGTGGCCAGCAGGTTCTGCACCGAGTAACCGCCGTAGTTCAGCGGACCTTCGGTGTCCGGCCCGACATGCACCATGCCGAACGGTGCGTACGGCCCCGGATTGACGAAGCCCGGCGGGAACGTGCCGATGAAGGGATCTACATGGCGCGTGAGGTCGGCCGACGGCGGCGCAGGATCGCTGAATGCGTCGGGGAGAACCCCGGGCGGATAGGCTCCGGCAGTGGGCTGCGGCAACGGCGCGTCGGGGGCGACAGAACCGCCACAGGCGGTCAGTACGGCAAGCACCAGGCAGATCGACAGCTTCGCAGCAGGCGCTCGAAGCATCATGGCGCGTCGACTGGCGGGAACCAGAGACCCGCGTTGCGGTACTGATCGACGGCATCGGCTTCCAGCGTCGCAATGGCGCCAGCAAGCACAGCGCTGTAGTCGGCGACGATCTGCTCGTTGCGCAGCTCGAAGCGCGGCGTCGATTCTCCACAGGCGGCGAGCGCAATCATGCCGGGCACGAAGCGCCCGCGCATGCCCGCCTGCTGAGCTGTCGCCGTTGCGCCCAAGAACTCGCCCCCTTCACAAAATATGGATCAGAAAAAAGCAGAGCCCGCAGGTTCGCCCCCCGACGAACCCACGGGCCTGCCCCTACTGCAACACAGCGGTACCGGTGTTGCCGTCCTGGTCGAACACCTGGATCACCGCCTGTTCCCCCGCCGCCAATACCACGGCGGCACTGCACCGGCCCTGCGCATCGCAGCTAGCCGGCACGACCCCTTGCTCCCCCGAACCCTCTGCACTTCTGATGACGACCTCTGCGCGCTGCAGCACACCGCTGCGCGCCCACGGACGGAACGAGCAGGTATCGCAGATGCGCGGATCTTCGTTGTCGGCGACGAACTTCAGGCCGCCTGCGTAGCTGCGCGGATAGTCGACCGTCGGCACCGCGAAGCTCACGCGGCCATCCACCAGCTGTGCGTCTGTGATCGCGATGCCGTCCCACGGTGCCACCAGAAACGGCTCCGAACAGAACGCATAAGGCGCATCGCTCAGCGCCTGCCGCGACACCCCTTCGACACAGAAGCGATGGCGACCCAATGCCGTGCTGCCAAGGCGTACCGGGAATGCGCTGTAGGCTTCGAAGCTTGCCGTCCACAGCCATTCCTGCATGCCCACGTAAGTGCGCAACACGCCCGCCACACCGTCCGGGAAATCGACCTGCAGCGCGACTTCACCGGTCTGGTCGGCAACGGTCTGCCACTGTTCCGGCGCCATGGGGTCAGACCTCGCATCGAACTCGACGCGCACGCGCGGGTTGTCGGCCGCGGTCGAGCCGCCACGCCAGGTGAAACTCGCGGCGCTGAAGCGCGTGATGTCCTGCGGCTGCATCACGGGTTCGGCAATACCGGCATCGTTCGGCATCGCCGCCTGCCAGGTATCGAAGGCCGCGCCGCTGAGCTGGCCGATCGTCGTCGCCAGCACCTGCTGCTTCAGTTCATCGACCGTCGCAAGCAGATCGAGCGGCTCCGGTTGCAGCTCCGGCCCGCCCTGCAGGGCCGCGGCCATGCGCACCAGGCGCGTGACCATGTAGTCGGCCGTGTGCGGGCCATATGCGGTCAGTGCCTTGCGGTAGCTGTCGCGGCTCATGTACTCGCGATACGACACGGTGTAGCCGTTGTAGTCGCCGGCATGGCCGACACCGACCGCGAGCTTGTAGCCCGGCACACCGAGATCCTGGATTTCCTCGCGCGTGAAGTTGCCATACAGCGCGCCGACGTCCGGCGATTCACTCTCTGCAGTCAGTGCATTGGCCGGCGCATCCCAGCCGCGCGCGTCGTTGTGCACCTGTGCGCGCATATGCGCGATCGCGTCGGCTTCGAAGTTCTCGCCTGGAATGATCTCCGGGTTGTTTTCCGGATCGGCCGGATCGAAGTAGGTGTTCTGGATCGCGCAGGCTTCGGCATAAGCCGGATCGCCGGCGTAGTCCGGCAGCAGGCAGGCCCAGTCGAAACCGGCGTAGATGTCGCCTGCCGTTTCGTCGAGACGCGATTCCAGATTGAGGATCAGATCGACCTGCGCTTCGCAGGCGCAGGATGCGAGCAGCACATCGCCGAGGCGGAAGGTCTGCAGACGCAGGCGCAGGTTCTCTTCGACGACGCCGACGCTGGGCGCCGCGTAATGGTCCGGCACCGGCACGCCTTCGGCCTTGAGCGTCGCATACAGCATCGCCGTGGCCCCGGTCAGCGGGCTCTCGCCCGGAATGCCGTTGCGCGAGCAGTCGGGCAGTCCGAGCACCGGCACGCCGACGTCGCCACCCAGGGTCAGTTCAGTGCTGCAGTTCGACACCGTTGGCAGCGGATGCGACAGCGGACCCGGCACCCAGGCGTTGCGGTAGTCGACCGTAAATTCGTCGGACAGCGGCACCAGCGCATCGCCGCTGCCGATCGCATTCCAGCTGCGCACGATGTCGTCGGCAAGGAAGCGTACGTTGCGCTCGGTCTGCACGTAGCCCTTGTGATTCCAGTCGCGCAGCGTGCCTTCGCCAGCCGGGCAGTCGTTCGCGGTCGGCGCCATTTCGTCGCCGGGCCACTGGCCGCAGATCTGCGCATCGTCATCGAGCAGCTCGCGCGCGTCGCCGCTGTTCTCGGCGCTGCCGACATCGCCCTGGCTGAACACCAGCGGCGCGCCGAGATCGCGTTCGACGTAGCGCTCGAGCGGACCGAGGAAATCGGCGCTGTGCAGGTTGTAGGCGTCGAGGCTTTCCGGATGCTCGCCCCAGTTGACCCACACCGCGAGCGGCAGCGGCTGCTCTGGATTGCTGAGGTCGTCGAAGCGCATGACGACCAGGCCGTGGTCGCCGAACTCGGTCGGATAACCGGCCGGCGTGCCGTTGATCGCGGTCGCGGTGCGCACGACATTGCCCTTGTAGACGCGGTGCTGGATTTGCGTCGCACCCATCCGCGCCGGCTTGAGATTCGCCGCCGCCTGTTCGATTGCCGCCGCCATCTGCCGCGCCTGGTTCTCGAAGAAGCGCGCGTCGAACACGTCCTGGAACAGGAACAGGCCGGCAGCGAGTGTCGATGAGTATGCCGAGCTGTGATTGTGCGTGACGTGATAGAGGATCTGGTCGTAGCCGATGCCTGAGTCGCCGTCATCGAGCAGCTGACCGACGCGCCGCAGCAGCATGTCCTGCGCCAGATAGTTGTCGGTCTTGAGCAGTGCGATGCGCCTGCCGTCCGCGCCCTCGACGACGATCGCACGCGCGGTCAGGCGCGACTGCACGCCGATGCTCGCGTGCTTGAGCTTGTGGGTCAGGAAAGGATCGAACTCGCCATTGATCAAGCCGCCGAGCGTGTCGGTCGCGTAGTCGCAGTACTGGCCGGCGCAGTAACCGACCTCCGGCGTCATGTCGACGACACCGACACCGGCGCGCACCTTGCCAGGTACCGGGCTCGCCGTCGGACCTGCAGTGGGTGTCGGCGTGGGGCCAGGGCCGACACCGCGATCGACAGGCTCTGACGATCCGCAGGCCGCCAGCGTCACCGTCAGCGCGGTGACGAGTGCGAGTCTGTGCAGCAGTGGCTTGGCGTACATCGTTACTGTCCCTCTCCTGCAGCCGGCTCGGCATCGCCGAGCAGATCGCAGAATTCTTCCGGCAGCTGGCCGAGACTGCGGCACAGCGCCTGCAGCGGCGTCTGCGGATCGAGCAGCTGGCAGAACGCTTCCGGCGCGCCGGCTTCCAGGCAGTTGTTCGCGAACGAGGTCTGGATGTATTCGAGATTGCGCGCGACGTCGGCAATCAGGCAGTCGGTGCTGGAAATGCCCGGTGCGACGCAGGCCTGCAGATAGTCCGGCAGATAGGTCAGCGGATCGGCATCGAACAGCGGGATATAGGCCTGGATGCGCAGCAGCGGCGCCGTCAGTGGTCCGAGCGAGACGAACTCCTCGTAGCCGGTGAACGGCACCAGCAGGCCGGTGTTGCCGGAAGCATCGACGTAGCTGAATTCCTCTTCCGGAATGATGTAGCCGAAGCTGTTCTGGGTCAGGCCGAACAGCATCGTCGTCGCGCCGGGGTTCGCCGCTTCCGCGACCCGGCGGATGAAGTTGCCGAAGGTGTTGGTCGCCTCGCCCGGGATCGTTGCGATCTCGACGCCGCCGGCACCGCCCAGCGATACGCGCGTCACCAGCGACTGCGCGACGGTCGGCACCTGGCCGATCTCGGTCTGCACATTGCCGAGCACGTCGCCCAAGCCAGGAATGTTGGTGAGCTGTTCCGGAGTGAAGTTGTAGTAGCGGTTGAACGCACCGACCGGCGCGACGGCGAGGAACGCCGGATTGGTCACCGGCAGCGTGACGTGAGCGTTGCGGATCGCCAGCGCCGGCGTCAGCGACCGCGAAGGCTGCGCGAGCGCGAACGAGGCGATCGCATCGCCGCGGCAGCGCACGCTCTCGTAGGCATCCGGTTCTTCGTAGCTACAGGCGCCACCGGAGCCGGAGGCATCGGCAATCGGGCCGTTGTAGTACATGCCGATGCCACCTTCGCGTTCGAGCCGCGCCATCGCGCCATAGATGTAGTCAGCGTGAGGCACGCGCGGGTCTTCATCGACGCTGGTCGGATGCGCGGCGTACTGCAGGATCTGCGCGATCGGCTTACGCGTGCGTGCGTTCTCGAAGCGCAGCAGGGCCATGTGCGGATCGGCGTCGGCATCCACCGTCACGCGCGGGCGGCGGTAGTTGTTGAAGTCGTTGGTCTCGCCGCTCGCGACACTGGCACTGGCGCGCTGGCGGTAGGTGATTGCTTCAGTCACCGCTTTGGCGGCGCCCGCATAGAGCTGCTGCTCGATCCACTGGATCGGCACACCGCCCCACAGACCCTGCAGGTCGGCGCCGGCGTGGCTGTGGGTCTGGCCGAAGACGATGTGCTCGGTATCCACGCACCAGTCGAGCGCGCAACTGGCTTCGACAATCGCCGTGCGCAGGCCGTCCTGGATCAGGTTGCCCGCACCGATGGCGTCGAGCGAAACAAACACCACGCGCGTCTCGCTCTGCGACAGGACAGTGACGCGGACAAAGGTGTTTTCGGTTTCGTTGAAGCGCGCCGACACATAGGCCGGCGCCTGCGCCGGCTGGGTCAGGCTCGTCCCCAGATCGGCAAACGGACTCGGCAGGGTCTGGATCGGGTTGATGCCGAAGCCGCCGAGATTGAATTGCTGGAGCTTTGAACCGATGTAAAGGCGCGCTTCGGGGATGCCGTCGATTTCT
>CAZDPA010000031.1:16775-29485 GCA_964507195.1 uncultured Salinisphaerales bacterium | reverse complement strand
GCCTGGATCTCGGCGAGCTTTTCGGTCAGCCAGCCGGTTGCCTTGGTTGTTGCATCGAGACGCGCCTGCAGGCCGCTTTCGATATAGAGATCGGCCAAGGTATTGGCAACCTTCGCCGCGAGTTCGGCCGAATAGGCGTCGTATTGCACGAGGACAACCTGGGTGCGCCCATAAGGTAAAACCGTGACACGCGACATGAAGGTGTCGATCAGCGCATTGAGCTTGTCTTCCTCCGAAACCGGTTCGGTGTCGAACATGTCCTCGGGCAGGAACGGCAGGTACTCACGCAGATCGAGCAGCTTGAAACGTCCTGGCGACGGCTCTTCGAGAAACTCGGCGTCGTTGGCCAGGCCCAGGCGTTCGACAGCCTGCCGGGCGATCTCACGAGACTGCAGTACTGCGATCTGAGCGCCGAGGAATTCCATCTCCGGCGTGGTGTTGTCATAGACATCACCAATACGGGCAACACGCTGGTTCTGCGACTCGATCAGCAGCGTCACGCTGCCGCGGTACATCGGGCGCAGCGAAAACGCCACCAAAGCAGCGATGGCGGAAACCAGCAGGGTCAGGCCGATGATGCCCCATTTGTAGCGCCCGAAAGTGCGCGCCAGCTCAGGGAAGTCGACGAGTTCTTCCTGGCGCTCGGGTTCGCGCGCGGCTTCTGCTTTCATTTGGGGCCAGCCTGATAACGCATGGGCGCCCTAGAACAGGCGTTCTTCGACAATGATGTAGTCACCTGGCAGCACCGCGCTATCGAGGCTGACCTTGATACGGTCATCGTCGGAGCTTCCATTGCGCTGTCTGTAGACACGGGACGTGGAGCCGAACGGCGTGACACCCCCGGCCAGCGTGATCGCCTTCTCGACGTTCAACCCTAGCGTATACGGATACGAGCCGGGTTGCCTCACCTGGCCGCTGATGAAGACCGGGCGATAGCGCGCCAGGCCCACGCGGACGTCCGGATTTACCAGGTAGCCACCACGCAGGCCGTTGCGGATCTTCAGTTCGAGTTCGCGAACCGTGTTACCTGCGGCCTGCACGGTGCCGAGGAACGGGTAGTTGATAAAGCCGGAAGGGTCGACCAGGGCTTCGAGCGACAATTCGGCTTCGCCGAGTACCTCAATGCGCACGGCATCGCCGCTGCCGAGGCGATAGACCGATGCGTCCAGTGGATCGGACGAGTACATCGGCTGCGGCACCGGCTGCGGGGCTTGCGCGTAGGCCTGTACGGGGGCGCGCATCGGCGGTGGGCTCTGCATCTGAGGAGCAGGCTGTTGCTGCTGCATTTGAGGAGGCAGCTGCTGCGGGGCCTGCATCGGCGGCTGCGGCCGTGTGACCGATTGCTGCGCCGCCGTCGGTGGCGGAACCAAGATCGTCGGCGCGCGCTGATCGACGTAAACCGACGATGGTGCAGGCGTGCACGCCCCCAGCCCGTACATGCCAAGGACACAGGCTAGGCGAATCAGGACTTTCATTGAAGAACCGCAGCGATCAACGCGAATAACGGACACCCAGATACCCGTAGAAACGATCGTACTCGGCAAAGGAGGAATCGAAAGATGCCTCCGAGTCGACCATGTTGCTGCTGGCAGTTGCCAGCAAAGTCAGATTGCGCAGCGCGCGGTATTGGATATCCAGGGACAGGATGCTGGCCTGATCCGTACGCGTAGAGCCGACGAATTCGGAGTCCAGGAAACGGGCGCCAAGCTTGGATTGCAGCAATTGCGTCCATTGCTCGGTCCAGCTCAGAGCCACGAAGCGATTGTTGATGAATTCAACATTGTTCAGGTAGCTTTCCTGGCTGGCGCGCCCGGTCTGCAGATCGAAGCTGCGGTAGCTGCGCGGCGACCAGAGCAGGCTGGCTGTCCAGTCCAAGGACGTGAAGCCGTCGTCGTCCGAATTGCGGCGCCTGCGGTCGACATAACCCAGGCGAACATCGCCGGTGGTTTTTGCCGAAGCCTTCCAGTTGGCGCCGATGCCGTAGCGCAACTCGGTCGAGCTGCGATCAAAGAAGCCGGGTTCGACGGTTTCGTACGTCGTGCGGCCTCCGGCGATCATCGCAAACAGCGACGACTTCGACGTCACGTTGTAGTAAGTAGCAAGCTGGATCGCCGCACTCTCGTATTCCAGATACTGTGTTTCAGCGCGATTTGTCGTGTATGTGCGGTTGAGCGCACGCACGAGCAAATCGACGTTGTAGCGATCCGTCGGCATGCCGTAGCGATAGCCGATGTTCCCGCCGATCTCGCGCCACTGGTCGAGTTCACGCGTTGCGAGCGGCGTATTCTCAGTGCGCTCCGTTCCGAACGGGTCATGGTCTTCGCGCAATGCCGAGGCAAAGGTCCAGCTATGACGTAGCGCTGACAGCCATTGAGCGCCGAGCGTTGCCTGATAGTCCGTGTAGTCGTCCTGATCGTCCGGCAGGTCGAACAGGCCGACTTCGGCGCCTGCGTTAGCCGATAGCCGGAAACGCGGAAGTATCCGCGAAATGCTGAGTTCCGGACGGATCAGGAAGCCCGTGGCGTCCTGTTGCTCGCGACTGCCGTCAACGTAGTAGGCATTGTCGGTGTAGCTCACACCGGTCTCGAGGGCGCCACGGAAGATCGTGCCCACACCGATGTCGTCGTCCTGGGACGGCGACTGTTGCGCGGATGCTGCGCTGGCCGACAGGGCAGCAACGCCAATCAGGATTAGTTTCAAAGGCTCATTCATATATTTCGCATATATTTCGATTTGTAGCGCCCTGCAACCGGAAGGTCGGAGAACAATACTCGACCCTAATTAACCGCCCTTAGATGTAATACTGTATACCCAATAGTAGCTTCAGAGGGCAAGGGTGGACTACGAGGTTTGCCTCCGAGGGCCGACGGCCCCGTTGATTTCGGTGGCGTTCATTGCTGCAGGATTCTTGCAAGGGCAGATCGAAAAGCCGTGACGGCTAGAGGTCGGCGCAGGGCTGCAAATCCGGGCGGGGTAAACAAGGTCTTTCGGCGAGGAAAACCAGTGACGCGGGCGATCCGTGGGTGGCCGGAATCATGATGATTGTTTTGGGGCAGATCGAGCGGACATGAAACGAGTACTTGTGACGGGAGGCGCGGGATTCATCGGTTCGCACTTGTGCGAGCGTTTGCTCGCGATGGGCAACGAAGTGCTGTGCGTGGATAACTTCTTTACGGGAAGCAAGCAGAATGTCGTGCATCTGCTCGACAATCCGTGGTTCGAGCTGATCCGCCACGACGTCTGTTTCCCCTTGTATGTCGAAGTGGATCAGATCTACAACCTCGCCTGTCCGGCGTCGCCGATCCACTATCAGCACGATCCGGTGCAGACAACGAAGACCAGTGTGCATGGGGCGATCAACATGCTGGGCTTGGCCAAGCGTGTTCGAGCAAGGATTCTGCAGGCCTCGACCAGCGAGGTATATGGCGATCCGGAAGTGCATCCCCAGCCTGAGGGCTATTGGGGGAACGTGAACCCGATCGGGTTTCGCTCCTGCTACGACGAAGGCAAGCGCTGTGCCGAGACCTTGTTCTTTGACTATCACCGTCAACATCGGCTGCAGATCAAAGTGGCGCGTATCTTCAATACCTACGGGCCGAGAATGCACCCCAACGATGGGCGCGTCGTCAGTAACTTCATCGTGCAGGCCATCAAGGGCGTGCCGATCACGATCTATGGTGACGGCGGGCAGACCCGCTCATTCTGCTATGTCGACGATCTCGTCAATGGTCTGATGCGCTTGATGGAATCACCCGAAACCGTGACCGGCCCGGTCAATCTCGGCAATCCGGGCGAATTCACCATGCTTGAGCTCGCAGAGCAGGTTCTGAAGCTGACCGGCTCTTCTTCGAAAATCGTGCATCAGCCGCTGCCGCAGGACGATCCGCGCAGGCGCAAGCCGGTGATCGATCTGGCGAACAATGTGCTCGACTGGCGGCCTACGCATTCGCTGCAGGACGGGCTAAAGAGCACCGTCGCGTACTTTATGCAGCGGCTCGAGTCGGCAGCGGGGTAGCTTCGCGCCCATTCGTCAGACAACGTGCACAGATGTGCGCGGTTTATGGCTGCAGTGGGCGTCGAGCCTCAAGGTAGAGCGAGCCGGGGCGGTATTCGGTGCCATGGCCGTTCTCGTCGAGGCGCGTCAAGTTCCAGTCCGGGACTTCACTGCTGTTCCAAGCCAGTTTTCGACAGGCAGTGAATCCACATTCCTCAAGCAGCGCCTCGAGGTTGTACTGGTCGTACATCCACTGATGCGTCTGCCCACGGGCGCGGGCGTCCCCCAGCAAGCGGTTTTCGAGCCAGCGTCTCAGTCTGGGCTGCTGGCCGCTGCCCGGTGCCTCCCTCAGCACCGTCCATCGATACAGTTCGGCAACCCGCGCATCGTGGGACGCAACCTGCGCTTGCTGCCGAGCGCATGCATCCAGGCTCCGCACGTACTCGCGTCCGAGGATCTCCAGATCCGGCACGACAATCCGATGGATTCCGCCCGGCTTGAGGACCCGATGCACCTCGCGCAACAGCGCCGGTACGTACTCCCGATCGATGTGTTCCAGGTAGTGCGAGTGATAGACGACGTCGACGCTGTTATCGGCACTCGGAATGCCCCGGCGCAGGTCCCACAGGACGACGTTGTCGGGCAAGGCCTTGAACTTTTCGTAGCGGCTGCCGTTCATCAGCACCGCGGCCAGGGGCCAGAGCAGCTTTCTGCTGCGCAGGCGCGCGTAGATGTTCCAATCGATATTCCGAACCCGCTGATCGAGGCTCGCATGGGTGCCGCATGCAAGGTTGAGGATGATCATTTTGATATCTTGATTGTAGGCGCGATGCGCAGAGTAGCAGCCGGAGTGGCGCAGGCCGTTATTCGCGGACTGTAAGGGTTCGATGCGCGCTCAGGGGACATGATCGCGTCAACCCATTGCCCCGACAAGGATCTGCTCAAGCTGCTCGAAGTATCTTTCCGTCGATCGGCTATGTTGGTGCCAGCTTGCTGAGGCGGCTGCGCCCAATTGCGCCGCATAGCCCGGCCGGTCTGACAGCAGGCGCAGCGCGTCCGCAAGTGCGTCGGCGTCGCCTTGGGGGACGAGCAATCCGTTGACTCCATGTTGAATGAAATCCGCGGGCGCCGTTCCATGCGAGACGATCGAAGGGATGCCCAGCGCGGCCGCTTCATAAACGCTCAGTCCGAATGTTTCGCGCCACATGCTTGGGTATACCAGCGCGCGGCAGCGGGTGAGTTCACGCCAGACTGCGTCGCCATCGAGCCAACCGGTAAAGGATGCATCAGGGTTCGCATCCGCAATGGCCCCGCGCAAGGGACCATCGCCAACAAACGTGACGTCGACTCCGGCGATGCGCGCGGCTTGCGCCAGCACCAGCGGCCCCTTTTCTTTCGACAGGCGACCCACCGCCAGGAAGCGTGCGCTATCCCTGACCTGAGCGCGCAGGCCTTCCGGCGGCGCGGCGACCGGATTCTCGAGTACCTGAAAGGAAAGCGTGTCCGGGAGCCAGGGCTGCATCGCCCGGCGCTGATACTCCGAAACGTAGATGACGGCGCTCAACTGGTCCGGAATGCCACCGCGGCGTTGCTGAACCACCTGTCGCACCACTCGCCATGCCTTGTGGGTCTCCGAGCGCTGATCGCAGGGTGTGCGCAGACAGCGCAGGGACATCGGGCGCAGCGAACAGGGCTGGTTGCTGCGGAAATTGTGATAGGCCCCGTTAGGGCAGCAAGCCGAGTAGTCATGGAGCACAGCGACGACAGGAACCCCACGATCCGTCGCCGCCCGCACGATGCTGCTGGACAGGGCCTTGTTCCAGCTATGCACCAGAACGACCGTGCTGGCGCGGTCGCTGCGCTCAAGCTGATCGGCGAGCATTCTGTATGCGGCCGCATTCCAGAGCCCTTGCCGGACAGCGCGCAGGCGCTCAGGGTCCCGCGCGATATCCCACTGTCCAGTCAGCAGCAGGGTTCCGTCGTCAGCTGCACGCTGATCGGGGTTCCCCGGCGCATCGCTGCTTTGCTGTGCGGAAAACAGGGTTACACGATGTCCGCGGCTACGCAGGCCATCGGCCTGGAGGAGCGCTATTTTACTGGCGCCACCTTCCAGGTACGCATAGTCGTTGGCGACGATGATATTTAACAGGCGCACGCGGAGATCATGTCGGGCGACGCGAGCATGCAATCGCGAGCAGCAAGCCGATCGGAACGTATACCGCACGTTCAATGACCGCATTCTGATAGAAGCCGACCAGCAGCCAGGTCGCAACGCCGCCGATCAGGCCGATCACGAGCAGCCGGGCCGGCACACTGTCGTATCTGCCCCTGCAGAGGTAGATGACCCGGGCCAGCAGCACCAGATAGCAGAGGTAACCGATCAGGCCGACGACTCCTCCTGACTGCAGGAACTGCAGGAAGAAATTGTGCGCATCGCGAATGTGCACGTAGCCCGCCCCAAGCACGGGGTGAGCCAGGAAATCGCGTATGGCTTCATCCCGGGCAATGCCGCGTTTCCAGTCCGAGTGACTGGTGTCCTCGCCGCCGAAGAGACGGTCGAATGCGCCGGCGCCGTCGATCGTGCCGGTGGCGGTCAGCAGGAGTAAGGTCAGTCCGACGCCGGCACCGGCAAGTATAAGTATGGTCAGTCGAGTGACCACGTCTTTGCGCCACAGGCTGACCCACAGGATCGGCGGCAGTACGACGATGGCCGCGCCGAGTGCGGCTCTGGATCCGGTCAGGTCCAATGCGTACAAAAACATCAGCGTCAATCCGGCAAACAGCGCGCGGACCGACACGCGCGTGCTGCCCACGGCGTAAGCAACCGATATGGGGAGTGCCATCGCAAGACACAGGGCCAGGAGATTGGGGTGAAACGCCAGGCCGGAGATGCGAAACCCCCCCCAATACCAATTGGCGAACGGATCATTGAGACCGGGCAGCTGGATTCCATGATGGGCAAGTACGCCAACCAGCGCGCTCAGCGCGATCCCGGCGACCCAGGCATACGCCACTGCAAGAATCGCCTTCCAATCGTCGATCACCGACCAAAGGATCAGCGGAGGGATCAGTGCGGCGGCAACGAAATAGTGGCCTGCGTACAGGACGCTTTCGGCATTCTTCAGGGCCAGTGCCTGCAGCAGGGCGCCGATAAGGACGAACGTGGGTGCCAGCAGAAAGGGCAGCGGGGACGCATGTCGCCTGCTGCCTTGGCGTTTCAGGCGCAGCAAGGGCAGCGCGCAGGCCGCAATGAGCACGGCGATGTCGCTATAGGTCAGATGCTGCATCGGGCGCAGCCGATTCATCGCGCTCAACGCCACCGCGAGCAGCAGAGGGAAAAGTGTCGCGTACTGTTCAGTCAGCGCGCGCAGAAACTCGCTGCCCCGGCGCAAACGTCCGCTTGAACGATCGTCCCTCAAATCCGCGTCAGCTTGAGGGACGGCACTCATCCGATTGAGGGTGCGAGCGCTAGGCGATAGATCGCCAGGGTTTCATCCGTCATGCGACTGGCGGTGAAGTGCTGGATAAACCGGGCACGGCCACGACGTCCCATTTCCAGCAAAGCCTTGCGATCCAGCTGCGGAAGCATGCTCACCAGTTCTTCGGGTGCATCCAGCCGGAATACGATTCCGCCATCACCGACAACCTCAGCCAGCGCTCCGCGGTCACTGACCAGTACGGGCACGGCCCGACGCATGGCTTCGACCGCGACAAGTCCGAAGCCTTCCCATCGTGACGGCATAATGACGGCATCAGCCGTGTCGATATGCTGATCAAGCTCGTTGGACGAAATCCAGCCGAGAGATGTCACGCCTGGAGGGAGTGACTGGCTGGCCGTCTTACTGAGCACCGGGCTGCCGGCCAGTCTGAGCCGTACCTGGTCGGGAGACAGGTGCGACATCACTTCAAGCAGCCAATCCAGACCCTTCTGCCGATCAAAGCGTCCGACGAACAACAGGCACAAGGGTCCACTTTCGCGTGCATGACGCTCGTCGTTCAGCACCCGGCCCGTATCGAGGCCATAACGTACGACCGCAATCCGCGAGGCCGGGATGCCGATACGTACGGCCGACGCTTTCTCATGTTCCGAAATTGCGATGATCTGCGATGCCCGGGGCGCCAGAAGGCGCTCAAGCCCAGCGTACAAGTACTGCTTGTACCGATGCAGCTCCTGGTCAAAAGCCCAGCCGTGCGCGCAGTACACGACTGGTGCGGATTTGCCGGGATACGGCAAGCGGCATACCCCTCCGGCAAAGCTGCTGTGGGCGTGGACAAGATCGGGGCGCCACTGCCGGACTGTCCGGCGGAAAAATTTCCACAAGCGCAGCAGGGAGCCAAGATTCCGCCCAGTCCTGGTATACGGTCGAATCTCGACGGCGTCCCGGAGCGCAGGTTCGAGATACGGCAGATGCTCCGCCGGACAGATGAGCAGGAGCTGATCGCCGGGCGAGTGGATGAGATGGCGTGCCAGCATCTCATTCAGGTAGGTCGCAATGCCTCCCTGCATCACCTCGGCGACATGGAGCACTTTCATGAATCTTGCCGAAGCTCTGGCGACGCAGGCATCACAGGTCCTTTCAGGCGCAGAAACCCCAGGCTGAATCCTCTGACGAAAAGCAATCCGCCATAGGAGCTGACAAAAACCAGCAGCCATTCGGGGGAGCAGCGGAACGCGCACAGAAGAAGCAGGTACACCGGCGTGTCGAGGAGGTTGCGCAGCAACATGCGGATCGCCTGACGCCAGCCCGCTGTGCCCAGCGCGGCGCTGCGCTCAGTCTTCAGTACGGTTGCAGTATGCAGATAGACGGTGAATCCGGTTTGCAGTGCGGCACATGCAAGCAGTGCAGCGAGTATTCCCTGTTCGGTTTCGATCAGTACATAAGCGACTGAGAATGTGAGAGCCACCTGGCGTACATGGTCGCAGGCCACGTCGAGCCAAGCTCCGCGTTCGCTCGTTGCCTTCTGCGCCCTCGCCAGCTGGCCATCGGCGCAATCAAAGGCGAACCCGACTTGCAGGAGGACTGCCGCAAGCATCCAGGCTGAGGGCGAGTTCGATACGAAAGCCGGACACGCGGCCAGCATGAAGGCGAGCCCGAGCAACGTGACCATGTCCGGACGGAGCCGCAAGCGAAACGCGAGGGCCGCGAAAACCGCGCCCAGCCGCTGGCTCAGCAAGGCCGTCAGCAACGCTTGCTCCGGGCTGTCGTAGCGACGGCTCAGCAGCATTCTTGCCGTAGGTTCCGTCATGCGCGGATTCTCTCGATCGTTGCTGTCGTGGAAATCGACGGAGTTCTCGGTAGATACACGACCCGGCACAAAGAGTTCAACGCGTCGAAGCGGCCGGTCCAGTCATCGCCCATGACCAGGACGTCCGCGCGATATCGGACGATGTAGTCAGGTTTCGCGTCGAGGGACTCCTCGAGGAAGACCTCATCGACGATACGCAGTGCGCGTAGAATTCTGTAACGCTCGTCCAGCGAGTAGATAGGGCGACGGCCCTTCTTGCTCTCATTGAGCTCATCCGTCGAAACCCCGACCGTCAGATGACTGCCCAGCGCCCTGCAGCGTTCAAGCAGGTTCAAATGGCCGACATGGAAAATGTCGAACGTACCGAAAGTGATGATCCGGGTCATTGACGGAACTGCGCGAAAGGATCGAGACGGCGTAATAGCCAGCGGCGTGGCATGATGGCTAGTGCAGCCAGTTTCGGCGACACGGTTCCCGCCAACATCAACTTGAGGGCGCCACGGCGCGCTCCAGGCATGTCGCTGGCCAAAGCGCGAAAGCGGACCTGCAGGTACTGCAGGGTGCTGAGCAGCAAGGCGTCGCCGGTTTCGTGCTTGCTGAGCATGTGCGCCAAGGCGTCCAGGCGTGGCTGGATGCGCGTGCCTACGCTGCCACTGGTCAGATGTGAAACGACGCCGACCTGCTCAAGGTAGCGAACCCGCGCGCAACGATGGATTCTCAACAGATATTCCCAGTCGTCCCAGACGTACAGTGCCTCGTCGAATCCACCGGCCGCTTCCAGCACCGATCGGCGCGCCAGCCAGGTCTGTGTAAAAGCCGCGTCGGTATGCAGCGTGATCTGCTTCGCCAGGTCGGCTTCGGCGCCCAGCAGAGCGGCTGGAGGAAATCTATAGGTGCCGCCGTTCGGCTGCGGACGCAACATGCCACACGTGACCAGGCCCAGAGTCTCCGCGCCGCTTTGTCGGAACGGTGCCAGCGTCAGCTCCAGCCGGCCCGAGAGCCATTCATCATCGCTGTCCTGAAAGGCGACGAATTCGCCCCTGGCCGCAGCAAGGCCGGTATTGCGCGCGCCCGCAGGGCCGCCGTTTCCGGGCCTTCGCACGTACCTGATTCGGCGGTCCTGCGCCGCCAAGCGCTGCACGACGCTCTCTGTGTCGTCGGTCGAAGCATCATCGACGACGATCAACTCGAAATCCGCCATGCTCTGCGAAAGCACGCTGACGATGGCGCGACGCAACAGGTGCGCACGGTTGTACGTAGGGAGCACCACCGATACCAGCGGCGGATTCGCCGATGCAGTCAGCTCATTGTCCGCGGGCAAGATGAGGTGTCCTCCGTGCATAGACTGCAAGTGCAGCCAGATACAGGCTCCGGGGTAACCAGCTGACCAGCAGCAGGCCCACGGTCTGAAGCCGCGTCGGTTCCGCGCGCCACGCCTGATTGAGCCAGCTGCGAGCCTGCGGCAGGTTCCCCGCCCGCAGTTCGATTTTCGCAATGGTGCGAGCATGACTTCCCCGCACCTGCGGATTGCCGGCCCACAGGCTGCCGTGCTTCCGCGTTATGTGCTGCAGGGCTGCAGAAAGGGCAGCGCCGTTGTACATCATGCTTGATTCCCGGGTTTGGTCCTGCAGATACAGCGGTTCTGCGATGTAGGTGAACTCGCAGCATTGACGTAAACGTAAAGCCAGCTCCCAGTCATTGCGGCACGGTAGTTCCACATCGAACAGGCCGGCCGTGGCTAACGCCGAGCGACGGACGAGCCAGCCGGGCGTGGCGATGACCGAGTAGTCGCGAAGAGAAACCCCCCAGGCAAAGTCAATCTGGTCGAAATAATACGACGAATAACGGGGCTCGACGGAGCTGGGTTTGAGCCTGAGCAAGCCACACAGGCATAGGCCAACTCCAGCGGGCGTTGACTCCAGCGCATCAACCTGTTGTTCGAGTTTGGTGGGAAGCCAGATATCGTCGTCATCCTGGAATGCGATGAGCTGTGCCCGCGCCAGATTCAATCCGGTGTTGCGAGCCGCAGAGGCGCCGACCTTCTGATCGAGACGCACGACATGCACCCGACGATCGTCAAGGCCTTTCAAATAATCTGATGTTCCATCGTCGCAACTGTTGTCAATGACGATGATCTCGATGTCGCGAAGGGTCTGTCCCTGAACACTGGCCAGAGATCGACGCAATAACGGCAAACGGTTATGGGTCGGGAGAATGACCGATACGGCGGGGGCTACGTTACCCACAGGCATGCCCGGCAGAGTCTTTTGCGAGACCGCTTCTGGCGAGAACCGCACGGTATGTTTCTTCGATCCTGGCAATATGCATTTTGTGTTGAAAATTGCGCTCGACGTGCGCTCTACCCGCGAGACCCATATCCGTCCATGCTAAGGGATTGCTCACCAGATCTTGCAAGCCTTTCACTACGGCGCCCACGTCATCGGCGACGACGACGGCAGAGCGGCCGTCGTTGACGCTTTCAGGGATGCCGCCGTGACGGGTCGCCAGAATCGGCAGTCCGCAGGCCTGCGCCTCTAGCAAGGCTATTCCCTGGCCCTCTTCGTCACCCGCCGCAACCTTGGTACAGGGAAACAGGAACAGGTGATTATCGGCGTAATGCTGCTGAACAATGCTTCGCGGCTGAGCGCCGACGAAGGATACGGAATCAGCGATCCCGCAATCCCGCGCAAGTTGTCCCAGTTGCTGCCGCAGCGGTCCGTCGCCGACGATCGTGTACCGGGCGGCGATGCCGCTATGTATCAGTTCTGCCACCGCTCGAATGCCGTGAGCGATCCCCTTTTGCCCAACCAGCCGGGCGACGCTCAGCAGTTTCAAGGGAGTCGCCGGTGCCCAGTGGCGTGCAGCAAAGTGGAATTGCTCAAGATGAATGCCTTGTGGAATCAGGCTGATCTTGTCGGATGGACATCCAAGCCTTTCGGTTTGCCGGCGCATGAATGCGCTGCCGACGATCACCTGATCGACGTAGTCAAACAGGTGCGCATATCCCGGAAGGCTTCCTGCAAGTACCCGGTTAATGTCAAAGCCGTGCACCGTAACCAAGAACGGCTGCGTGATGAGGCGATACTTTTTAAGTCTGGCGAGCATCTCGCCTTGCCGCGCGAAATGCGCGTGCAACAGCGCGGGAGCTTGTCCCCGGATGCTGGCCGAAAGGGGAATTAGGTCGGCGCGAAAGGGGCCGAGCAGCGTTTCGGCGACTGCGGTCAGGGGAACTCGCGGTAGCGCAGCGAGTTTGAGCATGCTGCGCTTGAGACGACCGCCCGGAGATATCCAGGTCGATATCAGTGGCGCGAGGTGCTGGCCGCCTAGGTCCGGCTGCGAGAATGTATCAGCGGGGGCTGTGCGGCGCAGTACGCAAACCCGGTGTCCGCGGTCTATCAGGCCATTGATGTGATCGAGGACGAAAGTTTCCGACACGGCGGGAAATTCGGGGACGACAACGCCAACGCTT
>CAZDPA010000031.1:0-16765 GCA_964507195.1 uncultured Salinisphaerales bacterium | reverse complement strand
CTTGTTTGAGGGCGGTCATCGCGGGTTGCTCAGACGAGGACGGGGGTGGTGGAGAACCGCGCCTTAAGCCTGAGGGCGGGTTGCTCAATGAGAACCTTGGAGACGTGCGGCGCGCCGATCAGCACGCCCGTGGTTGCGATAGCCCCGAGCCAGCGCAGATCGGCACCAAACAGCGCCATGACGTGTGGTTTGACGTAGTACAGCAGCGGCATGTGGAAGACGTACAGGGCGTAACTGATCGAGCCGAGATAGGCGAACAGGCGCGTGCGCAGAAACGCAGACGGGCGATTGCCGGGATTGACGACGATCAGGCCGATCAGCCCGAAGAACAGCAGATTGGTCCAGGTCCACAGCAGCGGTGAGCCGAGCAGTTCCGCCGGCCCAGGGGTCACGATGTAGCCGTGCACGATATAGGGCGCAAGACCTGCCATGCCGACCAGCGCCGCCGCCGCCAGGATCAGGTTCAGGCCGCGACTGCCATCGGTTCCGTGCTGGCGCAGATTGCGTGTCGTGATCGCCGCGAGTGCGACACCGAGCATCAGTCCGTCGATCTGCGTGAGCAGGAGGATGGAGACGAAGCCGGACAGGCGCGCCGTCGGCCCCAGCAAAGCGGCCAGCAGACACGCGGCGATGAGCCAGTTCAGCTTCATGCGCGGCACCAGCCACAGCATCAGCAACGGCAGGATCAGATAGAACTGCTCTTCGGCCGCGACGGTCCAGATCGGCAGCATGCCCGGCAGGAAGTCGAGTGCCAGCGCAGGCTCGATGCCCTGCATGAAGTAGTACTGCGTGAACTGCAGGTAGAACAGCGAGAACAGCCAGTCGGTGAAATACGGGCCGTCCAGAAAGCCGCTGCCGCGCGTTGCGACGTGATAGACGAGGATCGCGAGCAGTGAGAGGTAGTAGACCGGCCAGATGCGCAGGATGCGGCGCATGTAGAAGTCGCGCAGCGAAAAGCGCTGATCGAGGACCGCTTCCAGGATGATCCGGCCAATCAGATAGCCGGACAGTACAAAGAAGCAATTGACGAAGCCCCAGCCCCAGAAGGTGTATTTCGGGGCCCAGTGGAAGACCACGACCATGCTTGCGGCAAGGCCTCTGAGACCGTCCAGTTCCGGTATGTGTCGCATTGTCTGCTTCTAGTTGTGCTGAGAGCCGGGCAGGGTGAGCGCGTCAGGCCAGTTTGACGGCAATGAAGATGCCGCTGAACTGCGAATACCAGGTGTAGGCATCGCGCCGGCCATCGAAGAACTCATGCACTGCGACGCGATTGCCAAGCAATGCGGCGTGCCCATAGTCCTCCATCGCGACAACGCCACCGGTCGGCATGCGGGTTTCCCACAGGTACTCAAGCAGGAACTTGGTGGCGCGATAGGAGTCGCAGTCGATGAATGCGAATGCGAGTGGACCTGTGTCGGTGTCGAGCAGGGTCTTGGTGAAATCGCCTTTCACCAGCTTCACGTTCGGGCGGTCGGTGAATTTTGCGCGTACAGATTCGAAGTCGACCGGATGGGTGCCGCTCCAGAAGCGGTCCACGCCAACGTCTTCGACCGGAAAGTTCTCGAACATGTCGAACATGAACAGCGTCTTGTCGCTGCCTAGTTGTTCGAGCACGTTCGACAGCAGCCAGCCGCTGTGTCCCCAATAGGATCCGAACTCGGCGACGTTGCCGGGCACCGCGCGCTGAGTGATGGACTTCAGGATCTGGCTGAAATCGAGATAGTCCCGGATCTCGGTTTTCTGCTGGAAGCGTTCCAGGGAACGCTGATAGATTTGATAGAAAGCATCGCCGGATTCGGCGACCAGCGGCGTGACGAAATCTTCGTTCTGGTAGCGGTCGTACTGGGCGATGACGGCATTTTCGACGTGCGGCAGCGCCACGTACTCCAGCGGAATCGAAGCGGCAGCGGGAGTGCGGACCAGCTGCCGCGCGATGCTCAGCTGCAGGCGCGCGTCGAGGCTGGCGATCGTGAGGCAGCCGACATTGTCCAGGGCGGTTGCATCCAGGCTGGCGATAGCCTGCGGGGTAATCGCGCGGGACGTCAGGCCAAGACGCTGAATCTCGGCGGCGACCGCATCACGGTAAGGGCCGCTTTCGCCAACCAGCAGGATCTGCTGGCCGGGCTTGGTGCATGCAACTTTTGAAAGGTAGGCCAGGACGGCCGGTGTGTCTTCCGGTCGACGGACGCCGAAGCGGTTCGGCTCTTGCGCGCGCTTGGCGGCGAAGCGCCGGCGCAGCGTGGCGAGCAAGGTGCCGTTGCGGGCGTGGTCGAGGGCGCGGCCGAGCGAATGCATCAGATTCATGGGCGATCGAAAATCGTGGCTGTCGGACTGGGCTCCGGCAACGTCGCCGGGTGCTTCGATGCGGGCATGGGGGCGGCCCTCCGCGATTATATGCACATGGCCGGCCGGGGCTTGGCATGCAGAATGAATCCGTCCAACATAGCCACCTGTCCATTTGGCCCCATTCACGGAGTTCAATCTTGTCCAGTTCGACCGAGCGCCGCTGGGCAGAAGTGGATGGTATCCGCGGCTTGCTCTCAATCATCGTGGTCGTCGGGCACACGAGCGTCGAGTTGGGTGTCTATGCATTCGCCAGCATGCAGAGCTGGTACTGGATGCCGATGGACGTATTCTTCGTCATTTCCGGATTTCTGCTCGGGCGCATCGTTGTCGCCAACAGCGGGCAGCCGGGGTTCCTCAAGTCTTATTTCGTACGGCGCATCCTGCGTATCTGGCCGGCGTACTTCTCGGTCGTGCTGACCGTGTCGCTTGCCACCCTGTTGCTGGGCATGAACGGCGGCGCGCCGAGTTCGCCTTGGACGACGCCAGGGTTTGTCAAGCAGATCATGTTCCTGCAGTTCGTCGAGTACTACGCGCTGGATGAGCGCGGCGAGTATCTGCGCGGGCTGCTGCATACATGGTCAGTCGCGGTCGAGGAACACTTCTACATCCTGCTCCCGCTATTCGTGTTCTTCCTGCGCAAGCGCAGCGTGCCGGTGATCGTCGCGGCCTTGGCCGCAGCAGTTCTGGTGGCGGTGGTGCTGCGTGTCGGGCTGAATATGCACGCCTGGGTCCTGGCCACGCGCCTGCACAGCTTTGCGCTTGGCTTGCTGCTCGCGTTCATGACGCTCTGGGCTGATCGAGGGATGGCAGTGCCGATCCAGTCTCGGCGCCTTGTGACGGCGGCTGGAGTGGTGGCCTTGGTGGCCCTGTTCGTGACGCCGGTCCTGCCGCTGCCGTCGGTGCTGCGCTGGATGTGCCAGTCCTTGGCCGCCGCCGGGTTTGCGGCTTTTATGCTGGCCGGCATCTATCAAACCAGCCTGGCCGGTGGTCGGGGCATTCCCTTGCTGCGCAATCGAGCGCTGACCCATCTTGGCGAGATCAGCTATTCCACGTATCTGTGGCACTGGCCCCTGATGAACCTGCTACGCCCCTGGGCGCTGGAGAGCGGTTGGTCGGAGCCGCTGCTGGTAAGTGCTGTGCTGGTTCTGGTCTTCATTGTGGCCAACGCCAGCTACTACGCAGTCGAGAAACCCTTCCTCCGGCTCAAGCATCTGTGGGCGTATCGACCGGAAAAGCGAGCACCGGAGATGCCTGCAGGCTTGGCAACTGCAGTGGGCAAGGAATGAATGCGTTTTCTTCGGCTTGAGTATATTGCCCGCTACTCCCTGGCTGACTGACGGTCGATGCCTTCCCCTTCACGCGACGAACTGCTTCCTCGGCTCCTGCTGAGCTGCTCTGCGGGCCCTGTCGACCATCCGGCGACATGGTCCGGAACGCCGCACAATCTTCATCGTGCCTTGCAGGCCGATGGCCGCGTGCGCACCGTGACGCACGATCTGGCCGAGTCACGCTTCGTGAGTTTCGCGGTACGTGTCGACAATCGTCTGCGTCTCGCACATCCGTCGGTGCGCGGTCCAGGCTACCGGTTGATGCGGGGCGCTGCGGTGCAAGGTCAGGCCATCGATGCCCATTGCGATGCAACGCTGCATTTCGGCTCCTACGATCTGCCGTGGATTGGTGGTCGGGTGCCGGCGTATCTGTATATCGACACCAGTTACGATCTGTGGGAGCGGCAGGCCGTGGCAGCAACGGGTCTGTCTGCCCATCAGCGCCGATGGTTCCGCCGCTTTGAGCGGCGTGCCCTAAAGCGTGCGAAGCACATCTTCACCGTAAGCCAGCATGTCGCAGCCAATGTCATCGAACAGTTCGGCGTCGCTCCCGAACGTGTGACCGCGATCGGCACCGGGCGCGGCACGATCCGCCCCTACAACGGCCCCAAGGACTATGCCGCGGGGCGCCTGCTGACCGTGGCCAAGGTGCGGCCGCATGACAAGGGCTTACCGCTGCTGCTCGACGCGTTTGCGATCGCGCGGCAGACGCGGCCGGCGCTGACACTCACCGTGGTGGGTGGCGCAAAATTCCCTGGTATCGAGAATCATCCGGGCGTTCGCGGCACCGGATGGATCGAAGCCGAAGAACTGCAGCAGATCTACGAGCAGTCGACGCTGTTCGTGATGCCGGCAATGTACGAACCCTGGGGGCTCGCCTATATCGAAGCCCTGGCCTGCCGCACGCCGGTGATGGGCTTCAATCGCAATGCGCTGCCGGAAATTTCCGATCACGGCCGATTCGGCTTTCTGACTGATCAGCTCGACGCCGCTGGTTTCGCCACCGCACTGCTTGACGCATTGGCACGACCGGAGCGTCTTGCGCAGATGGGCGCGGCCGGACAGGTCGATTGCCTGCACCGCTACAGCTGGGAGCAAACCGCGGGCGCGCTTGCTGGGCGCATCTGTGCTGACTTGCAGCAGCGTACGTCGCAGCAACGCGAGCGGAGCGCGCAGGCATGAGCGAGAAGATCGCTGCAGCGCCGGCATCGGTTCGCTTCGCCGTCGTGACTGCGGCGCACCAGTGTGAGAACTGGGTGACGCGCGGCATCGCATCTCTGCGCGCGCAGACGCATGGCAATTTCCGTGCGGTGCTGATCGACGATCAGTCGACTGACCGGACCTTTGAGCGCGCGCAGGCCGCAGCCGCCGGCGATGAGCGCTTCAACATCGTCCGCTCCGAACAGCGTGTCGGGGCGCTCGCCAACATCGTGCGAGCGACGTCGCTGGCGGCGCAGGCTGAGGATGATGTCATCGTCATCATCGATGGAGATGACTGGCTCAAGCATGAGCGGGTTTTCGAGCGGCTTGCGGCATTGTATTCCGACCCGAATGTGTGGCTCAGCTACGGCAGTCACGAGCTGTACCGGCCACGCTGGCGCGATCGCCTACGCGGGCGGCCGACGCGCGGGCAGGCCGAGAAGATCCCGGATTCGGTTTCTCGCCTCGGCCTATTCCGCTACAGCAGCGGACCCTGGCGCGCGAGTCATCTGCGCAGCTACCGGAAATTTCTGTGGGACGGCGTACGCGACGCCGATCTGCGCGATACCGATGGCGAGTACTTCTGCTCGGCCGCTGACGTCGCGACGATGATGCCGATGCTGGAGATGGCGACCGCCGAGCACACGCGTTTCGTGCCGGATGTCCTCTATGTCTACAACAACGATCATGCGCTCAGCGACAACCAGGAGCCGGTGCCAGCCACCGAGCGCCAACAGTTCATCTGCGCAATGAAGATCCGCGCGCTGCCGCGTTACGCGCCTTTGAAGCGCTAAGCTTGGCGCGGCCGCGCGAGTACGACAAAGATCATCGAATCCCGCGTGCGCGCTTCGTCGCTGTGCAGGCGATCCGCCCCGGCAATCAGCAGCTGCATGATCAGGCAGAACGGCTTGCGCAACAGGCGCGGCAGATGGAATCTGATGCTGTCCTGCGCGAGCTGCAGCGCCATCGGTAGCGTGCCCATGACGCCAGTGAATTCACGCACCTCAAATTGCTGATCTTCGAGCAGCTTGCGCAGGCCGGCACCGGTCCAGCGCCAGTAGTCGCCAGGCGACGGGTGATAAACCCAGACACCGTGCGTCGAAAGAATCAGCTGACCGCCCGGCTTGAGCAGGCGGCGCACCTCGCCGAGATAGGCAACCGGGTCGGGCACATGTTCAAGGACCTGGGTCGAGAGCACGGCGTCGAAACAGGCGGCTGCCTCCGGCACATGACCGTCGTCGGCGATGATCAGGTCGGCGTGGGCATTGCCTTGGAGATCTGCGCCGATGTACTTCGCGCCGGTGGCCTCGACCATCGGCTGATACGGCCGATTGCCGCAGCCCAGTTCAAGCACTTCCATGCCGTTGCCGATGCCGGCCTGCTGCAGGCTCTTGCGGATTGCAGCACGCAGCTTCAGCAGAGCCTGGCGATTCCAGTACCAGACCGGGACGCGAGTGGGGGCGCGTTCCATTGCGCTGAAGTCATTGGCCTGGGTCATTTCGATTCCGAACGTCGGAGCATGGGTGGGTCGGCAGCAGGCAGCGTGTTCAGTGTGGCGTCAGCGTGCGCCGCGCCTGTGGCTGTGGAAAATGCTGCCAGTACCAGTAGTACAGGCGATACGGGAAGTGGCGCAGGATCTTGTTGCGCCAGTATGGATTCTCCAGCTTGGCACCGCGCCATGGCGTTTGCTCCAGATGCTTCCAGTACAGTCGCCGCAGCGGATGGCCACTGGCGTCCATCCAGGGTTTGAACAGTCCTGAATAGTGAACGATGGCCGGATGCTTGCAAGTCTCCTTGACGATCGCGCGGGTAAACGGCAGATCACCCGGACGCAGATCGTAGAACGGACTCTGCGCGTTGTAACGCGGATGCAGCGCCAGCCATCGGCCCTTGAGAACGGCGTTGAGCACGTCCTGATCCGGATAGAGCAGATCTGCGTGCGCGGCTTCCGCATAACGCAGCAGCGCCTCGCTGATGGCGTGCGCGCGCAACTGCTGCAGGTCCATCAGCAGTACGCCGGAATTGAAGTAGTCGAGCGGCCGGCTGATGCCCAGCGGCTCCAGGCGCTTTAATGACTGGTGCGGATACAGGGGATTCACGACCGCGGCAATCCAGTGTTCGCCGAGCTCAGTCGCCCATAACGCGTCAAGCGCCTCGCAGACCACGACATCGCTGTCCAGGTACAGCACGCGCTGCAGCTGCGGCAACATCTCCGGCAACAGCATGCGCATCCAGGCATGCGTGCCGAAAACCGGATGCGGTTTCAGGCGCTTGGCCAGCGCATCCGGAATGCGCACATTGACGAAGAAATTGCCACTGGCCTCGATCATCTCGACCAGCGGCGCCAGCGCTTCCGGCGGCGTTGTCCCGGAGTGCAGGAAATGCAACCGGAAGCAAGCGCCCTGCCCTTGGTGTGCGATCAGCGAGCGCGCCACGACCGCAGCGTGCTGGATGTAGTTGGCGTCGGCAGCCAGCGCAATATCAATGCAGGGACGTGAGTCCATGGGCACCAGGGTCAGGCTCAGAGTAAGCGTCGCATGATGCGGCGCCGGGGCAATCGCTTCATACTAGTTTGGCAGGCTCAACGCATTGCTGCGAGGCCGCGATCGAATACCACGTGCGCCGAGGCAACGGCAGCACATCGACCAAGCCGAGGTACGGATTCAAATGGGGCTGATCAATCTAGCCAAGGATGTCGTGCAGCGCCAACTGGCGCGCAGCGGCTACCGTCTGACGCGCATACGGCAGGAGGACGCAACCGAGTCCTCAAGTGCAGCGAGCTATACCCGCGCCGTGGACCTGCCTGCCGGCGCGTCTGCGGAACTGCGCCGGGACAATCCCACGCTCAAGGCATTGCGCGAGTCCTACGATGCCGCCAATCTGCCGATGGGCGTTCACTCGCTGTGGAGTCAGGACGGCGTGCACAGCCAGCTGGAGATGGCCTATTTCCGCGGCGACAACGTGTACGTCTGGCAGCTGCGCAATGTACGCAATCACGCGCGCCTCAAGTACTACCTCTACAGCCAGTACGTCCGGCAGTTGGATACGCGCAAACTGCTCGACAGCCTGGGCGAGGACGGCCAGTTCGGCTGCTGGACTTTCGACTACATCGGGTTTCCGCGCATCAGTCGCGACCTGCTGGACTCGGTCAACGAGCTGTACTTCCTCGATCGGCATCTGCAGATTTTTTCGCGGCAGGACTTCAATGTGCTGGATATCGGTGCCGGCTACGGCCGCCTCGCGCATCGCATGTCGCAGAGTGTTGCCGGTCTGGGGCTGTACCACTGCACCGACGCAGTCGCCGAGTCGACCTTCCTCTGCGACTACTACCTGCGCTATCGCGGTTGCGAGAACAAGACGCGCGTGATTCCGTTGACCGCTGTCGAACAGGCCCTGCCGCAGCTCAAGCTCGATCTCGTACTCAACATTCACAGCTTTTCCGAGATGCGTTACGACGCGATCAAGGGCTGGTTTGTGTTGCTGCAGAAGATGCAGAACCGCTACCTGATGATTGTCCCCAACGATCCGACCGAGTTCCTCAGTCGCGAAGCCGACGGCTCGCGCCGCGATTTCTCCGACGTGATCCGTGACGCCGGGTTTCGCCAGATCGCCTGCGAGCCGATCTTCCTCGACGACAATGTGTGCGAACTGGTTGGCGTGCAGGATCACATGTTCCTGTTCGAACGCACGCAAGGTCAGTAAGGGTTGGCGGGCTCATCGCGAGCCCGCCATGACCATCAGCTACGGCGCGCTTTCAGCTCATCAATCCACGCGCGGACCAGCGGCAACTCATCGGCCGGGAAGATGGCGGCTGCCGTCAGGGCCTCGTAGCAGATCAGCAAGTCATCCTCGGGCGCGCCAGTCAGCGTGCAGGCATCGAGCGTGCACCGGATCTGTTCGTTCTTCAGATAGCCTGAAACTTCATCGGCAAAGTCACGCAGCAGGTTGTGCTCGTTGCGTTCCTGGCGAACCGTCGGCGCGATGAACAGCACGCGATGTCCCATCGCCCACAGGCAGCGCTGCGCGACGAAGCTGCGCCAGATATCCGTCATGCGGAAACTGCAGTGGGACGGCAGGTACATCAGGGCGAAGATCGAGCGATGCCACCAGGTGTTCTGGCTGTTGAACGGGCACCATGAGCCGATCTCCAGCGTTGCTGGCGGCGCGCTGCGATCGAACGACACCGGCAGGGTTCGCGTCAGTCGATAGACCGCGTCAACGTCCGGGTTCTCGTCAGCGAGACCTTGAACCAGTAGCGGCGATTCGTCGACCCAATGTGTGCTGATCCCAGGGGCCTGACCCGGGAGCAGGGCCTCAAGTGGATAGCCGCGCGGCCATACCGACTGCGACGGCGCAAAGTGATCGTAGACATTGAGCCAGGGCATGGCCGACTTGAGCCGACGCGCACGCAACGGCGCTGGCGTCGTCATGAAGCCGGGCAGCGGGAAGTTGTCGTCGTCGGTTTCGACGATCCACTGCGCGCCCCCGTCGAGTGCGGCGAGATAGCCGAGGTTCTTGCGCACGTAGTGGCCGACCGGCAGTTGCTTACTGAACGCGCCGAAATGCGCGTGCTGGGCTTCGAGCGAAAAATACGAGGTGCCGGGCAGGTCGTACTGCGGCGGCGATTTGCGGTCGCCCATGATGTAGAAGGCGCTGTTGCTGGCGGCGCAGGCCTGCGCCAGCGCCTGCATCACCGCATTGGGGGCCTGGATGGTCGTGACAACGAGGGCAGTGCTCATGCGGGAGTTCAGTCGGTTTGGCGATCGGCGTTGCGCAGAGTAGTCCACAGTTTCAGCAGTTTTGCGTCGCGTGGCTGCGTATCGGTGACTCGCAACGCGAGCGTGTCGTAGTGGCGTTCGATGCATTCGAAGCCCCGCGCGGCCAGATATTCGCGACAGGCGCTGCGATCCGCCGGGCTCAGATGCTGATGCTCATAAAAGACGACGCGTGGCTTGAGGCGGGCGAAGTCGATCAGTTTGATCACTTCGTAGTCGTGGCCTTCGGTATCGATCTGGATCAGATCCACATGCGTGATCGCGTGTTTGGCGCACAGCGCAGAGAACGTCGTGCACGGCACCATGCGCGTGACCAGGCGCTCGTCGATGTTCGGAATGAGATCGCGATGCGAGAGGATCACATCCTTGTGGAATGAACCCAAGGCCGCGTACCAGATCGGCAGGCCTTCAGCGGCGCGATCCTTGGCCGGGGCGAGGTGATAGAACGGCTGTTCGCCTTCGGATGCCGCAATCGCCACGTTTTCCAGTGCGATGCGGGTATAGGCACGGTAGTTCTGCTGCAGGCGCTCGAACACGTACGGCACCGGCTCGATCATGATGCCGCGTCAGTTGCGGCGAATCAGTTCACGTCTGAGCGGATCGTGCAGCGCGCCGTCATTGGCACCGACCTGGATGAACCGGGCATCAGGATAGGCGCGGCCAAAAGTCGCCATGAAACTGCTGGTGTCCGAAGTCGATTCTGCCGTCGGCAGCCAGTAGCGCAGACGCCGCAGGCTGCGGCGCAGGCCCGGATGATCCGGCACCCAGGGGCGCAGCCAGCGGGCGAGGCGATCACTGGCGCGGCCTATCCAGCGCGAGTCCTTATTGCTCATGTCCGGCACTCATGATTTTTCTATGGTTCAGAGGGGTTTGCGCGCCGTGGCAATGAACACCAGGGCATTGAGATGGCGGGTATCGCGATCAACGCGACGATCGAAGAAACCCACCAGCAACTGCATCAGTGCAGCGAATGGACGGCGCAGACGACGGTGCAGCCGGCGCAGCGTGGCGTCCTGGAACAACTGCAGTCCGGTTGATGCCAGACCCATGATGCCATCGAAGCGTTCGACTTCGAGACCAACGCGCTGGATCTCATGCTGCAGACCTTCGCAGGTCCAGCGCCAGAAGTCATTCGGGTCAGGGTGCCAGATCATGATGCCGTGAGTGCTCAGCACCAGCCGGCCCCCGGGCTTGAGTACGCGCAGGCATTCGCTCAGGTACAGCGCGGGATTGGCGGCATGCTCCAGCACCTGCGTCGACAGCACCAGATCGAACGTGTTGTCGGCCACAGGCAGGGTGCCATTGGCTTCAATCAGGACCTGTGCGAGTGCGTTGCCTGGCAAGTCTGCGCCCACGTATTCGCAATCTTGTGGCAGCACGCCCATGTAGGGTCGATCCGCGCAGCCGAAATCGAGTACGCGCTGTCCCGGCGCGAGATCACATTTGACGATGGCGTCGGTGATGCCCGCGCGCAGCATGCGATTGATGTAGCGCAGCGGCTGACCCCAGGCTTCGCTGGCATTGTGCGCGCGGGATGCAGGTGCTGCTCGAAAAGTTTGCTGGGTCATGGCGCAGCTTCGGCGCTGGAACGCTTGTTGCGCAAGCTGTGGAAGATATCGACGATCAGTTCCTTCTGCCCGAACACCCACCAGACCAGCGCCAGATAGCCGAGGCCGAACAGTGTGCCGCAGGCCAGCAGGCGAACCACCGCCGGCAGGTCAGTCAGAACATCGCGCAGCGGTGCAGTCAACGCAAGCGCGAGGACCGCAGCGGCCAGCGGCTTGATCACGATCAGCATGCTGGCCATCAGGCGGATCTGCGTGCCGCGAAATGCAGCCAGCAGGCAGGGGATCAGCAAGGCATGCAGTGAAAGTGTCCAGGCCCACGCCACGCCGTAGATGCCCCACAGCAGGCCAACCAGGGCGGCGGCGATCATCACGCCCCAGCCGATCAGTCCCCACAGCACCATGTTGCGAATCTGGGCGCGGGCGAGATAAATCCAGCCGGTGCTGTTCAGCGCCGGCTGCACTGCCATGCCAATGGCGAGCACGCTCAGCAGCGCCGCCGCGGTATCCCATTGCGGCCCCATCAGGATGCGAATCAGATCGCCAGCGAACATCCAGGTGAAGCAGGCGATCGGCGCACCGCTGAACATCATCACAGCCAGGCAGCGGCTGTAGAAGCGCGCGAAGGCTTCCGGGGCATTGTTGTGCTTGGGCAGAGCGGCCATCGCGATCTTGCCCGCTGGCTCGTTGGTGTAGCCGAGCAGAAGATTGGCGGTGGATTGGGCGCGGGTGAACAGGCCTGCGGCAGAGACGCCGGTCGTGCGGCCGATCAGCACCACGTGCAGGTTCTGCGCGAGATAGCCCATCAGGCGGAACATCAGAAAACCGCCGCCAAAGCGCACCATGCTGTAGGCCTCGGCATCCCAGCGATACGGCCCCGGCATGAAGCCGCTGGCCCGCCAGCTCAGCACCAGCGTGATGAAGTCGTTGACGACGATCAGGGCAACCAGTGCCCACGGACCGCCGCCGCTGATCGCTACGGTGATGGCGGATGCCCCGGCAATCACAATCGCAATGACGCTGATCGTCGATTGCTCGGTGAAGCGCATCTGGCGTTGCAGCAGGGCGCGATGCTGGACCGACAGGCTCGGAATCAGCATGCCGGCGAACAGCGCTATCGCAATCGATTCGATTTCAGGATGTCCGAAGAACGCCGCAATCAGCGGCGCGCACAGAACACCGGCAGCGGCAATCAGCAGGCCCAGCGTCGCGTTGAGCCAGAACAGCACGCTGATCTGTTGCGCCGAAATTTTTTCGCGCTGTATGGTCGACGCCGACAGGCCGAGGTCTTGCAGCATCATGCCGAGGCCGGAAACCGCGAGCACGACCGAAACAAGGCCGTAATCCTCGGGCGAGAGGATGCGTGCAAGAACAGCGGTCAACGCCAGGCGGATGAACTGGATGCCGAGTCTGGCCGCAACGATCGCGACGCCTCCGCGCACGGCGCTGCCGCGCATGCCTTCCGCGGGCGTTTCCGGGCGTTCCATGTCCTGCATGCGCGAATTACCGCCGCGCAGCAGGTTCGAAGTGGAGCGAAATCAGCACTTGATGGCCACGCGCCCCGTGTAATCGATGCGGTTCAGCAGAATCGGTGACGCGGAGCCCTCGGCACCGAAATACTCGTCGACCGCCTTGCGGCAGCCGTCCCAGTGACCGTAGTCATCGATGATCATGACGCCGCCGGTCTGCAGTCGCGGCCACAGGTGCAGCAGCTCGTGGCGGGTCGACTCGTACCAGTCCGTGTCCAGGCGCAATAGCGCGAGCTGATCCGGTGCGTGCTGCGGAATCGTGTCTTCGACGCGGCCGCGGACGAAATGCAGGCGTTCCGCCGGATAGCCGGTCGACAGCAGGGCACGTCGGACGTCTTCCTCATTGAAGCGTTCACTGTCGAACAGCGCCTTCCAGGGTTTCTCGCCGTCCGCCAGGTTGGCGGTCCACGTCGACAGCGCCGAGGTTTCGAAGCGCGAGGTATCGCTGTCGGTCGGTTCGGTCATCCCTTCAAAGGTGTCGAACAGATAGATGTCACGATCGCTGACGCCGAGCTGCTGCAGGCGCAGGATCATCGCCAGCACCGAACCGCCGCGCCAGACGCCGCATTCGGCAAACGCGCCGGGCAGCTGGCGCTGCACGACGTAGCTGACGGCGTCGATCAAGGCGACGAGGCGCTCGCGGCTGGTCATCGTCAGTGGCCGCGCCCGCTCGAGGATCGCCTGTTCTTCCGGGCTGTAGCTGTCCGTCGGTTCCGGAGCGGGGGCAGGCCGCCCGCGGATCAGGCGGCGCAACCTTGAGGTGATGGCGGGAATCTGCATGGGTCGCTGGGAGTCGGTCAGTGATCAACAAGGCGGCAATAGTGGTACAGGGCGGGCCGGGTGTCACCTTGGTGTAACGCCAGCTCCGATACATTTCGTATCAGGGTATCGTCCCCCTTGGGTAGGGTTGGTCCGGGCGCATTGGGTTAAAATAACGCCAGGGGACAAAACCGCTCGGAACCGAAGCTGCACCGTTTGGCTTGAACGGTCCGGGTGAGTCCAGCTATAATTCCGTTGATTGGTGCGGCGCACCATCGCCAAGTGACTTTATGAAGACGGCGAAGCGCATTGCACTGCTCCAGATTTTGATCGCGTTGATGGCTGCTGCCCTCTGGTGGGGATGTGCGGACGCTCGGTCAGGCTTGGCGGCATTGGTGGGTGGGGGAATCGGCGCGGTACTGACGATCTACTCGGCCATCAAGACATTCGCGACGTCGGGGACGAACGCGGGTCAGGCGGTAATGAATTTTTATCGGGCCGAGGTGAGGAAGCTAGTCCTCGCCGCGGTGTTGTTCGCGGTCGCGGTTCGGTTTTTTGCCGATGTATTCGCACCCGTCATCGTCACGTTCTCGTTGACCTTGCTGGTGTATTGGTTCGCGCTTCTTTGGGATACGAACGATGGCTGAAGTGGGTCATTCTCCAGCAGAGTATGTGACACATCACTTGAAGCACTGGGCGTCCACTCATGACGGCCTGTTTATCAGTGCTGCTGCCTGGCACATTGACACGTTGATCGTGTCGACCGTTCTCGGCCTGATCTTCCTCACGCTGTTTCGCATGGCGGCTGTACGCGCCACCAGCGGTGTGCCGGGCAAGCTGCAGAACTTTGTCGAAATCATGGTTGACTTCGTCGATGGCGCGGTCAAGGACGCTTTCCACGGCAATCGTTCGTTCCTCGCACCGCTGGCGCTGACGATCTTCATCTGGACGTTCATGTGGAACTGCATGGACCTGATCCCGGTGGACCTGCCGCCGATGATCGCCAAGCACGTATTCGGTCTCGAATACTTCCGTGCGGTTCCGTCGGCCGACATGAGCGCGACCTTCGCGCTGTCGCTGTCAGTGTTCGGCCTGATCATCATTTACAGCTTCAAAGGCAAGGGCGCTGGCGGTTTTGCGAAGGAATTCCTCACGCATCCGTTCGGCAGCAACCCGCTGCTGGTTCCAGCCAATCTGATTCTCAACACCGTCGAACTGTTGGCCAAGCCGATGTCTCTCGGCTTGCGCCTGTTCGGGAATCTATACGCCGGCGAATTGATCTTCATCCTGATTGCCTTGCTGCCCTGGTGGGCGCAGGTCATTCCCGGCCTCGGCTGGATGATTTTCCACATCCTGGTTGTCACGTTGCAGGCGTTCATCTTCATGACGCTGACCATCGTCTACATCAGCATGGCGTACGAGCATCACTAAGCGTCACTTCGTTTTCGCGGCACCCGCTTTTCAGTACTGGTACAACGTTATCCACCACGCAACACACGGAGTTTAGTCATGGAGCTCATCGCTCAGATTCAGGCCAGCACGGCATTGACCCTCGGCCTCATCTTCGGCCTCGCCGCTCTCGGCACCGCCATCGGTTTCGGCCTGCTCGGCGGCAAGTTCCTGGAAGGCGCAGCGCGTCAGCCGGAAATGGCCAACATGCTGCAGACCAAGATGTTCATCATCGCCGGCCTGCTCGATGCTATCTCGATCATCGGCGTGGCCATGGGCCTGCTCATGCTGTTCGCAAACCCGCTGCTCGCGCCTCTCGCTGCCGGCTAATGCCGATCAGCACCAAGACTCGTTTGATTCAAGCCGGAGCTTAGGGTCATGCAGGCAAGTATCCCGTCCATCGTTGGCCAGATGATCGTGTTCGGCATCTTCGTCTGGTTCACGATGAAGTTTGTCTGGCCGCCGATCATCAAGGCGATGGAAGAGCGTCGCCAGAAGATCGCCGACGGCCTCGCCGCCGCAGAGAAGGGCGCCCGCGCGCTGCAGGACGCGTCAGCCAAGAGCGAAGAAGAGCTCAAGATTGCGCGCGTCCAGGCGCAGGACATTCTCAGCGCCGCGAACAAGCAGGCGTCGCAGATCGTCGACCAGGCCAAGACGACCGCCCAGGTAGAGGGCGAGCGCATCGTGGCCAAGGCTCATGACGAAGTGCAGCGCGAGCTGGCACAGGCTCGTGAAGGTTTGCGCAAGCAGGTGGGCGAACTGGCCGTGGCCGGTGCTGCCAAGATCCTCAAGCGCGAAATCAATGCCGCTGCGCACGCCGATGTCCTCGGCGAGCTGGCTGCTCGCGTCTAAAGGCGAACGACATGGCGGAACTCAGCACGCTGGCCCGGCCGTACGCCAAGGCCGTGTTTGAACTGGCACGCGACGGCAAGTCGTTCGCGGCCTGGGGCGAAGCACTGTCGGCGCTGGCCGGTCTGGTGACCGCCCCTGCGGTTGCGAATCTGATCGGCCATCCGGCCTTGACCAAGGCGCAGCTGTTCGGCGCCTTGGAAAAGGCGCTGACCGGCAAGCTGTCGCCGCAGGCTGTGGCGCTGGTTCGCCTGCTCATCGACAACGGCCGTCTCGCAACTGCGCCGGCGATTGCCGCCGAGTTCGAGCGCCTGCGTGCCGAGGCCGAATCGCGCATCGACGTGGAAATCACGTCGGCTGCCGAAGTTGCCCCGGCGCAGCGTGACCAGCTCGCCGCCGCTGTTCGCAAACGTCTTGCGCGCGAAGTCGCCATAGCCTGGAAAACCGATGCTGAACTGATTGGCGGCGCGACGATTCGCGCCGGCGATCTGGTCATCGACGGTTCCATCCGTGGCGAGCTTGCTCGTCTTCAAACCGCACTCACGCGCTAAAGCCCCCAAAAAGGCTCATCGCCCGGCTTACATTTTCAGGAAACGGTTCGTATGCAACTCAATCCTTCCGAAATCAGCGATCTGATCAAGGCTCGCATCCAGAATTTCGACGCCGCCACTGAGGCGCGCAACACCGGCACCATCGTGTCGCTGCAGGACGGCATCGTGCGTGTGCACGGTCTGTCTGATGCGCTGCAGGGTGAAATGCTCGAGTTCCCGGGCAACACGTTCGGGCTCGCGCTGAACCTGGAGCGTGACTCCGTGGGCGCCGTGGTTCTGGGCGACTACAAGCACCTCAAGGAAGGCGACACCGTGAAGACCACGGGCCGCATTCTCGAAGTCCCGGTCGGTCCTCAGTTGCTGGGGCGCGTGGTGGACGCGCTCGGTAACGCGATCGACGGCAAGGGTCCGATC
>CAZDPA010000030.1:0-30064 GCA_964507195.1 uncultured Salinisphaerales bacterium | reverse complement strand
GGTTGCTCACAAGCAAAGTCCGTTCGTCTCGAGTGCCGCGCGCAGCGCGGTGTATCGAGGGTGTCGCAAAAGCGACGCCGCAACCAGATTGTGGAGATCAGCCCGCCGTCACCTGCAACGGCAGCCGTGTCGTATTGACGGTCTGGCTCATCGAGATCGACGAGCTGATTTCCTGCACGCCGTCGATCTTCGACAGCTTCTGCCAGAAGAATTGTTCATAGTCCTCGACGCTGCGCACGATGATCTTGAGCAGGAAGTCGACGTCGCCCATCAGCGTGTGGCATTCGAGCACCTGCGGAAAGGTGCTGATGGCCTCGAGGAATTTCGGCAGCACGTCGCGGCCATGGCGAGCCATCTTCACGTGCGCGATGACCATGACGCCGAGGCCGACCTTGCGGTGATCGAGCACCGCAACGGTTGCGCGAATCACGCCGGCTTCATTCAGCTTCTGTATGCGGCGCCAGACTACTGTCTTGGATGACGCGACTTTGTCGGCAATGTCGGCGATCGGCAGATTGGCGTCGTCCTGGAGCAGATTGAGGATGCGAACATCCAATGCGTCGAGTGGATGACTTTTATGTTCCATCATTTAGCGTGAAATAGGAATAATGTTTCACAATCTAATCGATATAAGACAAGTACGGAAGCAAAATCCGTGCTCTCGCTCCTAGAATGTTTCCCAACAGCGGTTCGGCCGTCGGCTGCCGCATGAGGAGAGATCTGGATGGCCCGCAAGAAGCCAGCAGCACCCACATCGGCGGTCGGCGAACCCCTGCGGTTCTATGTGCCCGAGCCGGAGGCTCGGCCGGGCGAGATACCGAGCTTTGCCCACGTCGAAGTCCCGCCGGCCGGCAAGCTGGCGCGACCGCCGACCGATGCGCCGCAAGCCGAACTGGTGTCGTATGCCAACAGCCTGATCCGCGTGCTCGACGACAGCGGCAAGGCAGTCGGCGCCTGGGCGCCGAATCTCGATGCCGATGCGCTGCGCGAAGGCCTGCGCATGATGTTGCTGACACGCGTATTCGACGACCGCATGCAGCGCGTGCAGCGCGCCGGCAAGACCTCGTTCTATATCAAGTCGACCGGCGAAGAGGCGGTGTCGATTGCGCAGGCCTTTGCGCTCAATGACGACGACATGCTGTTCCCGAGCTACCGGCAGCAGGGCCTGCTGATCGCGCGCAAGCATTCGCTGGTCGACATGATGTGCCAGATCTTCAACAACAGCCGCGACCGACTCAAGGGCCGTCAGCTGCCGATCATGTACTCGGTGAAGGAGAAAGGGTTCTTCTCGATCTCCGGCAATCTCGGCACGCAGTATCCGCAGGCCGTGGGCTGGGCGATGGCCTCGGCGATGAAGGGCGACACGCGCATTGCCGCAAGCTGGGTTGGCGACGGCACGACCGCCGAGCCGGATTTCCACAACGCTCTGACCTTCGCCAGCGTCTACCAGGCGCCAGTGCTCCTCAACGTCGTCAACAACCAGTGGGCGATCTCTTCGTTCGTGGGCATTGCCGGTGGCGAGCGTGCGACCTTCGCCGCGCGTGCGATCGGTTACGGCGTTCCGGGCATGCGTGTCGACGGCAATGATTTCCTCGCGGTCTACGCGGTCACCCAGTGGGCCGCCGAACGTGCGCGGCGCAACTGCGGGCCGACGCTGATCGAGCTGTACACCTACCGCGCTGCCGCGCATTCAACGAGTGACGACCCGAGCGCCTATCGTCCGGCGGACGAAAGTGCGCAATGGCCGCTGGGCGATCCGATCGAGCGCCTCAAGGTGCACCTGATCAACCTTGGCGAATGGGACGACGCCCGTCATCAGGCCTTGATCGCCACGCTCGAAGAGCAGGTCAAGGCCGATCTCAAGGAAGCCGAAAGCTACGGTTCACTGGCGACGCAGTCGTTCAGTCCGGCCACGATGTTCGACGATGTGTTCAAGGAAATGCCGCAGCATCTGATTCGCCAGCGCCAGGAAATGGGGTACTAAGTGTCCTATCCCGCAAATGCCGTTGCGAAGTCGCCGGGTCTTTTCGCGCCCGGCGGCGTTGCTCCTCCTCGCCATAGCGGTGCTATGACTCGTCGTTGCGCCTTGCCGGGCACAAAAATCCCTCGGCGACTTCATCAACATATTCACGGGACAGGACACTGATCATGGCAACGATGAACATGATCCAGGCGATCAACTCCGCGCTCGAAGTGACGATGCAGCGCGACGCCAATGTCGTCGTCTTCGGCGAAGACGTCGGCTATTTCGGCGGCGTGTTTCGCGCGACTGCGGGACTGCAGAAGAAATTCGGCAAGACGCGTTGCTTCGATACGCCGATTTCCGAAGGTGGCATTCTCGGTACCGCGATCGGCATGGGTGTCTACGGCCTGCGCCCGGTCGCCGAGATCCAGTTTGCCGACTACATCTATCCGGCCTTCGACCAATTGGTGTCGGAAGCAGCGCGCCTGCGCCACCGTTCCGGTGGCGAGTTCTTCGCGCCGATCACGGTGCGCGCGCCCTGTGGTGGCGGCATCTTCGGCGGCCAGACCCACAGTCAAAGCCCGGAAGGCATCTTCACCCACGTCAGCGGTCTGAAGACGCTGATGCCATCGAATCCCTACGACGCCAAGGGCATGCTGATCGCAGCAATCGAAGACGATGATCCGGTGATGTTCTTCGAGCCCAAGCGCATCTACAACGGCCCGTTCGACGGCCATCACGATCGTCCGCTGCAGCCGTGGTCGAAGTTCCCCGCTTCGGAAGTGCCGGAAGGCTACTACCGCATCGAGATCGGCAAGGCTGCGATCACGCGCCCCGGCAATGACGTCACGTTGATCGCCTACGGCACGATGGTGCATGTCTGCGCGGCGGCGGTCGAAGAGACCGGTGTCGACGGCGAGGTCATCGACCTGCGCAGCCTGCTGCCGATCGATCTCGACACGATCGTCGAATCGGTGAAGAAAACCGGGCGCTGCATCATCGTCCACGAAGCCACGCGCACCAGTGGCTTCGGTGCCGAACTGTCGGCGCTGGTGCAGGAGCAATGCTTCAATCACCTCGAAGCACCGATCATGCGGGTTACGGGTTGGGATACGCCGTATCCGCATGCCTTCGAGTGGGAATACTTTCCGGGACCGGAGCGTGTCGGGCGCGCCATCAAGCAAGTGATGGAGGGCTAAGCATGGGTCGCTATGTATTCAAGCTGTCGGACGTCGGTGAAGGCATTGCCGAATGCGAGATCGCGACCTGGCGCGTCAAGGTCGGCGATGTCGTGACCGAAGATCAGCCGCTGGTCGACATGCTCACCGAGAAGGCCGCGGTCGAATTGCCGTCGCCGGTGGCCGGCAAGATTGTCGAGCTGTGCGGCGAAGCCGGCGACATGGTTGCCGTCGGTGGGCCGCTGGTGATTCTCGAAGTCGAAGGCGCGGGTAATGCGAAGGCCGCAGCGCCTGCGCCGGCCGTCGCAAAGAAAGAACCCTCTCCCTCTGGGAGAGGGCAGGGGGAGAGCGCTGGCGTAGCCAGCGTTGTGGTGCCTGCGGTTGCTGCCGCACCTGCTGCCGCGCCTGCGGCGCGGCCCTCTCGCCCGACCCCTCTCCCGGCGGGAGATGGGAGCAAGACACTACGCAAGCCCGGCGACAAGCCGATTGCACCGCCGGCCGTGCGCCAGCGCGCCCGCGAGCTCGGCATCGAGTTGCAGTACGTCCATGGCAGCGGCCCGGCCGGACGCATCACCCACGCCGATCTCGATGCCCATGTCGATGGCAAGGGCCGTGCGCCGGCCGGAGCCGCCACCACCCCGGTGCCGCGCACCGCGGTCGAGGAAATCAAGGTCATCGGCCTGCGGCGCAAGATCGCCGAGGCGATGCAGCGTACCAAGCAGCGCATTCCGCATTTCGCCTACGTCGAGGAAGTCGATGTCACCGAACTCGAAGCGCTGCGCGTGCATCTGAACGGCACGCGCAAGCCGGATCAGCCGAAGCTGAGCTTGCTGCCGTTCCTGGTCCGCGCCCTGGTCCGCACGCTGCCGCAGTTCCCGCAGTGCAATGCGAACTTCGATGACGAAGCTGGCATCGTCCGCCGCTACGCCGCCGTGCACTGCGGTATCGCGACGGCGACGCCGAATGGCCTGATCGTGCCGGTCCTGCGTCACGCCGAGACGCTCGACGTCTGGCAGATGGCGAACGAGATCCGCCGCCTCGCCGAAGCCGCGCGCAGCGGCAAGGCGCCGCGCGAGGAGCTCAGCGGGTCGACGATCACGCTGACCAGCCTCGGTGCGCTCGGCGGCATCGTCTCGACGCCGATCATCAATGCGCCGGAAGTCGCGATCGTCGGCGTCAACAAGATGGTTGAGCGTCCGACGTATGTGAATGGCCAGCTCCAGCCACGCCTGATCATGAACCTGTCGTCGTCGTTCGATCATCGCGTCGTCGATGGGTTCGATGCCGCGTCGTTCATCCAGGCGATCAAGGGCCAGCTCGAACATCCCGCCGTCCTGTTCATGGAGTGAGCTGTGACTGAACCCCTGAAAACCCAGGTGCTCGTCGTAGGCGGCGGCCCCGGCGGCTACGTTGCCGCGATCCGCGCCGGCCAACTCGGCCTGCAGACAACGCTGGTCGAATCGACACGCCTTGGCGGCACCTGCCTGATCCGCGGCTGCATTCCGTCGAAGGCGCTGATCCACGCTGCAAGCAAGTTCGATGACTTGTCGCGCCATGCGCAGCAGCCGCATCTCGGCATCTCGCTGAGCGCGGCGCCGAGCTTCAATGCAGGGCAGGCGCTGGCCTGGAAGGACGGCATCGTCGATCGACTCAGCGGCGGTGTTGCCGGCCTGCTGAAGAAGGCCGGCGTGCGCGTCATCAACGGCAAGGCCGAATTCTCCGATGCGAAGACCTGTCAGATCACTGGCGGCGACGAGGCACTGACGATCCGCGCCGAGCACGTGATTCTTGCTACGGGTTCGATCAGCGCAACGCTGCCGCCCGTGCCGTTCGGCGGCAACGTGATCAGTTCGACCGAGGCGTTGTCGCTCAGCACCTTGCCGAAGAAGCTCGTCGTCATCGGCGCCGGCTACATCGGCCTGGAGATGGGCATCGCGTTTGCAAAGCTCGGCGTGCAGGTCGAGTTCGTCGAAGCGCTGCCACGCATCCTGCCGAGCTATGACGCGGCGCTGACGCGCCCGGTCGAGCAGTGGCTGAAGAAGCGCGGCGTGCCGGTGCATCTGAACACGCGTGCGCTCGGCGTCAAACAGACCGCGAAGGGCGTGAGCCTGAGCGTGCAGACTGGCGAAGAGTCCGCGCGCGACATCCACTGCGACAAGGTGCTGGTCGCGATCGGCCGCAAGCCGAACACGCAGGGCTGGGGCCTGGAGAACATGGCGATCGACATGACCGGTGCCTTCGTCAAGGTCGATGCGCAGTGCAGGACTTCGATGCGCAACGTCTGGGCGATCGGCGATCTGGTCGGCGAGCCGATGCTCGCGCACAAGGCTTCCGCGCAGGGCGAGATGGTCGCCGAGATCATCGCCGGCAAGCGCCGTGCCTTCGATCCGGTCGCGATTGCGGCGGTGTGCTTCACCGAACCGGAGATCGTCAGCATCGGCCTGAATCCGGAGCAGGCCAAGGCCCAGGGCATCGAGATCGTCACCGGCCAGTTTCCGTTTGCTGCCAATGGCCGCTCGCTGACGATGGAAGCGGGTGTTGATGGCGGCTTCGTGCGCATCACCGCGCGCGCCGACAATCATCTGGTGCTCGGCATCCAGGCGGTTGGCGCGCACGCCGCGGAACTGTCCGGAGAGTTTGCGCACGCGCTGGAGATGGGCGCGCTGCTCGAAGACATTGCGCACACGATCCATGTGCATCCGACGATGACCGAAGCCGTACCGGAGGCCGCGCTCGCGGCATTGGGTCATGCAATCCACATTTGATCTGGAGATCGCACTCGCGCTCGGCAAGCCTGCGGTCAGGAGTGCGCGATATGATCAATCTCAGATGAGCGCAGGCGCACGAGAGATGATTGATCGCTGGAACGATTGGAAGCGATATCTGGTGGATGACGATGCCGGCATCACCGAGCTGCTTGCGCAGACACGACGCATCGCGGTCATCGGCATCAAGCCCGAGAGTCATGCCAAGCAGCCGGCGCACTATGTGCCTGCGTATCTGCAGCGTGCGGGCTTCGACGTGATTCCGGTGCCGACCTACTACCCGGAAGTCATCGAGATTCTCGGCCGTCCCGTGGTCCGCCGCCTCGCCGAGATCGACGGTGAGATCGACATGGTCAATCTGTTCCGGCGTCCGTCTGATGTCGCCATGCACGTCGACGAGATCCTTGCTGCACGACCGAAGTCGGTGTGGATGCAGCAGGGCATCCGCAATGAGGAAGCCGCAGAGTGTTTTGCCAAGGCCGGCATCAAGGTCGTGCAGGATCGCTGCCTGATGGTCGAGCATCGCGAGCGGCAGTAGGCGCGGATTCGGTGGAAGTCTCTCGATACACCTGCTTCGCAGGCACTCGAGACGAACGGAATTCTTCTGTGGCGGCTCAACAACACTCCGTTCGCATCGAGTGCCGCGCGCAGCGCGGTGTATCGAGATGCCGCAGCTGAAGCTCGCGCGATTTCGTCCTAAGCAGTAGCTGCCTTCGCCGACACTGTCCTCAGCACATCCAGATACCCCGGCACGGACTCATGCAGTCCCTGCGCACGCAGCATGCGGTGCAGCTGTGGCAGACGGTAGTACGGGACCGACGCCATGAAGTGATGCTCGATGTGGTAGTTGACGCGCATCGGCGCTACCGTCATGCGCGCGAGCCATCCAGCTTGTGTGGTCCGCGTGTTGCGGAACGCATCACCGACCGCTTCAGTGCAGGCGTGTTCGGCCAGTGAGCGCAGACGCAGCAGCAGGGCGAACGGCGCGAGATAGGCGAGCATCCACAGCGCAAACAGCCATCCCTGTCCAAGACTCCACAGCAGCGCGAACAGCGCGGCATGGAACAGCAGTGTCGGCCCGAGGTTGCGCAGCGTGAGCATCACTCTCTTCAGTCCGCTGCAACCATCCGGTGGCAGGCGCTCGATGTCGTTGGCGACGGTCCAGCGGATGATGCCGGCGGCCATCAACACGTGGCCGAGCATGACCTTGAGGCCGGTGTAGCCGGTGATGTCGCGCAGCAGCTTGCGCGCGAGACTGCGCCGTGTGACCGGGAATGGCGCGCTCAATGACAGATCCGGATCACCGTCCAGACCCGTGTGCGCGTGATGCCTGAGGTGATGCGCACGGTACTTGTGCATGTCCAGCCAGATCGGTCGCGCGCAGGCCCAGTCGCCGAGCACATCATTCAACGCGCGGCTGCGGAACAAGGTGCCGTGCGCGGCCTCGTGCTGAAGGATGGCCAGCGCGAGCTGGCGTCCGGCGAGCATCCACACGCCGAAGAAGATCGTCAGCGGATTCGGCCAGATCGCCATCACCGCGAAGGTCGCGGCAATGACGATCCAGGTCGAGATGACGGCCCACAGGCCGCGGAGGTCGGAGCGTGCGGTCAGTGCACTGATCTGCTCGGCGCTGAGCACGTCGCGTGGGCGTTTGATGCTGGGGACTGTCTGCGTGTTCATGTCAGTTGATGCGGCTGCCGCGTGTGGTTGTGCGTGATGCGTAGGACGGCATCGGCTGCTGGTGCTGCCAGATCAGATGGCCGGCATGATCGAAGCGCTGCACGACCGCGATGAAGGCCTTGCGCGCCTCGACGTCGACCAGCGGCGCGGGCAGCAGCGGGTCGTAGACCAGGCTGCGGATCGCTTCGTGGCCGAGCAGATAGGCTTCGCGCGCGGCGACGTCCGGCTCCAGCTCGTCGGCGTTGGCGAGCCATTTCTCCAGACGATTGCGCAGACTGCGATAGCCCTTGTCGAGGCGCTTGGTGTCCCACAGGCGGCGGGCGCGCTGCTCGCGAGCGGCATCGAATGCATGGGCGATGAATACCGGGGCGTCCTCATCGAGGCCGAGGCGCAGCAGTCGCTCGCGCAGCGCTTCGACACCGCCACACAGATTGTCGGGGCGGATGTACAGGCCGGGATCGAGTTCACGCAAACCGGTCATCGCCAATGCGCGATCGCGTGCGCGCACGCGACTGCGATCGCTGCGGCCGAGGCCGCCGAGGTGCACGGCGAGCCAGTGTTGCGACCACTCGCACAGACGCTGTTCGGAATCGCGCCAGTGACGGACGTCGTCGGCCAGGCCGGTGGCCTTGGGGCCGAAGCGGTACGCACCGCGACCCGCCGCCTCGATCAGCGATTCGGCGCTGAGACGCACGAGCGCTACGCGCACGCTGTTCTCGCGGATGCCGAACAGCGCGCAGGCATTGATCGCATCGCGCGCGCTCATCGTTTCGCCGTTGGCGGCGAGCAGCAGGTTGAGGATCAGGTGCTTGGGGCTGGGCGACTGGGCGTCGGTCACGGAAGGGCCAGGGCAGGGTGGGGCCTGTAATATTACAGAAACGGATGTATAGTGCAAAATTACGTAACAAACGATATCCAGGGATGCCCATGTCTGAACCCCCAGTCCTGATCGAGCGTCGGCCGCCCTTGCTGCGGGTCACGATCAATCGTCCGGCCGCGCGCAATGCGGTTGATCGCCCCACCGCGGAAGCGCTCGCCGCTGCGTTTCGCGCATTCGAAGCGGACGATGCGCTCAAGGTCGCGATTCTCTGTGGCGCCGGCGAGCACTTCTGCGCCGGTGCCGATCTCAAGTCGGTCGCGAGTGGAGAGGCAACGAAGGTCAACCGCATCGCGCCCGACGGCGATGGCCCGATGGGGCCGACGCGCATGCAGCTCAGCAAGCCGGTGATTGCGGCAGTGTCCGGCTACTGTGTGGCCGGCGGCCTCGAACTCGCGTTGTGGTGCGACCTGCGCGTGGCCGACGAGACGGCGGTGTTCGGTGTGTTCTGCCGGCGTTTCGGCGTGCCCTTGATCGATGGCGGCACCGTGCGCCTGCCGCGGCTGATCGGCATGAGTCGCGCGATGGATCTGATCCTCACCGGACGCGCGGTCGCGGCTGAAGAGGCCGAGCGTATCGGTTTGGCGAACCGCCGCGTCGCAGCGGGGCAAGCACTCGCTGCAGCCGAAGCGCTGGCCCTGCAGATCGCCGCCTTCCCACAAGCCTGCATGCGCGGAGATCGGCGCAGTGCTTACGAGCAGTGGGGCATGGATGAAGCCGCGGCGATCTCCAACGAACTGCGCTACGGCATGAACACGCTCAAATCCGGCGAGACCGTTGCCGGCGCGAGTCGCTTCAGCACAGGCACCGGCCGTCACGGCCAATTCGATTCATGAGTGATCCCCTGAGAGCTCCGATGACTGAACTCAAGACCATGACCTATGCGGTGACCGGCCGCATTGCACGCATCACCTTGAATCGTCCGTCGCGCGGCAATGGCATCACGATGGACATGCCGCGTGAGCTCGCTGAATGCGTCGAGCGCGCGAACATCGATCAGGCCGTGCACGTGATCGCGCTGTCCGGCAACGGCAGCGGCTTCTGCGGCGGCTATGACCTCGTCGACAGCGCGCAGAACATGCAGATCGGCGAGCCCGATCCGCGCCGGCCTGCCGGATCGTCTCTGGATCCGAAAGTGCAGATGCGCAATCACGCGCCGGGAACGGCGTGGGACCCGATGCTCGACTACGCGATGATGGGCCGCAACGTGAAGGGCTTCATGAGCCTGTTCCACAGCGAGAAGCCGGTGGTCTGCAAGGTGCACGGTTTCTGCGTCGCCGGCGGCACCGACATGGCGCTGTGCTCGGACCTGCTGGTGATTGCCGATGACGCCAAGATCGGCTATCCACCGGCGCGCGTCTGGGGTTCACCGACAACCTCGATCTGGTTTCATCGCATCGGTCTCGAAAAATCCAAGCGCCTGTTGTTCACGGGAGACTGCTTGTCCGGCAAGGAGGCCCAGGCCTGGGGTCTGGCGATCGAATCCGCACCGCCGGATCAGCTCGATGCGCGCTTCGAGATCCTGCTCGAACGCATTGCGCGCATGCCGGTCAACCAGCTGGTGATGATGAAGCTGCTGCTGAATCAGTCGGTGATGCAGCAGGGCCTGCACACGACGCAGCTGCTCGGTACGGTGTTCGACGGCATCACGCGTCACACCGCCGAGGGCTATGCGTTCCAGCAGCGCGCCGCCGAAGCCGGCTTCAAGCAGGCCGTCCGCGAGCGCGACGAGCCTTTCGGCGACTTCGGCATGTCGACGTTCAAGGGTTGAAGCGCACCGCCACGAGCTGGGCGTCGCGAGCTGCTTCGGGCTGAGCGGTCAGCGCCGGCAGCGCGACCTGCTGCTTCAGCGCCACGGCGAGATCGAAACGGATGCGTTGCAGCGCGGCGTTGCCCTGCGCGGCAATCACGGCGCTGACGCCGGTCTGCCGCGACAGTGCCGACTCATCAGAAGAGGCGGCGGTGGAAAAGCTTGCGACGAGCGCCAGGCTGGCGGCGAGCAGGACTGAGTGGCGGCTGGAATGCTGGCTGGAATATTGGGTATACATCTGCGGTCTCCGGTTAGGGGCGTTTGCCATGCGTTGGCTGCATGCATGAAAAACAGCCGATTCCTTGTGTGGAGCGCATGATCCGCTTGGCAAAGCCCGGCCTCAAACGATATGTTTGCATCCATTGCATGCGCAAATGGAATGCGAAATGACGCGACCCTCCGTGCCCCAACTGGACCTGCTGGTCGGCTTCGAGTCCGCCGCCCGCCACCTGTCGTTCACCAAGGCGGCCGCCGAGCTGCACCTGACGCAGTCCGCGATCAGCCGCCAGGTCCAGGCATTGGAGCAGCAACTCGGCGTGCCGCTGTTCGAGCGCCGCCATCGAGCATTGTTGCTGACTGAAGCCGGCCAGCTGCTGCAGCGCAGCGCTGCCGACGCATTGCGCACACTGGAACTGACCACGCGGCGCATTCGCGGCCTGAACACCTCGCGCACGCTGACGGTGACGACGGTCGTGTCGTTCGCATCGCTGTGGCTGGTGCCGCGCCTGCCGAAGTTCCGCGCGCTGTATCCGCTCGCCGATGTGCGCATCGCCGCTGACAATCGCATCGTCGACCTCAGCCGCGAACGCATGGATGTCGCGATCCGCTACGGCAGCCCTGATCGTGTACCGCAGCAGGCGCGCAAACTGTTCGGCGAAGAAGTGATGCCGATGTGCAGTCCGCGCCTGCTCAAGGATCGCAGCCGGCCGCTGCGCAGGCCCGAGGATCTGCGCCATCACACCTTGCTGCATGACGACTACATCGACACCACGCCGTGGCTGGAATGGGCCACCTGGCTCGAATCTCACGGGCTTGGAGATCTCAGGCCCGCGGGCGACCTGCGCTTTTCGTTGTACGACCAGGTGATCCAGGCGGCGCTGGATGGACAGGGGGTCGCGCTCGGTCGCCTGCCGTTGCTGACGCATCTGATCGAGAGCCGCAAACTGGTTGCGCCGTTTGCCGTCGGCAAGGGCGCAGCGAAGATGCCGCAGGCGACGCGCGCGTTCTTCGTGATTCCGGAACCTGCCGCGGCGCTGCGGCCGGAGGTGCAGGCCTTCGTCGACTGGGTGGTCGCGGAGGCGGCACTGCCGGTGCCGCCGATGCGGCAACGCGGCAACGCGGGGTAGCGGCGCCGGCCCGAATTCAAGGCAGAATGTCGGCGCCGCGCATCGCGGCGGGCGAACGGGGGAAGAGTCGATGGATGCAAAGATGCCGATGCTGGCGCCGGTGATGGCGCTGGTGCTGTGGACTTTCGTGATGTGGCTGTGGATGTACGCGACGCGCATTCCCGCGATCATGAAGGCCAAGATGGCCATGGATCCGATGGCGCCGCGCGGCGAGCAGATGAATCAGCTGCCGGCCAACGTGCGCTGGAAGGCCGACAACTACAACCATCTGTTCGAGATGCCGACGTTGTTCTACGCGACCGGTCTGGTGCTTGCAGTGCTGGGCGACACGACTGCGCTGAGCGTCAACATTGCCTGGGCCTATGTCGGTCTGCGTGTCGTGCACAGCGTGTTCCAGGCGACGGTCAACAAGATCGAAGTGCGCTTTGCACTGTTCGCGCTGTCGTCGCTGACCTTGCTGGCTTTGGCGATACGCGCGGGCTGCCAGGTGTTCTGATCTGGCTGCGGAAATCTCTGAATAAATCGTCATTCCCGCCTTCGCGGGAATGACGGACGGATTGTTCAGACCTTGCTCAAGGGATCCGGAATGCATTACGACGTTCCGGATCCCTTCAGTTACTGCGCAGGGCCGCAGCCTCCTTGGCCAGGGCACGGATCGCGTTCCAGTCACCGGCATTGAGCAAGGCAGGCGGGGCAAGCCATGAGCCGCCGACGCAGCCGACGTTCGGCAAGGCCAGATAATTCTTCGCCAGCGCCGGGGTGATGCCGCCGGTCGGGCAGAAACGAATCTCCGGAAACGGACCGTGGATAGCCTTCAGCATCGCGCAGCCGCCGGCGGCTTCGGCCGGAAAGAATTTCAGCGTGTCGTAACCCGCGTCGCGTGCTGCCATCACCTCGCCCGGCGTCATCGCGCCGGGTAGATAGGGCCAGCCTTTGATCATTCCTTCGCGCAACAGTTCTGGCGTGGCGCCCGGACTGATGCCGAAGCCTGCGCCGGCTTCGCGTGCGGCAGCGAGATCCTTGAGGTTGAGGATGGTGCCGGCGCCGACGATCGCATCCGGCACCTGCGTGGCAATCGCGTGTATCGCATCGAGCGCGACTGCGGTGCGCAAGGTCACTTCGAGTACGCGGATGCCGCCGTCCACCAATGCGCGCGCGAGTGGGGCGGCGTGAGCGAGATCGTCGATCACCAGTACCGGCATCACCGGGCTGATGCGCAGCAGTTCGCGTGCATTCATGCCGCGACCTCCGCTGCTGCCTGCCAGCCAAACGTCGCCGCGCCCTGCTCGGCACCGCTGGCGGCACTGCGCATGCTGGCGAACAGATCGCGACCGACGCCGTGCGCATTGCCGCGCAGATCGGGTATGACGACTTCACGTGCCAGTAGCTCGGCCTGGTCGACCAGCACTTCGAGCGCGCCCTTGACTGCATCGACGCGAACCAGATCGCCGTCGCGAACCCGCGCGAGCATTCCGCCGCACAGGCACTCCGGCGTGACATGTATTGCCGCCGGCACCTTGCCGGATGCGCCGGACATGCGGCCGTCGGTGACCAGCGCGACGTTGAGGCCGCGATCCTGCAGCACGCCCAGTGCCGGCGTCAGCTTGTGCAGCTCAGGCATGCCGTTCGCACGCGGTCCCTGGTAGCGGACGACGGCAACGAAGTCCTGCTTGAACTCGTCGCGCTCGAAGGCGGCGAGCATCGCAGCCTGGCTGTCGAACACGCGCGCCGGTGCGGTGACGCTCTGATGTTCGACCTTCACTGCTGATGTCTTGATCACCGCACGGCCGAGATTGCCGCGCAGCAAACGAAGGCCGCCTTCGCCGGAGAACGGTGCCGCACAACCGCGCAGCACATCAACGTCGCGACTTTCCTGAGGCGCCTCGATCCAGGACAGGCTGTCGTGCTCCCAATGCGGTTCGAGGGTGTAGCGATCGAGGCCGGGACCCATGACGGTGTTGACGTCCGCGTGCAGCAGTCCCGCCTGCAGCAGTTCGCGGATCAGGAAGCCCATGCCGCCAGCGGCGTGGAAATGATTCACGTCGGCGCTGCCGTTCGGGTAGATGCGGGCGAGCAGCGGAATCTTTGCCGACAGTTCGTCGAAGTCGCTCCAGTCGATCAGGATGCCGGCGGCGCGGGCGATTGCAACCAGATGGATCGTGTGATTGGTCGAACCGCCCGTCGCGAGCAGGCCGACGATGGCGTTGACGATCGCCTTTACATCGACGATCTCGGCCAGCGGGATCGGCTGATCGCCGAGCGCCGTGATCTGCGCACAGCGATGCGCGGCAGCTTCGGTCAGTGCGGTGCGCAGCGGCGTGTTCGGATTGACGAAGGCGCTGCCGGGCAGGTGCAGGCCCATGATCTCCATCAGCATCTGATTGCTGTTGGCGGTGCCGTAGAACGTGCAGGTGCCGGGGCTGTGGTAGGACTTCATCTCGGCATCGAGCAGCTCTTCCTCGCCGATCCTGTGCTCGGCATGCAGCTGGCGGATGCGCGCCTTCTCCTTGTTGGGCAGGCCCGAAGTCATCGGTCCGCCCGGCACGAACACGCAGGGCAGATGACCGAAGGCAAGCGCTCCAATCAAAAGGCCCGGCACGATCTTGTCGCAGACGCCCAGGCACAGCACGCCATCGAAGGTGTTGTGCGACAGCGCCACCGCCGTCGCCATCGCGATCACGTCGCGCGAGAACAGCGACAGCTCCATGCCGGGCTGTCCCTGGGTGACGCCGTCGCACATCGCCGGTACGCCGCCGGCGAACTGCGCGACGGCACCAGCGCGCCGCGCGCCGCTCTTCAGCAGTTCCGGATATTTCTGCAGCGGTTGATGTGCAGACAGCATGTCGTTGTAGCTCGAGACGATCGCGAGGCTGGGCCAGCGCATCGCGCGCAGCGCCGGCTTGTCGCCTTCGGCGGCAGCAAACGCGTGGGCGAGGTTGGTGCAGGAGACGCGGCTGCGCTGCGAGCCGGTCGCGCGCGCCTGTTCCATCTGCTGCAGATAACTCGCGCGTGTTGCGGTGCTGCGCTCGCGGATGCGCGCGGTCACCCGCGCGAGGGTCGGATGGATCGGTGTCGGTGTCGCGGGCGGTGGCATGTTCGGGCTTCCGGATACGCAGGCCCGCGGCGATGGCGGGCGCAGACATGTAGTTTTACAACATCCTAGTCCTGTGACATGTCTCCGGCAAGGCCTGCGCGACGGTACTGAAGCTGAACTGAATGCCGCAGAAAGCATGCCCGGAACAGGGGAAAGCGACATTGACGGCTACGCGGCCATGGCCTCAGAATCGGTGGTAGTAATACTACATAATCAATGCCCCTCGGGAGCGCGCAGGATGTCGAGTCAGGAATCATTCGATCTGGTCATCTTCGGCGGCAGCGGCGATCTGTCGATGCGCAAGCTGCTGCCGGCGCTGTATCACCGCCATCGCGATACCAGGGACACATCGGGCTGGCGCATTCTGGCGATCGGTCGCCAGCAGCTGACACGCGAGCAGTTCCTCGCAATGGCCGAAGAAAGCGGCCGTCTGCATGTCGCATCCAGGGATTTCAAGGACGCCGACTGGGCCGCGTTCGCCGAGCGCGTCGACTACCTCAGCATGGATTGCGCGATTGCCGACCAGTACGTGCCGCTGATCGAGCGCATCGGTGCCGACACCGGCCGTACCCGCGTGTTCTACATGGCGACGACGCCGGGCCTGTTCTCGACGATCTGCGGACACCTGCGGCACAACAACCTGGTGACGCCGCACAGCCGTGTGGTTCTCGAGAAGCCGTTGGGCCGCAACCTGGCATCCGCCGAACGCATCAATGCTGAGGTGGGTGCGGTATTCGCCGAACATCAGATCTTCCGCATTGATCATTACCTCGGCAAGGAAGCGGTGCAGAACCTGATCGCACTGCGTTTCGGCAACGCGCTGTTCGAATCGCTGTGGAACCGCAACTGCATCCGTGATGTGCAGATCACGATTGCCGAGACGGTTGGCGTCGAAAGCCGTGGCGAGTTCTATGACGGCATTGGCGCGCTGCGCGACATGGTGCAGAACCACCTGCTGCAGCTGCTGTGCATCGTCGCGATGGAGCCGCCGTCGAGCATTGACGCCGACGCCGTGCGCGACGAGAAGCTCAAGGTCCTGCGCGCGCTGCGCCGATGGACGCCGGTGGATATCGAAACCAAGACCGTGCGCGGGCAGTTCCGCAGCGGTGCGATCGGCAGTCAGGCCGTTGCCGGCTATCTCGACGAACCCGGCACCGCGCCGGCCAGCGCCACCGAAACCTTCGTCGCGATCAAGGCCAACATCGACAACTGGCGCTGGGCCGGCGTGCCGTTCTATCTGCGTACCGGCAAGCGCATGCAGGAACGACTCGCCGAGATCGTCGTCACGTTCCGCGACGTGCCGCATGCGTTGCTGCCGGGGGGCGCCTCTGGCGGTCCGGGCAATCGCCTCGTGATCAGCCTGCAGCCGGACGAAGGGCTGCGCCTCAAGATCATGGCGAAGGTGCCGGGCGAGGAAATGGCGCTGCGGCCGGTCAGTCTTGATCTGTCGTTCACCCGCACGTATCACACGCGCCCGTGGGATGCCTACGAGCGCCTGCTGATGGATGTGGTGCGCGGCAAGCTGACCCTATTCGTGCGTCGCGACGAAGTCGATGCGGCGTGGCGCTGGGTCGAGCCGATTCTCGACGCGTGGAGCGCGCAGCCCGGCGGGCTCAAGCATTACCCCGCCGGAAGCTGGGGGCCGGCGAGCGCGAACGCGCTGATCGTTCGCGAGAATCACGCCTGGCACGAGGAATCCTGATGAGTGCTGCGCCCGCACTACGCTTGCCGGCGTCGATCTCGCAGCATGCTTTCCTGGCAACACCTGCCATGGTCGCTGCACTGGCCCAGCATATTGCGACGGCCTTGCGTACCGCGATCAGGGAGCGCGGGCAGGCGCTGTTGCTGGTCTCCGGTGGGCGCAGCCCGATCGCCCTTTTCGAGCGCCTGAGCCATACCGAGATCGAGTGGGCCAGGGTCACGGTCGGCCTGGTTGACGAGCGATGTGTCGCCGAGAACTCGGCTGATCGCAACGACGCCTTGGTGCGACTCCATCTGATGCAGGGCAACGCAGCGCAGGTGCGCTTTGTTCCACTGCTAGAGGCCGGCACTGATGCGCTGGCGGAACTCGCCGGCGCGCGGCTGCGCGTTGCGCGGCTGCCGCTGCCGGCCGATGTCGTCGTGCTCGGCATGGGTGAGGACGGTCATACCGCGTCGTGGTTTCCCGGTGCCGACGAAACCGCCGCGGCGATCGACGCAGAGACCCGCGAGCAGGTCGAGGTTGTCCGGCCGCGAACCGCGGCGCATACGCGGCTGACATTGACCTTGCCGGTGGTGCTGGAGGCGCGGCAGATTCTCCTGCCGGTGCAGGGCGCAAAGAAACTGGCCGTACTCGAGCGTGCTGCCGAAGCAGAGACGAATGTTGCCGAGCTACCGGTTGCCGCGATCCTGCGCCAGGACAGGACGCCCATGCACGTGTATCACAGCCCGTGAGCGCATCGCTCAAACGCACGCGCCGTACTACAAGCGCGGCAATTGCGCCGGCGCAGGGTGCCGTGATTGCGCGCATCACCAATGCGCTGCCGACCTTGCGGCGCTCGGAGCGCGATGTTGCCGAGCTGATTCTCAAGGATCCTGCGCGCGCGCTGCAGTGGTCGATTGCCGAGGCGGCGCGGCTTGCCGGCGTCAGCCAGCCGACTGTGGCGCGATTCGCGACGGCAGTCGGTTTCAGCGGATTCCGCGAGTTCAAGCTGCATCTCGCGCAGAGCATCGCCACCGGCGTGCGCTATGTGCATAGTGGTGTCGAGGCCGACGACACCTCGGAGCAGGTAGTTCCGAAAGTGTTCGATCGCGCCATCGGCGCGCTGATCGATGTGCGCAACCATCTCGATCCACAGACCATCGCGCGTGCAGTAGGCCTGCTCGCCAAGGCGCGGCGCATCGAATGCTTCGGTGTCGGCAATTCGGCGATCGTTGCCGACGATGCCCAGCACAAGCTGCTGCGCTTCGGCATCCCGTGCAGCGCCTCCGCTGATCCGCACTCGATGAGCATGGTTGCAACGGTGATTGGGCCGGGCGATGTGGTGCTCGCGATCTCGGCGAGCGGGCGCACGGTCGACATGGTCGAATGCGTGCGCGCTGCGGTCAGTGCCGGTGCCGCGGTGATCGCGATCACCAGCAGCACCTCGCCGCTGGCGCGTGCGGCAACGATGAGCCTGCATGTCGACGTGCATGAGGATACCGACGTCTACACGCCGATGGCCTCGCGGCTCGCGCACCTGGTCGTCATCGACGCCCTGTGCGTCGGCATTGCCTTGGCGCTGGGGCCGGATTGCATCGAGCGACTGGAGCGGGTCAAGCAGAGCCTGCGTCGCCGCCGGCTCGACGGACCGGTAGGATTGACGGCCAAGCCGCCGAAGAAGAGTCGTTAAGTGAGCAGCAGACCCACCCTCGTCGCCGATATCGGCGGGACCAATGCCCGTTTCGCCTTGGCGCGCCACATCGACGGCCGGCTTGTGCTGAGCGATATCCGCGTGCTCGCTGTGGACGGGCACCCGACGATCAGCAGCGCGGCGCAGGATTTCCTCGCCGGCGTGAACGACGCCAGGGACATCGACGCTGCGGTGTTCGCCGTCGCTTCGGCTGTCGGCACCGATGCGATCAAGCTGACCAACAGTCCGTGGTCGTTCTCCGTGCGCCAGCTGCAGGTCGATCTCGGCATGCCCGGACTGCGCATCGTCAACGACTTCGCGGCACTGAGCATGGCGCTGCCGCATCTAGCCGATGCTGATCTCGAAGTAATCGGCTCAGGAGCTAACGCGGAACCGCGCAACGCTGTGGACCGCAGCTACGCGACGATCGGGCCGGGCACCGGTCTCGGAGTCGGCGGCCTGCGCATCAACGCGCACGGTCCGGTTGTCATCGAATCCGAAGGCGGGCATGTTGGTTTCGCGCCGAACAACGACTTCGAGCTGGCGATCCTCAAACACCTGCTCGGCAAGTACGAGCGCGTGTCCAACGAGCGCCTGATCTCGGGTGCGGGCCTGGTCAACCTGTATCAGGCCGTGTGCGCGATCGAAGGCGCGCGTGCGGATCATGCCGATCCGCAGCGCATCGTTGCCGAAGCGGACGCGATTGCGGAAGGAACTGCCGACCGGACGGTGCAGACGTTCTGCGCGCTGCTTGGTAGCGTTGCCGGTGATGTTGCAATGACGCTGGGGGCCTGGGACGGTGTCTACATTGGCGGCGGCATCGCGCAGAAGCTGTCGGTGCGCCTGCAGCGCTCTGCGTTCCGCGCGCGCTTCGAGGCGAAAGGCCGGCATGCGCCACTGATGCAGCACATTCCGACCTGGAACATCCTGCATCCGGCAGTTGGCTTGCTCGGCGCCGCAGGGTTCGCCATTCGGTCTTGAGATCAGTTGCAGCAACCGTAGCCCGGTTTCGACAAAGTCGAAGCCGGGAAGCAACGCTGCGCAGTCCAGGCCTCCCGGCTCCGCTGCGCGGAACCAGGCTACTCGGCAGGCTGAAGATTCAGGCGGTCAGTTCAACGCTCGCCGCCGGCGAGCTGCACAGGCCGCGGACTTCGATGTTCAACGGACCCGGACTGCCGGCACTGATGCGCAGTACCCGCCGCACGGCATCGAATTCCCATTGCGCATCGCCGCCAACACCGAGTTGCGGCGTATCGCTGAATCGTTTGGGCACGAAGATCTCGGTCGGCGCCTTGATTGACGGATCGACCTCGACAACCGCGCTCAGCGTGCCGGCTTCGGCGTTGTAGCTGCACTGCTTCAGACGACCCTGCGCGCGCTGCACGTAGGGCCGGCAGAAACCTTCGACCGCCCGACCGCCAGAATCCGGATCATTCGCATCGGTGTGCTGGTCGCGCGAAAAGATCGACAGGTCTTCCTGGTTCCAGCCGTCACCGATGCGCAGGTCGTTGCGATTGCTCGCTGTATAGTTCCAGTGCGTCGATGACAGCAGCAGCGCGTCGAGGGCGTCATACATCAGTGCGAGCGCCGTGCTCTGTGCGTGCCAGACCTCCGCGCCGCGCGCGCCGGCAGCCCAGCGCGCATACGCTTCGCCATCGTTGATGTCGTAGGGGATGCCGCATTCGCCGATCAGACTCGGTGAGCCGCCGTTGATGCGGTCGCCGAGCATCTTCAGATAGCCGAGCTGGAAGCGATAGCGTTCGCGGATCGCCTTCTGCTCGTCGGTCGTCAGTGATTTCTTGAAGCGCTTGCTGACCAGCAGCTCGATGTCGTACCAGTGACTGGCATTGACCGATGCGCTCGGCATCTCCGCCGGGAAGCTGCGGCCCATCACGATGACGTGCGGATTGATCTCGGCGAACAGCAGCCAGTCTGCGCGCAGTGGGCGGATCGTTGCGGCAACCTTCTGATAGAACGGCCGCATGAAGTCGCGCTCGGCATCGATCGCACGATCGTCGCGGCGAACGAAGAAATTTTCGTCGGCAAACGAAGCAATGCCGCCTTCGAGCTTCCAGGCGCCCGCAGCTTCGAAGGGATCGCTGACGCCGGGCTTCCACAGCGAGATGCCCTGCGGATTGGCATCGATCTCGCTTTCGACGACGAGATGGCTGTCGACGATCGCGAGGCGCGGCACGGCCGTCCGCAGGCCGCGCGCGACGCGCAGGCCATCCAGAGGCGTCCACGCCGGGCCGGCGAGGCCAACCGCGAAGTCGCCGGCGACCTTGCCCGATGGCCGCTCGGTCATCTTCCTGCCGATCCAGCCGAGGCCGGGTTCGTTCAAGGTGTCGAAACCGATGACATTGGCCAGATCGCCGACGCGCTCCGCGAGCGCACGCATCGCGCCGCAGTAGTGATCCTGCAGATAGTCCTGCACATTGACGCCGGCGATCTTCCAGTCGGGCGTGAACGTCGCGCCGGCGAAGAATGCCGTCCACATGATGCAGTTCGCCGGCAGCCGGTAGTTCACCGGCCAGCTCATCGTCGGATAGCGGTCTTCCTGGCGCTTTTCAGCGCTGCTGTAGTCGTAGCGGTACTGCATAACGTGCGCGGCATTCGTCGCGTCGAACTTGCGGTAGTCCAGGCCCAGCGCATCGAAGGTCCAGCACGGCGCGCCGCTGCCGCCGCTCATGCGGCTCCAGACGTCCTGGTGAAAATCGATGAACACGGCCAGGCCGTGCGCCGCTGCGCGCAGGCACACCGCTCGGATGTAGTCGATGTAATCGCGATCGTACTGGCCGGGGCCCGCATGCTCGACGGCTTCCCAGGTCACGAGCAGGCGCAGCAGGTTGAAGCCCCAGCCGGCGATGCGGCCCAGATGCTCGTCGGCTTCTTCGAGCGGGAACGGCCGGCCGACAAAACTCACTTCGCGGTGATTGGCGAAGCCCGATGGCTTGTCGGTGCCGCCGTCGGGAAACGGCAATTTGCAATCGCCACCCAGATTCACGCCGCGCAGAATGACCTCGCGGCCAGCGTTGTCGATGAAGCTCGCGCTACGCGCGGCTATCCATTGTTTTGACATTATCCTCCCCCTGCTACATGCTGCAGTCATTATACAGTTGGTTAATAAGTTCGCCAGTCCGCGTCATGGCGTGCGCGCAATCAACGACTGAAAGCTGGACGAGGAGACGGAAGGAATGAGCAATCTGGGATTCGGCCGCAAGCTGGCGCTGGGGGCCGGTGACTTCGGCTTCAATCTGTATTGGCAGTTCGCGTCCCTGTATCTGTTGTTCTTCTACACCGACGTCCTCAACTTGCCGCCGGCGATCGCCGGCACGATCTACATGGCCGCGCTGATCTGGGACGCAGCGCTGGATCCGATCATCGGCGCAGTCGTCGACCGCACGCGCAGCCGCTTCGGGCGTTACCGCCCATACCTGATGTTCGGCGGCATTCCGCTGGCGCTTGCATTCACTGCGATGTTTCTCGGTCCGGCGGGCGGCGATGCCGGTGTCGTCGTGTTCGCGACGGTCATGCACTTTGCGTTTCGCACCGTCTATGCGGTGATCGCGATTCCGTACGCAGCACTGTTTGCGCGCGTCACCAGCGATGCACGGGTGCGCGCCGACCTTGCCGGCATCCGTATGGTGTTTGCCACGCTTGCCGCGGTGCTGGTCGCCGCACTGACCCTGCCGTGGGTCAAGGCCCTGGCGACGCCGGACTCGCCGAATCGCGGCTGGTTGCTGCTTGCGATTTTCTTTGGTGCCATCGCCAGCGTGTTGCTGCTGCTCGTCGCCTGGGCCACCAGCGGTCACGATGCGGACGAGCCACCGTCCACTGCGAAGATGGAGTGGTCGGCGACACTCAGGGCCCTGTTGATGAACAAAGCACTGCTGCTCGTGCTTGGCGCGGTGATGATCGGCCAGTTCTGCAGCACGCTGTTCGGCAAGAACCTGCTGTACTACTTCAAGTACGTGATGGGTCGCGAAGACCTCGGCGGCATCGCGCTCGCGGTGACTGCATTGACGATCGCATTGTTTGTGCCGATGTTCGCGGTGATCGCCCGCGTCTACGGCAAACGCAATGCGTGGATCATCGGTGCCATTCCGAGCCTCTGCGGGCTGATCATGTGGCACCTCGTCGACGGCTCGTCGGTGACGATGCACTTTGTCGCGCTCGCCCTGACCGGTATCGGTTCGGCGTCGTACGCGGTGTGCTTCTGGTCGATGCTGCCGGATACCGTCGAGTACGGTGAATGGCGCAGCGGTATCCGTACCGAATCGCTGGTGTTCGGTCTCGGCGTGCTGGGGCAGAAGGTTGCGCTCGGCATGGGTGCGGGCCTGCTTGGCGTTGCGCTGGCGAAGGTCGGCTATGTCGCCAATGCCGAGCAGACGCCGGAGACGATCAACGGCATCAAGCAGATGATGTTCTGGATTCCGCTGATCGGTGGCCTGTGTTCACTCGCACTGATCTGGCGCTATCCGGTCAGTCTGCAGTTGCACGCGCAGATCGTCGAGGAGATTGCGGCACGCAAGGCGAAGACGGGTTAGTTTCGCGCGGGCGTCACTTAAGCGACACCCTCGATACGCCTGCTTCGCAGGCACTCGAAGCGAACGGGATGATGTTGGGGCGCCTGACCCGTAGAAAGGCCCGTTCATGTCGAGTGCCGCGCGTTGGCGCGGTGTATCGAGACGCACAACAGAGCTGGCAGCCTCAGCGGATAAACACCGCCAACAGCGCATCCACATGCGCTTCAATCGCTGCATCGGATGCGGGATCGAGCTTCCACACACGACGCACTTCGGGTGCGAGCGTATAGAACTGCTGCGCCGCGCCGACGATGATGTAGATCAGCGCAACCGGTGACACATCTGCCGGCAGCATCTTCTCCTTCTGCAGCAGGTCAACCAGCGCGAGTGCGCCCTGCGAGGTGCGCTTGACGAAGGTGTCCGTGACCCAGTGCAGGCGCTCACTGTCGCGCACACTCTCCTGCACCATCAGGCGTGCATGTTCCGGGTGGCGCGCACAGTAGACGACCCAGCGCCGCAGCACTTCACGTGCATGCTGGCGGCGCCCGCGCGCAGTGCTCAGCGCCCCTGCAGGCGGTTCAAAACTCAGTTCCTGGGCCTGGCGCTCGAACAGGAAGGTCACGGCTTCGCGCCACAGGGTTTCCTTGTTCTGGAAGTAGTACTTGATCAGGGCGTGGTGCGCGCCGGCCAGCGCAGCAATGTCACGCGTCGAACTGCCGGCGTAGCCGTGCTCGGCAAACACCTGCAGCGCGGCCTGCAGGATGGCCGCTCGCGTGGCCTCCTTCTGCAGGGTGCGCGCGTTGGCCCGCGCAGGCGCAGAGGCAGGCGCCTTCTCCGGGCGGGCAACGCGCGGGCTCTTTACGGCTTTGGCGATCTTCTTGGCCTTCATGGGCGGGATTCTAATGTCTCGGTCATGTTGCGGGGCGACATGCGCCGACGACCCTGTAGGTTGTGGCTGACATTCAGCCATCTTCCACATCGCGTCCGCATGCGCTATCCTGAGTTCATTATACAGACGGTTAATAAAAGGATTGCACGGTCATCGACCGATGCAATTCATGCGATAGCAGGAGAGCAGTTCATGCGTATCAGTCAGTTGGCCCGTGGCGTTTCTTTGGCATTTGGTCTTGTACTCGTTGCCGGCGCCGTCAGCGCTGCAGACGCGGACATCGTCAAGACCGAGTCCGGTGCGTTGCGCGGTGTGCGCAGCAATGATGTCGTTGCCTTCAAGAACATTCCCTATGCCGCGCCGCCAGTGGGCGAGCTGCGCTGGCGCGCGCCGGCGCCGGTGACGGCGTGGACCGATGTGCGCGATGCCAGCGCCTTCGGCAACGACTGCCTGCAGAACCGCATGTCCTGGGACAAGGCGATGTCGGAGCAGCCGACCAGCGAAGACTGCCTCTATCTCAACGTCTGGACGCCGAGCGCGAAGGCGGACGCCAGGCTGCCGGTGATGCTGTGGATCCACGGTGGTGGATTCACCAGCGGCGCGGGCAGCTCGCCCCTGACGATCGGCGACAAGCTTGCCGCCAACGGCGTCGTTGTTGTGACCATCAACTATCGCCTCGGTCGCTTCGGCTTCTTCGCCCATCCGGCAATCACGGCGGAAAGCCCGGACGCGCCGCTCGGCAACTACGCGTTCATGGACCAGATCGCCGCGCTGCAGTGGACGCAGCGCAACATCGCCGCCTTCGGTGGTGATCCGGCGAACGTCACGATCTTCGGCGAATCCGCCGGCGGCGACTCGGTCAACAATCTTGTACTGAGCGAAGCGGCGAAGGGGCTGTTCGCAAAAGCCATCAGCCAGTCCGGCGGTGGTCGCGGCCAGTGGCCCGACATTCGCCAGGATCAGCCGGAGCGTCCGTCCGCCGAGACGTTGGGCGTGGCGTTTGCCAAGAATGTGAAGCTCAAGGACGCCACCGCGGCGCAGCTGCGCGCACTGCCGGCAGACAAGGTGCTCGGCAGCATCAGCTTCATGAGTCCGGAAAAGGAGACCTGGGGCGGCGCGATGATTGATGGCCGTATCGTCAAGCAAACGGTGCCTGCCGGCTTCGCGGCTGGCAAGCAGACCAAGGTGCCGTTGCTGATCGGCGCCAATGGCGATGAGCTCGGTGCGGTGCCCGGTTTCCTGATGGGCATGATGACCCGGGAGCTGGCTGCTCGTCTTGGCGACAACAAGGATGCGGTGATCGCGGCCTATGGTTCGCGCGACGCCTTCGACGCAAGCTTCGCCAGCGATCTGAATTTCGTCGAGCCGGCGCGCACCATCGCAGCCAGCGCTGCGAAGTCCGGCCAGACGACTTACCTGTACCGCTTCAATTACGTGATCGAAGACAAGCGCGACGATCTCAAGGGTGCGCCGCATGCATCCGATGTACCGTTCGTGTTCAACCAGCTCGACGCCAGCGGCGAAGACATCAGCGATGCTGATCGTGCGGCGGCCGCCAGGCTTGGCGCGCTGTGGGTGTCGTTTGCGAAATCGGGTGTACCGCAGAGCGAGGGCATCGGCGCATGGAAGCCGTACTCGCCCGATGCCGACCAGCTTTACGAAATCAGCCCCAGCGGTGTTGCGCTCGCCAAGGCCGGTACGCCGGGCCTCGATGCCATCAGCAAGCATTTCGCTGCCGGACCGATGGCGGCGGCCGCAGCGCCCGTCGCAGACAACACCGCAGTAGCTGTGGAGTCACCTTGCGCTGCCTTGATCGGTACGCAGCTTGAAGGCGGTAAAGTCGTTGCGACGCACAGCGTTGCGCCGCCCGACACGATCGATATCGGCCTCAAGGGCGTGCCGCCGCTGCCGGTGCAGGCTGCGTACTGCCGCATCGAGGCGACGCTGACGCCGAATCCGGGCTCGAGCATCCGCATCGAGGTCTGGCTGCCACCGAAGGACGCCTGGAACGGCAAGTTCATCGGCGCCGGCAACGCGGGCTACGGTGGAGACTTCACGTCGCCGTACCTGTTCATGGGCGGTGCGGTCGCACGCGGCTACGCGTCGGCCGGCACCGACACCGGGCACGTCGGTTCGAGCATGGGCGAGACCAATGATTCCGGCGCGTCGTGGGCGCTGAACGCGCCCGACAAGCTGCTCGACTACGGCCATCGTTCGAATCACTACACCGCGGTCGCGGCAAAGACGCTGATCAGCGCGTACTACGGCGCAGCGCCGAAGCAATCGTACTTCCAGGGGTGCTCGAACGGCGGGCGCGAAGCGCTGCAGGCGGCGCAGCGTTACCCGGACGATTTCGACGGCATCATCTCCGGCGCGCCGGCGAATCCATGGACCAAGGCATTGGCCGGCATGGCCTGGAACGCGCGCGCGGTTGCGGCCACAAAGGAAGGCATGCCGGATACCAAGCTGGCGCTGCTGACCAAGGCGGTGCTCGAAAAGTGCGACGCCATCGATGGCGTCAAGGACGAGGTGCTCGAGGATCCGCGGCAGTGCAAGTTCGATCCTGCGGTGCTGAAGTGCAAGGGCGCCGACAGTGCAGAGTGCCTGACCGCTGGCCAGGTTGATCTGGTCAGGAAGATCTACCAGGGCCCGGTCGACTCGAAGAAGAAGCCGATCTATCCGGGTTTCCCGCCAGGCGTCGAATCCGTGCAGTGGGGTGAGTGGATCACCGCGCCGGTGTCGAAGCACGCATTCTTCTCGACCGAATTCTTCCGCTACATCGTGTTCGGCGATCCGAGCTGGGATCTGTCGAAGATGAACTATGAGAAGGACATCGCGCTCGGCGAGACGAAGGCAGCGCATATCATCAATGCCAGCCCCGATCTCGGCGCGTTCGCTCGCAGCGGCGGCAAGCTGATCCTGTATCACGGCTGGGCCGATGCCGCGCTGACCGCACTCGGTACGATCGAGTACTACGACAAGGTACGCGCCAAGGTCGGTCCGAAGAAGACTGACGAGTTCATGCGCTTCTATCTCGCGCCGGGCATGGCGCACTGCCTCGGTGGTCCCGGCCCGAACGACTTCGACATGCTCGCCAAGCTCGAGAACTGGGTCGAGAACGGCGAGGCTCCGAAGGAAGTGATCGCGTCGAAGTACGCCGTCGACTACGCCCGCATGCTGGGCTTCCCGCCGGGCGAGCCCTTGCGCTCGCGACCGCTGTGCCCGTATCCGCAGACCGCGAAGTACAAGGGCACCGGCTCGATCGATGACGCCAGCAACTTCAGCTGCGCCGCACGCTGAGCCCCGGACCTGAGCCAATGATCAAGAACATCATGAAGAGCAAGGGAACTGGGACGATTGCCGCGCTGGGCAGCCTGTTGCTGCTCGCCGCAGCCGCCAATGGTGCTTACGCACAGGACGGCATCGACGCGTCGTCAGAGGCGACCAGCGCCGCGGAAAGCGAAGAGACGATGGAACCGGCAACCGATGCACCGTTCTTCGCCGAACCCAGCGAACCAGAGCTGACTGCGGAAGACGCGGCGCCGGAAGCGTCGGCCGCAGCGATCGACGCAGCGAATGATTCAGCGGCTGCAGACGCTGCGGAAACGTCGGGCGCGGAAACCGTGCCGACGATCGCTGTCGAGCCGACACGCACCGAAGCCGATGCCGGCGCCGTCACCGAGGCCAGCGGGCCGAAGGCGACGAAGCTGGATTCGATTGTCGTCACCGCCGAACGTCGCGTCGAACGTCTGCAGGACGTGCCGGTGGCGATCACGGTCGTCAACCAGAAGCAGATGGAAGCGGCCAACGTGACCCAGATCACCGATCTGAGTCGCCTTGCGCCGTCGCTGGAAGTGAATGGCCAGCCCGGCAACGCCGACACGCGCATCAGCATTCGCGGCATCTCGACCGAATCGTTCAGCGTCACCGCCGAACAGGCCGTGTCGCTGGTTGTCGATGGCGTCGTGCTCGGCAAGGCGCCGTCGGTCAGCCTGTTCGACGTCGGCCGCGTCGAGATCCTGCGCGGTCCGCAGGGCACGCTGTTCGGCAAGAATGCGTCGGCGGGTGTGGTCAGCATCAGCACCAACGCGCCGGACCCGAGCCGTTTCATGGCCGGCGTGCGTGGCGACCTCGGTTCGGAGTGGGACTACCGGCTGCTGCAGGCCAGCGTCAACGTTCCGCTCGGCGACACCGCGGCGATCCGCATCAATGGCGGCCAGACCTACACCAGCGGCTTCTACCACAACGCGGTCCGCAACGAAGACAGCGAACAGAACATCAAGGGTGCGCGTGCACGCTTCCTGTGGGACATCACACCGTCGCTGACGCTGAACCTGATCGCCGATTACGAGGAGCAGTACACCTCGGAACAGATCTATCTCGCCTACGAGCGCTACAACGATCCGGAGACCGGCGAGCCGCAGGAGATCGCGCGCTGCAATGGCACTTTTGCCGGCGAGGACAACAACATCGTCTGCAACAACGATCCGACCTTCAACGATGGCAAGTCCTGGGGCTACTCGGGCCAGCTCGAATGGCTGGTCAATGACTACACGATCAACTCGATCACCGCGATGCGGCGCTACACGCAGTACAACGAGATCGACGTCGACGGCATGAATGGCAACTACTACAACAATGCCAATGCCTTCAATAACCGGGTGTTCACCCAGGAAGTCCGCATCGCGTCACCGGCGGATGAGCGTCTGAAGTATGTCGCCGGCGTGTTCTATTCGGATTCGCACGTACCGAACGACCTCGACCAGCTGATCGGCCCGGACATGCTGGCTGCGCTGGGAACGGGCACGGTACCGATTTCGCTGTGCACGCTGCTTGGCGTATGTCTTGGCGATGTCATCGGCCTGTACCAGCCGAACCAGTACACCGCCGACATCAAGAGCGCTGCAGTGTTTGCGCAGTTCACGTTGCAGATCACCGATCCGCTGAAACTGATTGCCGGCGCACGCTACACGCGCGACGACGTTCAGATGGTGTCGTCGTCGTATATCGGTATCGCAAGTTCGCTGCTGCCGGATCCGATCATCATTCCGCAGGCGCAGGACCTGCTGGGGCGCGAGAAAGTCGATGCGGTGTCGTGGCGCGCCGGCCTGCAGTTCGACTTTACCGATGATCTGATGGCGTACTTCACCGCCTCGCGCGGCTACAAGGGGCCGCAGATTGTCTTCGTACCGCCCAATCTCATTCCGAGCGTCAACGCACTTGCACTGGACGTCAATCTGCCGACGCCGGCTGAGATCAATGTCGTGCGGCCGGAATACCCGATGGACTACCAGCTCGGCGTGAAGGCGACCTTGTTTGGCGGTCTGTTCGCCGCCAACGCTGCGATCTTCCACACCACGATCAAGGATTTCCAGGCATCGGTGTTCAATGGCCAGGCCAGCTTCACGCCGACCAATATTCCGGAGCTCGTCACCAAGGGCTTCGAGTTCGACCTGCTCGGCTTCCTGTCGGAAAACCTGATGTTCAACGCCGGCTTCCTGTACAACTCGGCGACCTATCCGGGTGGCTATCGCGGCGCGTGCACCCAGGTCAGCGACGTTTGTCCGGATACGGATGCGGAAACCACGCAGGATATCGGTGGCCGTCAGCTGGTCGTCGCGCCGAAGTGGAAAGTCACGTTCTCGCCGGACTATTCATTCGACATGCCGTTCGGCACGCGCGGCTTCGTCAATGCAGACGTGGTCTATCGCTCGGAGATGCACTTCAGCGCATCGCCGGACACGCGCACCGACGTCGGCGCCCGCACGATCATCGGCGCGCGCATCGGTATTCGTGGCGGCGGCGATGACTGGGAGCTGTCGGTGTTCGGGCGTAACCTGACCGAAGAGCGCAATCCGGCCTTCCTGTTCGCGCCGTACCTGCTCGGCTCGGCGAGCTCGCCGGGCGTGGATACGTCGGGACATGCGCTGTACACCGAATCTTTCCGCTTCTTTGGCGTCTCGCTCGGCATGCGGTTCTAGGAGCACGTGATGATCCCGTTTCTTCGCAGCACGGCAGTTTGCCTGTGCGCACTGTTCGGCGCCGGCGTCGCGTCCGCCGCAGAGACCGCAGCGGCACCCGAACGTCCGCTGATCAAGATCTGGCCCGGCGTCGCGCCGGGCTCGGAATCCTCGAAGCAGGTGCAGCAGGACACCAAGGCGATCTGGGGTGACCGCATTGTCCGGAATGTCGTCTCGCCGACACTGGAAGTGTTCGCCGCGGATGCCGGCAAGGTCACGGGCACCGCGGTGCTGATCGCGCCCGGCGGGGCGTTCCGCTTCCTGTCGATTGATAGCGAAGGCACACAGGTGGCGAGCTGGCTCGCGTCCAGAGGTATCGCGTCGTTCATCCTGCGCTACCGGCTCGGCGAGACCGTCGCGTCCGACGCGCTGTTCACCGGCCAGGTGTTCGCGATCCTCGCGCCGCTGTTCAAGCCGGGTCCTGCCCTGCTCGACGACATGAACAAATACAGCCCACCGGCGATTGCCGATGGTCGCGAGGCAATGAAGCTGCTGCGCAGTCGCGCCGCCGAGTTCGGCATCGCCAGGGACCGTATCGGCCTTGT
>CAZDPA010000029.1:16338-30418 GCA_964507195.1 uncultured Salinisphaerales bacterium | reverse complement strand
GCTTTAGCTACAATTTTCGCCCCGTATAGGTGTCAACCTATTTCAGGACGGGTCATGAACGCTCAGGGACAGACGCTGACGTCACCTTCCACGGCAAACGGACTCGACACGCCGCTGTATGCAGCGAGCGGCAGCACCAGGGTCTGCGCGGCGCCTTCATGACGCAGGCGATAAGTGCCGGGCGGCGTATTGCGCGGAATCGTCCAGGTCGCGGTTGCGGTGGACGACAGGCCGCCGGTGACCGGGACGTCGATCGGCACCAGCGATGGAATCAGCGGCGTCCAGGTGAAGGTCAGCTCCGGATCGCGGTCTTCGGCGACGACTTCCCAGCTGCCATCGGCGAGCTGACGCTCAGCGTAGACATAGCTGGTCTGGATGCGCAGGTCATTGCGCGGATGGCCGGCCTGGAATTTCGCGCTGACGGTATCGCCAGGCGCAGCCGTTGCCGGCACGTCGGTGACGACGCTGCCATAGGCGTTCGGCAGCGGCAGATCGTCGGCGATGTATGGTGGGCGAATCAGGATCGGTATGCCGTCCAGATACGCCGGACCTTCGGGCGCGGCCTGATCGTCGCGCATCGTGATCGCGAGCTTGCGCATTTCCTGCTGCACGGCAGCCAGCGTCCAGGGCCCGAAGATGTCGGACGCGCCTTCGTACTGTTGCGACGCGTATTCCTCGCGCGTCGGCAGGTAGTGCACGAAGTCGTTCGTCAGCGACGCGACGACGATGGTGTCGATACCGATCGGGGCGAGCACTTCGTACAGCGTCTTGCGGAGGCGTCGCGCCGACATCGTCGGCACCTCCCATGGCAGGCCGGCCAGCGCGAGATTGCCGATGCGGATCAGCTGCAGCGGCAGGATCGCCGGCTCGGCCGGCGCATTGCCGCCAGCACCCACCGGCAGCAGCACCGGTTTCTCGGCATGGCAGGAGAAATCACCGACTGCGGGGATCGGTGGCAGGTACTTCAGATTGCACATCGCCACCGCGGAGACGAGATTGGCCGGAATCAGATACGGCGGAAAGCCGGCGAGACCGGTCGGCAGTTGTACGTTGAGCAGGGTCTGCACATCCGCGCGCGCCGCGGCGAGGACGTCGAGCCCGGAAGCGCAGCTCACACCTTCGACTGCGGGTCCCGGGCCGTCTTCGGCACCGGCACCGAACGAAGGGCCGAGTGCGCCGGTGCAGGTGCGCTTGACCGCGGCATCCAACTCGGTCGGATGCTGCAGACTCGCAAGCACGACCGGATCGGTGACTTCGACATCGTCGAACTTCACATAGAACTGACGGTAGTCGATCGGACCCGACACCGCGGCATCGCGGCGATACAGTTCAAGCGCTTTCGCGAGCTGCTTGGTACCGGAGATTGCGTTGGATTCGTAGTCGTCCCTGCCGCCGCCGCGGGTCGGATCGGGGAACGGGCGCTCGAGGATGAACAGGTTCGGCGAGGCATCGCCCTGATCGGCCTGCGGGAATGCGGCGACAAACGTGTCGCTGCCCGGTGCGGCGCGGTAGTCGGTCTTCATGATCTTCTCGAAGCCGAGCGAGGCGTAGCCCTTGTTATCGGAGCTGACCAGATGCAGATTGGAGCCGATCACCGTGCCGTGTACGCCGAACCAGTTGATCGCGCCGACCGCCGAGCCGTTGCCACGGACAAAGTTCAGCTGTATCGCACGCTTGTTGTTGCGCACCTCTTCGCCACGCTCATTGAGGAATTCGCGACGTTCCTCCTCGCTGTTCATCTCGAACGCGGTCGCCGAGCGCTGGATGCTGGCATTGAGCAACTCGCCCGTGCCGATGCCGATGCGCGAAGTCTCCGGATGCGCCAGCAGGTTCGCGTGCGCAAGCTTCACCGCCTGGAACAGGCCGGAAGCGATGGCCTGGAAGGTGTCGTCGTCGTAGCCCAGATGCAGCAGGTTGTGACCGAGGTGATGCGAGTAGCCGGCCGGGCCCTGGTGCGTATGCGTTGCCGAGAGCATCAGGTTCTCGGTGTTGTACGCGGCCGCCAGCGCCGGATCGGCCTGGATCGCACCGAGCAGCGTCTCGCGCAGCCCGCCGTTGATGATCGCAATGTCGGCGACAATCATCATCACGCGCTTGCCGTTGCAGGGCGACTCGATCGCGTAGGCGCGTGCGTACTGGCGCTGGTGCAGACCGCCGAACACCTGCGCCGGATTTTCCCAGCCCATGCCACTGGTGTTGGCGACGACACCGGTGATGTCGTACAGCCCGCTGCCGAAGCGGAACTGCTGATTGTTCGCGCAGCTGGCCGGTGTGCCGACCGCCGGCACTGTCACTTCGAGCCGGCCCGGCGCATCGAGGCCTTCGCCGACCGCGAGATACGGACTGTTCAGCACGCATTGCGCGCGCTGGCGATCAACGAATACCGCGGTGCTGCCGCCACCGGGGCTGCCGCTGCCGACGGGCTTGCTGTCGCCGCAGGCGCTGAGCAAGGTCAGCGCCAGAACAGCCGTCACGGAACTACGAAGGGAAGCACGCACGTGAATCTCCCGGGACAGCTCGAGGGCATCATTGACCAAAGTGCACCTTGGCACTTCCGGCGCCGGAGGAACAGCCGCAAATGTTCATCCATGCCCTAAAGGAACATGCCTCCCGACGCCTCGATGCGCTGGGCGTTGATCCAGCGATTTTCCGGGGCGAGCAGCGAGGCGATGACGCCGCCGATGTCATCCGGCAGGCCGACCCGGCCCAGCGCAGTCTGCGAGGCAACGAAGGCGTTGAGCTGGGCATTGTCGCGAACCGCGCCGTTGCCGAAGTCGGTTTCGATCGCACCGGGTGCGATGACATTGACGGCGATGCCGCGTGGCCCGAGTTCCTTGGCGAGATACCTGGTCAGGGTTTCGACTGCGCCCTTCATCGACGCGTACGCGGCGTAGCCGGGCAGTGCAAAACGGGTCAGGCCGGTCGACACGTTGAGAATGCGGCCGCCGTCGGCGAGCAGCGGCAACAGTTTCTGCGTCAGAAAGAACGTGCCCTTGAACTGGATGTTCAGCAGTTCGTCGAACTGCTCTTCGCTGGTTTCGTCGAACGCCGCGCGCAGGCCGATGCCGGCGTTGTTGACCAGCGCATCGAACTGCGCACGTTGCCAGTGCTGCTGCAGCGCATCGCGCACCTGTCCGGCAAATGCAGCGAAGGTCTTGCTGGCAGCCACATCAAGCGGCAACGCGACGGCGCGTCGGCCGAGCGCTTCGATCTGCTTCACGACGGCGTCGGCTTCGGCGCGATTGCTGCGGTAGGTGAGGATCACGTCGCTGCCTTTCCCGGCGAGCTTGAGGGCGGCGTTCCTGCCGAGGCCGCGGCTGCCGCCGGTGACCAGGACAATGGGATTGAGGTTCGGGGTTTGGGTCTGGGTGCTCATCGGATGCTCCGCTGTGGTTCGTGGGGTCTTGCGACCCTGAACGCACTATATTGGTATCGAATTAGAGGATAGAGTGGCTATATATGATTTGTCTGTTCGGATAATCGGAACAATCATCCGTGAATCGACTCGAAGCCATGCAGTTGTTTGCCCGCATCGCCGAGCTGGGCAGCTTCACCCGCGCGGCTGAAACCCTCGGTCTGCCGAAAGCCAGCGCATCGACTGCCGTACAGCAACTCGAAGCTCTGCTCGGGACACGCCTGCTGCACCGGACGACACGGCGCGTCGAACTGACCCAGGATGGCCGGACCTACTACGAGCGCTGCAAGGATGTGCTCGCAGACATCGACGAGTTGCAGGCGCTGTTCCAGCAGGAACCGCAGGCGCTGCGCGGGCGCCTGCGGGTCGACATGCCCAGTGGTGCGGCGCGCCTGTTCATCCTGCCGCGCCTGCCGGAGTTCATGCGTGCCAATCCGCAGATCGAACTGGAACTGAGCAGCACGGACCGACGCGTCGACATCGTGCGCGAAGGATTCGACTGCGTGCTGCGTGTCGGCACCCTGAGCGACAGCACGCTCGTCGCCCGGCCGCTCGGCAAGTTCCGCATTCTCAGTGTCGCGAGTCCCGACTACCTGCAGCGGCATGGCCTGCCGCGCACGCTCGAAGACCTGTCCAGCCACCAGCTGATTCACTATGTGCCGACACTCGGTGCGAAATCCGACGGCTTCGAAGCCCCCGACGGGCGCGGCGGCTACCGCAACATCCCGATGGCCGGTGCGCTGACCGTCAACAACTCGGAGGCCTATCAGGCAGCCTGCCTCGCCGGTCTCGGTATCATCCAGGCGCCGGCCGCCAGCCTGCGTCCGCTGATCGACCAGGGCCTGCTTGTCGATCTGCTGCCGGAGTTCCCGCCCGAACCGATGCCGGTGTCACTGGTTTATGCGAACCGGCGCCAGTTGCCGAAACGGGTGCAGGTCTTCATGAACTGGGTTGCCGAGTGCATGGCGCCGCATCTGGACCCATAAGGCGGGCCATCGTGCCGACGAAATATCCATGATCCTGAACCGTTCCGAGAGTGCGCTCCCATGAAATCCGTCGTCTGTCAGAACGCTGAATTGCGTGTCGTCGATCGTCCTGAGCTCAAACCGGCCAAGGGCCAGGTGCTGCTCAAGGTGCTGCGTTGTGGCATCTGCGGCTCGGACCTCCACCTGCGCCATCACTGCGATCACATGGCGCAGCTGGTGAAGCGTGCCGGCTATCCGCATTTCCCGAGCGCGGCCGAGGAGATCGTGTTCGGCCACGAGTTCTGCGGCGAGATCCTCGACTACGGGGCGGGCACGACGCGCAAGCTGAAGGCCGGCACCCAGGTCTGTGCGGTCCCGCTGATGCGCAGTGGCAAGGACATCGAATTGCTTGGCCTGTCGGCCCGTGCTGCCGGTGCCTATGCGGAGCAGGTGCTGGTGCAGGAAGAACTGATCGAGCGCGTACCCAACGGCCTGCCGCCGGATCAGTCAGCGCTGACCGAGCCGATGGCTGTCGCGCTGCACGCGGTGCGGCGCAGCGAGATCAGCAAGAGCGATGTGGCGATCGTCATCGGCTGCGGCCCGGTTGGCCTGGGCGTGATCTGCATGCTCCGCGCGAACGGCGTGAAGACCATTGTTGCCAGTGATTTTTCCGCAGCCCGGCGCGAACTCGCCCGCCGCTGCGGTGCAGATGTCGTCGTCGACCCGGCGCAGGATTCGCCGTATGCCGACTGGAAGCAGTACGGCTTCACCGTGAAGCTGGCCGACATGCTGGAGCTCGGTGTCAGCACCCGCGAGAAGCTCGGCAAGCTGCCGCTGCCGTGGTGGCACGCCTGGCGCATGGGCGAGAAGCTCGGCCTGATGCCCAAGCGCCCGGTCGTCTTCGAATGCGTCGGCGTGCCCGGTGTTCTGCAGAAGATCATCGAAGGCGCGCCGCTGATGTCGCGCGTGATCGTCGTCGGCGTCTGCATGCAGGCCGACACGATCGAGCCGTCGATGGCGATCAACAAGGAAATCGACATGCGCTTCGTGCTCGGCTACACGCCGCTCGAGTACCGCGATGCGCTGCACCTGATTGCCGAAGGTAAGGTCAGCTGTGCGCACATGGTCACCGGCACGGTCGGTCTCGATGGGGTCGAAGCTGCATTCGCAGCGCTCGGCAATCCGGAGCAACACGCCAAGATTCTGATCGATCCGCAGCGCAAGGGCGCGGACATCACGCTGGCATCACGCAACTGATCACGCGTGCGTCACACTGGATTGCCCTGACGAATCCGATCTGTTCCAGCCTTGGTCCAAGTTTATTCAGACCCTAGCGTGATCGCTGTGCGCCCCTGATCGCCACGACGCCGTCACCATTGAGTTCGGTCGAAAAGCCGGCGCGCTGCAGGCGCGTCGCCACTTCATTCGGAACGTCACGCCGGCTGGTCAGCCTGTTCGGCGTGCCGGTGTAGTGAAACAGACGACCGCGCGGCTTGAGCACACGCGCGAGCTGGTTGTAGAAGGCCTGCGAATACAGCTCGCCAGCAATGCCGAAGCGCGGCGGATCGTGCAGTGCGGCGTCCACCGATTCGTCGGCGAGCGTGACGATCTGATCGGAGACATCGGCGTTGCCCAGATTCAGGGCGTTGCTGCCCGAGTGATCCGGTGACCAGGGATTGAGCGTGCGCAGCCAGATCACGTCCGGATTTTTCTCGTACGAGATCACGCGCTGTGCGCCGCTGTCCAGGCACCACGCCGCGAAGTAGCCGAGCCCGCCGCAGGTGTCGAGCACGACCTTGCCGCGCGGCTGGATCAGGCCGACCTTGCGTTCGGCATCCGCATACGGTGAGACGCGCGCCGTCGGCAGCATCTTGATGCCGTCGATCTCGAAGGTCGGCGCGCCCCACTCGGTCGGCACCAGCTTGATCAGCGCGCCGTTGTAGCGCGAGACCGGCTCGAACTGCACGCCATCCCAGTGATAGATCGTGCGGTCCTTGCAGGCGGCAGGAAACGGAAACTGCCGGCCGTTCCAGCGCCACCCGGCAGCATCAACATCCACATGTGTCTTCGACCGATCCAGATCGAGCGAGCACTCAAGGCTGCTCAGTCCGGATGCGCGCGCACCAAGCAGCGCTTCGTGTTCGCGCTGGGTCAGCAGCGGACCCCGCTGCCGAGACTCACTCGCCGCGGGCGCGATAGACCACCGCCTGCACGTGATCCAGATCGACGACGGCGTCGTAGAAATCCTTGTTGCTGAGTTCAACCAGCTTGACGCTGTCGGCCGTCGGATTCGCGACCTTGCCGGTCAGTTCGGTGCCCGAGGCGAGCACCACGGTGGCACGCTTGCCGTCGAGCTCCTTGAGCGCCTTGGCTACGGCATCGTCCCCGGCCAGTGCCGCAGAAGCAGGCAGGGCAAGAGCAAACACGCAGAACAATCCGCTCAGCTTATTCATGGGCAACTCCAGGCTTGTGGCCCGATTGCACGAGCCAGGGAAGGGACACAGACAATACCTCAGCGCATGGCTCAGGTGCCAAGCCGGCTGACGGCCGCCTGAAGTCGCGCGACAGTGCCATCGACATCCTTGAGCTTGTCGAGGCCGAACAGGCCGATGCGGAAGCTGCGGAAGTCCTTGGGTTCGCCGCACATCAGCGGGACACCCGCCGCGGCCTGCAGCCCCTGCGCGGCGAATTTCTTTCCATTGCTGACGTCGGCGTCGCTGGTATACGACACGACGACGCCGGGCGCTTCGAAACCCGGCGCGGCAACACTCGGGTAGCCGTGGCTTGCAAGCATCGCGCGGACCTTTGCGCCGAGTTCCCAATGCGCGCTACGCAGGGTTTCAAGCCCGCAGGCGAGCGTGTCGTTCATCATGTCCCGCAGCTGCAGCAGGCCAGCCGTCGGCATCGTCGCGTGATAGGCATGCGCACCGCCCTCATAGGCCTGCATGATCTGCAGCCATTTCTTCAGATCGGCGGCGAAGCTGCTGCTCTGGCTCTGCTCGACGCGGGCTTGCGCGGCGGCACTGAGCATCACCAGTGCGGCGCAGGGCGTCGAACTCCAGACTTTCTGCGGTGCGGTGAGCAGCACATCGATGCCGCAGGCCTGCATGTCGACCCAGATTGCACCGGAAGCCACGCAGTCGAGTACGAACAGACCGCCGTGCGCATGCACGGCGGCAGCGACGCGCTGCAGATAACCGTCGGGCAGGATGATGCCGGACGCGGTTTCGACATGCGCGGCGAACACCAGTGCCGGTTTTTCGCGATGAATGGTTTCCTCGATGAGCTCGATGGCCGGTGGCGCGAACGGTGCCTGCGCGTCGGCGCCGGCAGGCAAGGCCTTGAGCACGGTCTCGCGCGCCGGAATGTGCCCCATCTCGAAAATCTGCGACCAGCGATAGCTGAACCAGCCATTGCGGATGACCAGGCAGTGCTGGTCGGTCGCGAGCTGACGCGCAATGGATTCCATGCCGAACGAACCACCACCCGGAACGATAGCGACGGCTTCGGCCTTGTAGACCTGCTTGAGCGTCGCCGAGATGTCGCGCATCGCCTGCTGGAACAGGTTCGACATGTGATTGACTGCGCGATCGGAAAACACCACCGAGTATTCGAGCAGGCCGTCGGGATCGACGGATTTGAAGTGGCGGGACATGAGCGAGGCTCTCTGGATGACGGCTTGGCGGGGGAAACAGGGTACAGATGGCAGCCGGGGCGTGTGCGATCCAGGCGCCCGGGCTGTACGCCGTTGCAGACGCTGCTAATGTCTGCACATGGATCTCTATCACATCGTGAACGGCCACGGCGTCAGCCGCCTCGCTGCGGACGCGCCGATGCCGAAAGACGGTTTTGTCTGGGCCGACTTCGAACGCAGCCAGGCCGGCGCCTGGGCAGAATGGGTCGGGGCCAGGCTGGGGGTTACTATCGATCCACAGCACGTCGAAGACAGCATGAACCCGCAGCATCCATCGTTCTTCGACCACACGGCCGAATACGACATGCTGATTTTTGAAGGATTCGGTCCCAAGGATGTTCCGTTTCCGATCGAAACCCGCGTCGCCGCATTCTTCATCTTCGATCGCATGCTGGTCACGGTGCGCGCAGTCGACAATGTCAGCATCCTGCGCGTGCGCGAACGCATACTGGACGGTCGGCTCAAATGCCCCAGCTCGCCATTGCGCCTCGCGTTCATGATGGTCGACACGATGGTCGATCGCTATCTGCGCATCCGTGCGCCGATGGACCAGCACCTGACCCATCTGCAGGACACCCTGCTCGATACCCGTGGCATGGAACATGACTGGCGCGATCTGCTGACCGGCCGGCGTGAGGCGCGGCGGCTCGAATCGCTGTGCGAGAACCAGATCGAGGCGCTGGATGCATGGCATCGCAACACGCGCTTCGCCTGGAAGCAGACGGAAGAAGTGCGGCATCGCAACATCAGCGAGCACGTTTCCCGTGTGCTCGCACATGCCAGCGGGCTGGAGCGCGATCTCGAAGCCGCGGTGCAGCTGCACTTCGCGGCGGTGGCCTACAAAACCAATCGGGTTATGCAGGCTTTGACGGTGTTGTCAGCGATCTTTTTCCCGTTGACCTTCATCGTCGGTGTCTACGGCATGAATTTCGACAACATGCCCGAACTGCGCTGGCACTACGGCTACTACGGCGTACTCGGTCTGCTCGCCGTGATCGCCCTCGGCCTGATTCTGTACTTCAAGCGCAAGCGGCTGTTCTAGCCTGCGAAGGCCCCCCGCTGAAAGCTCAGGACTTCTTTTTCGGCAGCCAGGCCCAGGTCATTTCGCAGCGGATCGGCTCAGCGCCGGACTGGTCGGTGACGATCACCGGCACCACGAGGCTGCCGCGCTCTTCGCCGGCAATGCGCTGACGGTCTGCCAGCGTCAGCGTGGCAACCGCGCGTAGCGTGCCGTGCGCCCGCTGCAGATAGTCGATGTGCATGGTCTTGAGCAGCAGCAAGGCGTGGTCCGGCACATTCATGCCGAACACTGCGCCGGTCGCGGTTTCCGCGAGCAAGGCCATCGCCGCCGCGTGAACGCCACCAATATGGTTCTGCACCTTGCGCCGGTTCTTCGCAATCACCACGGCGCGTTCTGCGCTCAGCGATTCAAAGCGCAGGCCGGCGGTACCGGCAAAGCGCACTTGGGAGTTGAACAGCAGTGAGGTCGCGCGACCCGCCAGGGGTGTGGGCAGGCGTTCAAACACGTTGACGGCACGCGACAATCGGTTCTGGGTCATGCGGAGCTTCCGGTTTCGAGCGCAGATCTGCAGCTGCTGTATCGCTCGATTCTAGACCTGCCGCAGGGACATACCTTGGCTGCGCCGACGCTCAATGCTGGCGCTTCAGTAGCAGGTGTCCCGGGCTTCAGATGGCGAGGTGCGCAGGCTCACGGCAGTTGGGTCAGCCACGCGTCGCCGAGGCCGCGGCGTTTGCGTATATCGCGCAGATCGGCCTGCGCGTTCTGCTTGCCCGGATAGGCGCCGCTGACGATGCGCCAGGTTTTCGCACCGTTGCGTTGCGCTTCGATCACCTGCGCGTCGATCCCGGTCTTGCGCAGGCGCGCAGCTTCCTCGCTCGCCCGCTCGGCGTTGGCGACAGAAGCGAGGACGATGGTCCAGGCGGCAGGCGTCAGGCGCACTTCGCCGTCGGTGCTGACGGTGGCCGAGGAGGTGTAAGGGGTGAAGCGCGGAGTGTCATCGGTGGCTGCGGCTGCGGGCGGCGCGGACCGGGCGGCTTCGGCTGCAACCGTCTTCGCGGGCTTGGGGGTGGCAGCCGGCGTGACGTCGGCTTTGGCCTGCAATCCCGGGGGGGCGGCATAGCCAAATGCGAGACGGTCGTCGACTACGTCGGTGTGCAAGGCCTCATCTGTCGGGTCGCCCGGAAATGCGGTCAGCGCTAGGCGCGCTGTGATGGACCCGGCAGCGTGAGGATCAAGCACGGCAACCCCCGATTCGGTGCCGCGCACGCAGCTGCCGACATCGTCGAGCCGCAGTGGCCCGCTCGGCCCCTGCAGTTCGACTGCGCCACCCAGCAGGCAGACCTCGTCGCCGCCGCTGCCGCGATCAATCAACACCGCTGCGCCGAAGATGCGGACACGCAGTGTCCCGACGTTGAGGCGGATGTCGGCCGGCGGCAGATTGCTGCTGCCACGACTGTCGAGTTTTGCGCTGCCGCTGTGGACCACCAGCCGTGCAAGGCCCATGCGTGCGGGAGGATCGACAGCTTCGATGCTGTGAACGATCAGCCGGCTGTTGCGTCCCAGCGTGATCTGGCCGACCGGCGACAGCTGCAGCCCGAGATGACCGCCGTTGCCGGTGCGAACCTCATCTCCGGCCTGCACAGTGTCCGAGGGACGCAGGCTGGCGACGCGGTCGCTACGGATCAGATCGGCCTCGCCGCTGATCCGGCTCACGTCGAGTACACGCTGCTGTGCGGCGACCGCCCCTGTGCTCAGCGCGGACATGAGCGCCGTACCGAGGACCATTGCCCGCCGTGCTGCTCCAGATCCGATCATCACCGGTCCTCTCCTCCCGAAAAGCCCAAGGCTCCGTAAGAGTATGTCGTCACCCCCCGGCCTGTCAGCAGCGCGCCGTCACGGAAACGCCGAAGACGTCGACCTTCCCGCTTTCCGGGGAGTGATGGGCTGACTTATTCGGAGAGCCTTAGACATTTGCGCGCTGCTTGCCTACGATGCCGACGCAGCGCTTCGACAAGGTCGCCAACGAGCCGGGAAGCGATTGCACCAAACTTCCCGCATACATCAAATGCTGAATCCTTCAGGGGCTCAATGAGCGGCATTATTGTTGTCGATCAACCCGCCGACTGGCCCGTCGATATTCCCGGCATTGTCGTGGTGACCGCGTGGGACTACCTGACCCATGAACTGCACACGCGTGCGCGGCTGGCGCGCATCTACAACCTGTGCCGTTCCTTCGCATATCAATCGACCGGCTACTACGTGTCCCTGCTCGCCGGCGCGCGCGGCCACAAGCCGTTGCCCGACATCACGACCATCCAGGATCTCAAGCTTGCCGACTCGCACCGCATCCTCAACGAGGAAATTGAGGAACTGATCCAGCAATCGCTGGCACGCATCGGCTCCGGCGAGTACGTGATGAACGTGTACTTCGGCCGCAGCCTCGCCAAGCGCCATGAGCGCCTGGCGCGTGCACTGTTCAATCTGTTCCCGTCGCCGCTGCTGCAGGTCAAGTTCGTCTATCGAGGCGATGAGTGGCGGGTCGATTCAGTGGGTCCGATTGCGCTGGGTGAAGTGCCGCCGTCGCACCTGGAGCTGATGTATGAAGCCGCGCGCGACTATCTTTCGCGCAAGCGCAGTCCGCGCCGCCGGCAGGAATCGGCGCGCTACGACCTCGCAATTCTGGTCAATGACGAGGAAAAGGAGCCGCCGTCGAATGCGCGCGCGCTCAAGCTGTTCGAGCGCGCGGCCGAGGATCTCGGCTTCGAAGTCGAATTCCTCGACAAGAGCGATTACGGCCATGTCGCCGAGTTCGATGCGCTGTTCATCCGCGAAACCACGGCGGTCAATCACCATACCTATCGTTTTGCACGCCGGGCGGCACGCGAAGGTCTGGTCGTCGTCGATGACCCGGTGTCGATTCTGCGCGCCGCGAACAAGGTGTTCCTCGCGCAGCTCATGGAGCGGCACCGGATTCCGCAGCCCAAGACCGTGCTGATCCACTCGCGCAACCTCAAGCAGGCCGCCTACGAGCTGGGTTTCCCTTGTGTGCTCAAGCAGCCGGATTCGCAGTTTTCCAGGGGTGTGATCAAGGTCGAGACCGCCGCCGAGCTGCGCGACAAGGCCAGCGACATGCTGGAGCGCTCGGATCTGATCATCGGCCAGAGCTTCGAGCCGACCGACTACGACTGGCGCGTCGGTGTGCTCAACGGCGAGCCGCTGTACGCCTGCCGCTATTTCATGGCCAAGGACCACTGGCAGGTGGTCATGCGTGGCGCTACAGGCGCCAAGGTCGAGGGCAACCACGAAACCGTGCCGCTGGATCTCGTACCCAAGGCCGTCATCAACATCGGCGTGCAGGCGGCGCGTGCGGTCGGCAGCGGCCTGTATGGCGTCGATCTCAAGCAGTTCGGCAAGGTCGTCAAGGTCATCGAGGTCAACGACAACCCGAACATCGACCACGGCATCGAGGATCTGGTCCTGCGCGAGGCGCTGTACCGCAAGGTGATGGAGTACTTCATCCAGCGGCTCGAGGCGCGAACGCGGTCATGACCGCCGGGCCGGCCGCGACCGTCCGGCCCGGCCGGCGGCGGGATATCAACGCCATCCTCGCACTGGAGTCGGGTTTCACCTCGGACCGCATGTCGGCCCGGAGTGTGCGATATTTTCTGGATGCGGACAGCGCACGCGTGCTGGTCGCGGAGGTGGGGGGGCTGGTTGCAGGGGCATTGATCCTCTTGCTGCGCCGGAACAGCAGTTGGGCGAGGATCTATTCAGTCGCGGTTGATCCGCGGCAGCGTAATCTGGGACTGGGTCGGCGCCTGATCGAGGCGGCGGAGAAAATGGCGCGACGCGAAGGACGCCGCGGCATGAGTCTCGAAGTGCGTGTCGACAACGCAGGCGCGCGCGCATTGTATGCGCGCCTGGGTTATCAGGAGCACGCGACGCTGACGGCGTATTACGAAGATGGGGCGCCGGGAGTTCGCTTGCGCAAGCCGGTTTAACATGTAGGTAGGAATTACGCTTGGATTGCAGCTCGAAACTGCACTAAGGTAGTCCTTCAAAGTGGAGGAGAAAACCATGAAATATGCATCGTGCCTCGCATTGGCCATGATGTTTGCGGCGGTTCCTGCCCTCGCAAAAGTCAGCGCGGATGAAGCGGCAAAATTGAAAACCACGCTGACGCCGATGGGCGGCGAGCGTGCCGGCAATGCCGATGGCAGCATCCCGGCCTGGGATGGTGGTCTGACCAAGTCGCCGGCGTGCTACAAGGGCATCGGCACCCGCTACTGCGACGCGTTCCCGGACGACAAGCCGCAGTTCACGATCACCAAGGCCAACATGGCGCAGTACGCGGCCAAGCTCAGCGAAGGCCAGAAGGCGATGTTTGCCCAGTATCCCGACTCGTACAAGATGAACGTGTTCCAGACGCGTCGCACTGCGGCGTTTCCGGACTTCGTCAACGAGGCAACCTACAACAATGCGATCAAGGCCGAACTTGGCGGCGGCGGCGAAGCCATGGTCAACGCGATCATGGGCATCCCGTTCCCGATTCCGAAGAGCGGCGTCGAACCGGTGTGGAACCACAAGGTCCGCTATCGCGGCGAGAGCGGCCAGCGCTGGAACAGCCAGGCCGCCGTCACGACGTCCGGCAGCTACAATCTGGTCAAGCTGCGCGAAGACGTGATGTTCCCGTACACCCGCAAGGGCGCGACACCGGAATCGCTGAACAACGTCATCATCTACTTCCTGCAGGTCGTCACCACGCCGCCGCGTCTGGCCGGCACGATCACCCTCGTCCACGAAACCATGGACCAGGTGAAGGAGCCGCGCCGCGCCTGGCAGTACAACCCGGGCCAGCGCCGTCTGCGTCGCGCACCGAACGTGGCTTACGACAATCCGGGCACCGGGGCCGACGGTCTGCGCACCAACGACCAGACCGACACCTTCAACGGCGCGACCGACCGCTACACCTGGAAGATCGTCGG
>CAZDPA010000029.1:7931-16328 GCA_964507195.1 uncultured Salinisphaerales bacterium | reverse complement strand
GGCAAGAAGGAAGTCTTCATCCCGTACAACTCGTACCGGATCCACAGCGACCAGTACAAGGTCGCCGACATCGTCAAGAAGAGCCACATCAACCAGGATCTCGGACGCTACGAGCTGCATCGCGTCTGGATTGTGGAAGGCGAGGTCAAGCCGACGACAACCCACATCTTCGCCAAGCGCCGTTTCTATATCGACGAGGACACCTGGCAGATCGCGCTGGTCGACCTTTACGACCGTCGCGGTTCGCTGTGGCGCTGGCAGGAAGCCCATGCCTTCCAGGCCTACGACCAGCCGTTCCCGGGCGTGGCGATCGAGACGATCTACGATCTGCAGAACAACCGCTATCTGGCCCAGGCGCTGAACAACGAGGATCCGGAAACCAAGGAAATCCCGTTCCCGGATGCGTACTTCGACCCGGCCAACGTGCAGAAGCAGGCCACGAAGTAACGCTCAGCAGTTTTCAGGCTCTTGCCTGAATGAAGGGCACTCGCGACGGGTGCCCTTTTTTGTGGGCGCAGGCAGATTTAAGTCGGTAATCCGTTCAGATTCCAGGCCCGTTGCGGTCTCTCGATCCACCTGCTTCGCAGGCACTCGAGACGAACGGAGTTTTACTGGGGCTGCAGCATCAAGCGCAATCCGTTCGTCTCGAGTGCCGTGCGCTTGCGCGCGGTGTATCGAGAGACCGCAAAGAACCGGGGGCAACAAAAAAGACGGCCGACGCGCGTCGGCCGTCTTTGATCTTTTGCCTTGCGGCGAAAGCCTACTTCTTGGCTTCGTCCTTCTCGATCGAGATCAGCTCGACTTCGAAGATCAGCGTTTCGTTCGGGCCGATCTTCACACCGGCACCGCGCTCGCCGTAGGCCAGAGCGGCCGGAATGACGAACTTGTACTTGGCGCCTGCCGTCATCAGCTGCACGCCTTCGGTCCAACCCGGAATCACGTTGGCCAGAGGGAACGTGACCGGCTGGCCGCGCGAGTAGGAGCTGTCGAACTCTTCACCGTTGATCAGCGTGCCCTTGTAGTGCACGGTGACGCGGCTTTCGGCAGTCGGATGCGCGCCAGTGCCTTCGGTCAGGACTTCGTACTGCAGGCCCGACGCGGTCGTCTTCACGCCTTCCTTCTTGGCGTTCTCGGCGAGGAACTTGTCACCCGCTTCCTTGGCGGTGGCGGACTGAGCTTCACGCTCGGCCTTCTGACGTTCCTGCATTTTCTGCGCAACGGTGTTCTTGATCGCTTCGCGGGCAGCGTCGTCGAGCTTCGGCGTAGCGTCGGAGAACGCGTCGTCGATGCCGGCCTTGAGCGCAGCGATATCCACGTCCTGCTTCACCGGCTGCAGCGACTTGCCCAGATCCACGCCAATGGCGTAGCCGAACTTCTGCGCATCGGATTCCAGCGCAGCCGTGGCGCTCGCGGCGTCATCTTGCTTCGGCTGGCAAGCTGCAAGCATGGCGACAGCCAGTGCGGTTGCGGTCAAACGAAAGGTCTTGTTCATGCTTCCCCGGGGAGACTAAAAAAGGGGCTAAATGCCCCGGCGCGGCGATTATAGCGTGCGCCGAAAATGCTGCAGTAACGAGGTATTCAGCGGTTCAGGGCCGGCTCAGGATGGGTTTGAACCATCCCTGCCGGTGGTGGTCTGCCCGGGGCCGGACGCTGGTGGCGGAGGCGCCGATTCTGGCAGCTTTCGCCGCGACAGCAGCTGCAGCAGCATCTGCCGCGAGGCGTCCGACAGCAGTTCCTGCGAGCGCTCGGCGATTTTCTCGATGCGGGCGTCGACGATCAGGCTCTGCTCGCCGTCGACCGTCACCAGGCCCATCTCGATCAGCGTATTGAGATAGCCGCGGAACAGGGTTTTGTCGAAGAACTCGGGGGCGTCGCGGCCGGTCAGGATGGCCATGCGCTCGGCCAGCAGGCGGCAGTCGTTCTCGAAGCGCTCGCGGTTGAGGTTGACTTGGTTGCGGCGCTCGTCGGCCAGCAGCAGCGCGGTCATGCAATAGCGCTCCAGGGTTTCGCCGAGTACGCGGCCGAGCATCGCCAGCGTCGAATACGCGGCCTGGCCGGCATCCGGGCGCTTGAGGCGATCGCCTTCGCGGGTCAGCAGGCCAAGCTGCAGCATCACCTCGATCCAGCGCCGCGTGACGCGTTCCGTCTCTTCGGCGTTCCAGCGCAGGAAGTATTCGGTGCGCAGGAACGGATACAGCGCGCGCACGCCGGTGATCAGCGCTTCGTCGCTGAGCAGCAGGCGCGTACGGAACAGGTTGGCGATGACCGATGGCACCGCGAACAGATGCTGGATGTTGTTGCGGTTGTAGGTCAGCGCAACGGCGTCGCGCGAGCTGACACCATAGAGATCGCCCCACTCATGCGACATGCGGCGGAGGCGTGCGATCGGCGCGCTGAATTCGAGGATGGTTCGCGGCGCCACTTCCGGAATGTACTGGTGCTCGCCGTAGGCATTGCCCTTGAGCAGCCAGACCAGATGGCCGATCTGCTCGACCAGCTCGTCCTGTGAGACCACGCGCTCCGGTGCCGACAGCATCGCGATTGCGGCGAGGCCGGTCGGATTGGCGATCGCGGCTTCGTTGATGCGGCGTGAGTTCTCCAGCGCCAGATCGGCGACGAAGCGCTTGTAGTTGTCCGGCGTGCTGTCGCTCGCCGCAGAGAAATGATCGCGCCAGTCCGGCATGTGCTGATCGGCATAGTCCTGCAGCACAGTCGGCTCGCCGAAGTTGATGTAGGCCTTGCCGTAGGACTTGTTGAGGATCTTGCCGGCCTTGAGCAGGCCTTCGGCGGATTCCTTCTGCTTCGCCGCACCGCGCAGTTCCTTGGCGTAGCTGCCGACTTCCCAGCAGCGGTCGTAGCCGACGTAGACCGGTACCAGCAGCACCTTGCGCGTGCGCTGCTTGAGGCCGGCCTGGATCACCATCGACAACAGGCCGGTCTTCGGCGCCAGCAGGCGGCCGGTGCGGCTGCGCCCGCCTTCGGGGAAGAACTCGATCGCGTAGCCGCGCTGGATCAGCGATTCGACATAGGCGCGAAACACCGCGGTGTAGATGCGGTCGCCGGAGAAGCTGCGGCGCATGTAGAACGCGCCGCAACGGCGCAGCAGATTGCCGACCGGCCAGAAGTTGAGGTTGACGCCGGCGGCGATGTGCGGCGGCACCAGGCCGGCGCGATACAGCGAATACGACAGCAGCAGATAGTCGGCATGCGACCGATGTGCCGGCATGTAGACGATTTCATAGTGCTGCGCCCATTCGCGCACACGATCAAGGCCGCGAATATCGATACCGGTGAACACACGCTTGAAGACGATGACGCTGAGCAGGCGTTCGACGAAACGGATACTAGCGGTCGAGTAGTCGGCGGCGATCTCCTCGGCGCATTTGCGCGCGTAGGTGCGCGCGCTTTCGATGCTGGTCGACTTGCTGCCCGGCGTCTCGAATTCCTTCTCGACCGCTGCCTGCACACCGGGCGCGGCGAGCAGCGAATTGATGACGACATTGCGCCGCAGCAGCGTCGGACCCAATACGGCGGTGCGCGCGCGCAGAAAGTGGAAGTGCAGGGCGCGCGTCAGCTTGCGGATGGCGGTCGTCGCGTTCGGCCCCTTGTCCATCGCCTCGCGAAAGCCCAGCGGCAGGCCGAAGTTGGCGAAGACGTTCTGGCTGTGCGCGAGCATGATGAAGAACTTGCGCACGCGGCCGGCCTGGACGCTGTCGGCGAAGATCAGTTTGAACCAGCTGGTTTCCGAGCCGGGATTGCGACCCCAGAAGATCGATACCGGTACGATCTGGGCGTCGAAGGACTGCGTCGCCACGCCGGTTTCGATCAGCTGCAGCAGTTCGGTGTTGTGGACCCGGGCTTCGAGCAGGGCCGGCATGTAGACGACACCGGCTCGATCCAGGGTCGGAAAGTTCGAGCCGGTGCGGTTCGGCGCCGGCAGCCCGAGATCTTTGCAGATCCGGTCGAGCACGAAGTAATCGACCCAGGAGCGGGTGGCCAGCACATAGACGATGGGCCGCGTCGGGTCGAGCTTGAGACCCTCGATCAGTGGGCTGGGTGCGCAGCTATAACGGATCAAGCGATTGAACGGTCTGAATAACCACCAGACCAGTTCATACAGGATCCGATTCAAGAAGGGGCGCATAGGGTTCCAAAGTACATCACGGCCACGCGTGGGCGCGGCTTCGTGATCGACAAAAGGGTCAACTGGGTCCCGATCAAGGCGTTCTGCACGCCCGATGCTGATCTGATCCAATGACAAAAGTGTAACGCAGGAGGTTCGCCAGTATGCCGACAGGGCCCTCACCCAATGCCCAGGATTCCGCCCGGATCGCTGCCGAAGTGCGGCGGCGGACGGATCAGCTGTCGCGCCTGCTCGACTCTGCGATCCGGATTCCTGGTACCCGTTTCAGCTTTGGCCTCGACGCACTGATTGGTCTGGTCCCCGTGCTCGGAGACGTGGTCGGCTTCGCCGTCGGCGGCTGGTTCCTGCTCGAAGGCGCCCGCGTGGGTGCGCCGCCGACCGTGCTGGCGCGCATGGCCGGCAATATCGTGCTGGATGCGCTGATAGGCTTTGTGCCGGTGGTCGGCGATATGGCAGACGTTGCGTTCAAGGCCAATCGACGCAATGCAAAGCTGCTGGGCGAGCATCTCGATCAGTTAAGTCCGCCACGGGCGCAAGCGACCCCGTCGCCGCGGCGCAGCATGCTCGCGGCGACGGTACTGCTGGGATTGCTTGGCTTTGCCCTGTACGGTGTGTGGGTGCTTGCGGCACGGCTGTACCAATAGGGGTATCCCCCCATGCGGCTATTCGCATGCGGCGGGCATAGTGCTGCACTGACTTGGGAACTGATTGACACATGAGCGAAAAAACCTGGTTCGGTCATCCGCGTGGATTGGCCACGCTGTTCTTCACCGAGATGTGGGAGCGCTTCACCTTCTACGGCATGCGCGCCCTGCTGGTGTTGTTCATGACTGCGGCCATTGCGGATGGTGGTCTGGGCATCGGCGACAAGGATGCGACCGCGATCTACGGTCTCTATCTGGGCTGCGTCTATCTGTTCGCGCTGCCGGGCGGCTGGATTGCCGACCGCCTGATCGGGCAGCGCAACGCGGTGCTGCTGGGCGGTGCGATCATCTCCCTCGGCAACCTGATGCTCGCCGGCGGCAACACGACGGTGTTCTTCCTCGGACTGGTCGTCATCGTGCTCGGCGTCGGCCTGCTCAAGCCCAACATCAGCGCGATGGTCGGCCAGCTTTACCGCGACCGGCCGAGCGGCGAACGCGATGCCGGTTTTCTGATCTTCTACATGGGCATCAACATCGGCGGCATGATGGCACCGCTGCTGGTCGGCACGATCGGCGAGAAGGTGTCCTGGCAGGCCGGCTTCGTCGTCGCCGCCGTGCTGATGGTGCTTGGCCTGATCCAGTTCTGGGTCTGGCGCGACACGCTGCCGGCGGAATCCGCCATGCCCGCCACGACGGATCCGGTCGAGCGCACGCGCGCCAAGCTGATGCTCGGTGTCGGTGGCGCGCTCCTCGTCGTCGTGGTCGCCGCAGCCCTGCAAGGCTGGATTCCGCTGAATCCGGTGACGCTCGGCGAGTACACCGGCATGGCGATGGTTGCGATCGCCATCTACTTCTTCGGCTATGTGTTCGTCTTCGGCAAGCTGAGCGCCGAAGAGTTCAAGCGCACGATCGTCATTGTCGTGTTGTTCCTCGGCGCCGCAATCTTCTTCCTCGGCTTCGAGCTCGCCGGTTCGACCTTCAACCTGTTTGCACGCGATTTCACCGATCGCAGCCTGTTCGGCAGTTTCTTTGCCGACGGCCAGCATCCGGCGAGCTGGTATCAGTCGCTGAATCCGGTCTTCGTCGTGCTGTTCTCGCCGGTGTTCGCCGCACTGTGGGTCAATCTGGGCCGGCGCAATCTGGAACCCTCGATCCCGGTCAAGTTCGCCCTCGGTCTGATCCAGATGGGCCTGGGCTTCGTCGTCATCGCCTTCGCTGCCAGCCTTGTCGTCAAGGGTGGCGATGGCACCAAGGTGCTGCCGGTGTGGCTGCTGCTGACTTACATGCTGCACACCTTCGGCGAGCTGTGCCTGTCGCCGATCGGCCTGTCGGCGGTTACCAAGCTGGCACCGCCGCGCTTCACCAGTCAGATGATGGGCACCTGGTTCGCCGGCACCGCGCTCGGCAATCTGTTGTCCGGCCTGATTGCCGGCCATCTCGGCGGTGAAGATATCGCGCATGCGCCGTATCGCTTCATGATGATTTTCTTCCTCGCTGCAGTACTTGGCGTGGTGTTGCTGCTGGCTGCAAAGCCGATCCAGAAACTGATGGGTGGCGTGCGTTAGCGCGACCGTCCTGGGTTCAAGAATGGAGATGCCGATGTACAAGAAGATAACCATTGCCGCCGTGCTGCTTGCACTTGGCGCCTGCGGCAAGAAGGACGAAACCGCTGCGCCGGATCAGCAAGCCGCAGCGCCAGCCGCGAGTGTTTCAGCGGCCGATGCCGACGCCTTCATGGCCAGCGTCAACACCGATCTGCGCCGACTGCTGCCGTATCTGAACTCGGCGCAATGGGCGCAGGCGACCTATATCACCGACGACACCCAGATGATTGCGTCGAGGGCCAACGAAGAATGGCTGGAATACCTCAGCAGGAAAGTCGAGGAATCCAAGCGCTTCAACAATGTCGACGCCTCGGATGAAACCGAGCGCGGCATCCTGCTGCTCAAGCTGTCGACCGCCAATCCGGCACCGGGTACCACCGAGGCTCGCACCGAGCTGGCCAAGATTTTGGCAAAGATGGAAGCCAACTACGGCTCCGGCAAGTGGTGCAAGCCCGATGGCGAATGCCTGAGCCTTGGCGAGATCGAGAAGATCGTCAACGATCCGAATGCCAGCCCGGAAGTGCGTGCCGAGGCCTGGGCCGGCTGGCATGCAACGGCGAAGCCGATTCGTGCGGATTACCAGCGTTTTGCCGAACTGACCAATGCCGGCGCCAAGGAATTGGGCTTTGCCAACCTCGGCGAGATGTGGCGCGCCGGTTACGACATGTCACCGGCGGATTTCGATGCCGAAGTCGAACGCCTGTGGACCCAGGTATCTCCGCTGTATGAAGCGCTGCACTGCGCGGTGCGCGGCAAGCTCAACGCCAAGTACGGTGAAGCCGTGGTGCCGAAGAACGGCATGATTCCGGCACACCTGCTCGGCAATATGTGGGCGCAGCAGTGGAGCAACATCTATCCGCTGGTCGAGCCGTATCCGGGCGTAGGCTCGCTCGACGTGACCGCCGCGCTCAAGGCCCAGCGCGACGGCGAGTACAAGAAGCTGGTGTCCGAGTTCAAGGGCAAGCCGACGACGCTGGACCTCGCCGAAATCGAACACCAGGCCGATGCAGCTATGGCCGTGCGCATGACCAGGGTCGCCGAGGATTTCTACACCTCGCTCGGTTTCCCGGCGCTGCCGGAGTCGTTCTACGCCAAATCGATGCTGGTCAAGCCGCGCGACCGCGACGTGGTCTGCCACGCCAGCGCCTGGGACATGAACATGCAGGGCGACGTGCGCATCAAGCAGTGCATCGAGCCGAACGAGGACGAGCTGACGACGATTCATCACGAGCTCGGCCACATTTTCTACGACCTGATGTACAACCCGCTGCCGCCGATCTTCCAGGGCGCAGCGCACGACGGCTTCCACGAGGCGATCGGCGACACGGTGACCCTCTCGCTGACGCCGGAACATCTGCACAAGATCGGTCTGGTGCCGGCGCAGAAGACCGACGAGAAGGCCGTCATCAACTCGCAGATGAAGCTCGCACTCGACAAGATCACCTTCCTGCCCTGGGGCAAGCTGGTCGATCAGTGGCGCTGGAAAGTCTTCAGCGGCGAGATCAAGCCCGAGGAGTACAACGCCGGCTGGTGGAAGCTGCGAGAGCAGTACCAGGGCGTGTCGCCGCCGCTGGCACGCGCCGCGGACGACTTCGATCCGGGCGCCAAGTACCACATTCCCGGCAACACGCCCTACACGCGCTACTTCCTCGCGTTCGTGCTGCAGTTCCAGTTCCAGAAGGCGCTGTGCGATGCCGCCGGTTTCGAAGGTCCGCTGCACGAGTGCGACATCTACGGCAACAAGGAAGCCGGCAAGCGCTTCATGGAAATGCTCGCGCAGGGCGCCAGCAGGCCGTGGCCGGAAACCCTGGAGAAGCTGACCGGCACCAGGCAGATGGATGGCACGGCGCTGATCGAGTACTTCGCGCCGCTGATGGAGTATCTGGCCAAGCAGAACGAAGGCCAGAGCTGCGGCTGGGATGCGAATGCCGAGGTGCCCGCCGTCGCGGGTTGATCAAGGTTCAGGCCACAAAAAAGGCAGCGCTCGCGCTGCCTTTTTTGTGTG
>CAZDPA010000029.1:5723-7921 GCA_964507195.1 uncultured Salinisphaerales bacterium | reverse complement strand
GTTGCACAGAGTCAGTATTTCACCTCTGTTTCCAGCTGTTGTTGGCATCCTGATACCACCAGCCTGGCTTCGCCAGGGCGATCCAGCGGTTGGCGAAGACGCTGCGGATTTCACCGGTCCATTTCTTATGGTCGTTGGCGACCGCAATCTCGCGGTACAGCGCTGCGCGGTCGGCATTCTCGTTGGCGACCACCGTGCGCAGGGCATTGCGGCCCTCGGGCGGAACCGCCTCTACGTCGTGGACCGCGATATAGCCATCCGCGCCCAGGCCGACGGCGCCGCTGTCGAGCAATGGGCCGAGATCGACGAAGCGGCGCGCCATCTGGGTCTTCAGCCGGTTCACTTCCAGCGACGCTGCATCCAGCAGCGGTGCATCGATGCTTTGCAGCGGCTGCGGCGGCATGGGCATGGCGAGGCCGCGGATCTCTGCAATGCTGCGGTCGGCGAGCGCCTCGACTTCGGCGGCAGGAAAAACCAGGGGAACCGCTGCACAGGCCACCAATGCCGTGGCGGCCAGCAACAGCGGCCCTAGCCGGCCGGTGTGCAAAAGAGACATGACAAACTCCAGCAAAGGACGAGGTGGACGGCCTGAAGTATAAAGTGCATGGCTACTGACGCCGATGACAGGTGGATACGCCGGGAAGCCGCTTGCATCGCGTTGCATCAGGGGGCTGCTAGACTGCATTGAGGCGGCTCCGTGAACTTCAAAGGCAGGGACAGGCGCTCGCGAGGGGACGTGTGGAGGCCGCCTCAATAACAGAGCATGAATTGTTATTGATCCGGCCACGCAGCACGGTGGTACCAGAATCAAGCTCAGGTAGATTGTGGTCGGATCAATAAGCCATGACACCCCGCGAAATCCTCGCTGACTGTCCGCTGTTTGCGCGCCTGAACGCGGCGGCGCTCGATGCGCTCGCGGAACAGGCGGAGATGATCGAAGTGCCCAGCGGGCGCACGCTGATCGAGCGTGGCGCTGTGCTCGAACACCTTTACATCGTTGCCGCCGGGCGCCTCTGTGCTGTGCTTGCGGATGGCACGGTTGCCGGCATGATCGCGCGGCTCGAACCCATCGGTGAGGTCAGTGCCCTGTCGAGCGAGACGGCGACGGCCTCGGTCCATGCGGTGCGCGACAGCCTGCTGGTGCGGGTGCCGAGCGTGCATCTGCACAAGGTGATCGGCCAGCATCCGCAGGCGCTGCTGGAAATGACTCACGTCATCATCCAGCGCCTGCGCAAGAATCAGCGCGCGCAGCGTCTCGAGCACCAGCGCCAGGTGCGCTGCTTCGCGGTGATCCCGGCCAGTCAGGGGGTCGATGCCGAGATGGTTGCGCAGCAGTTGCGCAACTCGCTGGCTTCGTACTGTTCGCCTGCGGTACTCGATGCCGCGGCAATCGATGCCGCACTGGGCACCGGTGCGGCGCAGACCCGTCTGGATGACGGTGAAGCCAACCGCCGCGTGCTCGAGTATCTCAACCGTATCGAGGTCGAGCAGAAGTACCTGATCTACGTCGCCAGTGCCGAATGTGATCCCTGGATGCGGCGTTGCATGCGTCAGGCCGACCGCATTCTGATCGTCATGGACGCGACGACCTCGCCGGTGGCGGGCCCGGTTGTCGACGAGTTGCGAACCTGTGGTGCGCGCGCACCGGTGGACCTGGTGATGATCCGGCCGGACGGCGAAGGTTGCGGTGCGCTTTCGTCATGGCGGGATCATGTAAACGCGCACGCCCATTATTTCGTGCGGCGGCAACAGACCGACGACTTCGTCAGCATGGCGCGCCAGCTGACGGGCCGCGGTGTGGGCCTCGTTCTTGGCGGTGGTGGCGCACGCGGATTCGCCCACATCGGCCTGATGCGTGCGCTGCATGAGCTGGGGATTCCGGTCGATATCGTCGGCGGCTCCAGCATGGGCGCGTTCTTCTCCGCGCTGATTGCCTGCGGCTACGACCATAACGAGATGCTGCACATTGCGCGCGAGACCTTCGTCAGCCGCAACCTGCTCAACGACTACATCTTCCCGACGGTGGCGCTGATCCGCGGGCGCAAGTTCGTCAAACGACTGCAGGTGATTTTCGAAGAGCGGCGGATCGAAGACCTGCGCAAACCGTTCTTCTGCGTGTCGACCAACCTCACGCGCGGCCGACCGATGATCCACGACCGCGGGCCACTGTACCTGTGGGTTGCGACGAGGATGGCGGG
>CAZDPA010000029.1:0-5713 GCA_964507195.1 uncultured Salinisphaerales bacterium | reverse complement strand
CCTGGAGTCGCCCCGCCTGTGGTCTATCAGGGTGACCTGCTCTGCGATGGCGGCGTCATCAACAATCTGCCGACCGACATCATGCAGGGATTCGATCGCGGTCTGATCATTGCTTCCGATGTCAGTACCGCCGGCGGCATTGCCGCACCCGGCATTGATGGTCCCGACCCTGAAGGTCTGTTCCGCCTCGGCGGTGGTCCGGACAGGCCGCGCCTGCTGTCGATCATTTTCCGCACTGCGACGCTGACCAGCGAAAGCGGCACGGCTGCGCGTGCCGCGCGTGCAGATGCCTATCTGCGCATGCCGGTGGATGGGGTCGCCCTGTTCGACTGGAAGAGGATCGACGAGGTTGTCGAGCGTGGCTACCGCCATGCGCTGGAGCAGCTGCGGCCGATCAAGGACAAGCTGTTGCTGTAAAGGTGCGCTTCACCCCTTCACCCCGGACAACGCGAGCTTCAGTCGCTCGCGCCCCATGAGCGGGGAGCGGGAGAAGCGGATCAAAAAAGCCCCGCCAATGGCGGGGTCAGTTCTTCAGCGCGCGGAACTCGACGCGCCGATTGGTCGAACGACCTTCTTCGGTTTCGTTGTTGGCAATCGGCCGCAGCTCGCCGAAGCCTTCGGTCAACAGGCGATCGCTGCCAATGCCTTGATCCACCAGGAAGCGTCGTACCGAATCTGCGCGGCGCAGCGACAGTGCCTGGTTGTAGGCCTCGGTTCCGAGCGAGTCGGTGTGACCGGCAATCGCCATGCGCAGGCTGGGCTGGTTGCGCAAGCCTTCGACCACGCGATCCAGCAGCACGCGGGCTTCGCGTGTCAGGTCGGCCGAGTCGAAGGCGAAGTGCACCGACTTGAGCACGATCACGGTCTGTTCGTCGACGACGCAACCACGCGCGTTGACCTTGAAGCCCGGCGGTGTGCGCGGGCAGTCGTCATTGATGTTGAGGACGCCGTCGTTGTCTTCATCGACCGGGCAGCCTGTGGCCTCGACCGCCATGCCGGCCGGCGTGCCGGGGCAACGGTCGAAGTTGTCGGGTACGCCGTCGCCGTCGCTGTCGCCGATTGCAATCGGGGCGATCATCGGACAGCCGCGCGGGTCGACGGCAACGCCGTACGGGGTATTCGGGCAGGCGTCGTTGCTGTCGAGAATACCGTCGCCATCGCTGTCGAGGTCTTCGTCGTCGCCAAAGGAATAGTTCAGGCCGACATTGACGCGGGAGTCATAGATGACATTGTCGTCGCCATAGGTATCGTTGTTGAAGACCGCGTAGTAGCGGCCCTCGGCGCGCAACTGCAGACGTTCGAAGCCGAATTGCACGCCGACGCCGACATTGGCGTACGGCGAGATTTCTTCATCGCCGACGAAGTCTTCCCACATCGTGCCGACACCGCCGAGGACGAACGCCCCCAGGCTCGGCGCGCCGGCGAGATACCGCACGTCCAGACCACCAGCGAAGGTGTAATTCGAGTCGTTGCTGTTGAAAAGATCCGACCTGTGGAACAGGGTGTTGAGTTCCAGGCTGAAGTACTTGCTCATCGGACTGCCATAGATCAGATGGTAGCCTGGGCCATCGTCGGTGCCGCGGATGCTGTCGACAAAGGCATAGCTGCCCATGACGCTGATGTAGTTCGGCGGCGCGTCGTTGGCCTGCGCCGACGTACCGGCAATGGCCAACAGCGCTACGGCAACTGATTTTGCAAACCTGCTCATCGGCCGACTCATAGGATTTCCCTCTTTCAACTGTCTGGTGATCTGTACGATGCTCAAGCCTGAAACTTGCATCCGCATCACCGTAAGTTTGTCCGCAATACCGCTGATTCCAATTAACTTATTGGTAACTTATTGGCGCCCGGCCGAGCACTCTACTGCGCCCGGCATACCTGATCAAGGACAGGTCGAACATGAACTGCAAGGTACTTCTCACCGTGGGGCTGTCGCTGATGAGCCAGACCGTCGCTGCCGTCGACTACCCGGAGACCGTCCGCGGGCCGGTGGTCGACACCTATTTCGGCACCAAGGTCGCCGACCCGTACCGCTGGCTGGAGGACACCGACTCCGCCGCGACGCGCGCCTGGGTGGAAGCGCAGAATGCGGTCAGCCTGCCCTTGCTGGCCGCCTTGCCGGACCGCGAGAAGGCACGCAAGCGGTTGACCGAGCTATGGAATTTCGAGCGTTACGGACTGATCGAGAAGGTCGCCGGCCAGTACTTCTACCAGAAGAATGACGGCCTGCAGAACCAGTCGGCACTGTGGGTTGAGGCCAGCGCCGGTGCACAGCCGCGGCTGCTGCTGGATCCCAATCTGCTCGCCGCAGACGGCACGGTCGCACTGAGCGATTACAAGGTCTCGCCAGACGGACGCTGGCTGGCCTATGCCACCGCCGGCGCCGGCTCCGACTGGAACGAATTCCGCGTCCGCAAGGTCGCCGATGCCAGGGACAGCGCCGAAATTCTGACCCGGATCAAATTCTCCGGGATTACCTGGACCAAGGACAGCAAGGGCTTTTTCTACTCCCGCTATCCGGCCCCGCCCGCGGGTCAGGCCGCCGGTACTTTCGATGATCTGGCGAATCAGAAGCTCTACTACCACCGCGTCGGCACCCCGCAGGATCAGGACACGCTGGTGTTTGAAACGCCGGAGCAGCCGCAGTGGGGTTTCCAGCCGCAGATCAGCGACGACGGCCGCTATCTCGTCATCCTGATCTGGAAAGGATCGGCCAGCGAGTACCGCATCGTGCTCAAGGACCTGGCCGACCCGCAGGCGCCAAAGCTCGACGCCCCGGCGAGCGTGCTGGTCGAACCGTTTGAAGCCGAATACGACCTGATCGGCTCGCGCGGCACGCTGCTGTACTTCCGCACGACGCTCGGTGTCGAGCGTGGCCGGATCATTGCGATTGACGTCGCCAGGCCGCAGCGTGAGAACTGGAAGACCATCGTCCCGGAGCAGGCCGACACCCTGCAGTCCGCACAGTTCGCTGGCGATGGCATCGTCGCGCTGTACATGCACGACGCGACGTCGCGCCTGCTGCGCTTCGATCTCGACGGCAAGGCGCTCGGCGATATTGCGTTGCCCGGCATCGGCAGCATCCCGGATCTCTCAGTCGGTGGCGTGCAGCTCAGCGCGCAACCCGGCGATTCCGAACTGTTCTACGGCTTTACAACGTTCACGCAACCGCAGACCAATTACCGCGTCGATCTGGGCAGCGGTAAATCAGCGCCGGTGCGGGCGCTCAAGCTGGCCTTCGATCCGGCCGACTACGTCACCGAACAGGTGTTCTATCCGTCCCAGGATGGCACGCGGATCCCGATGTTCATCAGCTACAGGAAAGGGCTCAAACGCGACAACAACAATCCGACCCACCTCTATGGCTATGGCGGCTTCGAGATATCGCTGATGCCGGAGTTCAAGGTCTTCAACCTGGTCTGGATGGAAATGGGCGGCGTGTATGCGCAGGCCAATCTGCGCGGCGGCGGCGAGTACGGCCGCGCCTGGCATGAGGCGGGTACGCTCGCGCGCAAGCAGAATGTGTTCGACGACTTTGCCGCCGCCGGCAAATACCTGATCAGCAACGGCTGGACCCGCAGCCAGCATCTCGCGATCAGCGGCCGGTCCAATGGCGGCCTGCTGGTCGGCGCGACGATGCTGCAGCATCCGGGCCTGTTCGCCGCTGCCATGCCGGCGGTGGGCGTGATGGACATGCTGCGCTATCACAAGTTCACGATCGGCTGGGCCTGGGCCGGCGACTACGGCACTGCGGAAACCAGGGAAGGCTTTGAGTTCCTCTATCCGTATTCACCCGTGCATAACGTCCGCAAGGGAACGAAATATCCGGCGACATTGGTGACGACGGCCGATCACGACGACCGCGTCGTGCCCGGACACTCATTCAAGTTCGCAGCGGCGCTGCAGCACGCGCAGGCCGGCGACGCGCCAGTGCTGATCCGCATCGACGTCAAAGCCGGTCATGGTGCCGGCAAGCCCGTCGGCAAGCTGATTGAAGAAGATGCCGACCGGCTGGCCTTCCTGCGGCAGTTCACGGTGGGCGAAGCGGCAAAATGAGCAGATAGCGATTCGGACCGCATGATAAGAAGTTGCCGCGCGCTGAACGCTGCGGGCAAGGAAATCGCCGGGATCGGTCCTTGCGGGGGTTAGACTAGGCTTCGCCTGTTATCGACTCCCTTACGTCGGAGAATCTCATGATCACCTTGAGCATCGTCCTGATCGCTCTGTCAGTGGCCTGGGGACTGGCCTATGTCGGCGCGTCCTTGCTGGTATGGACTGCGGCGGCGGGTATCTTGCTGCTGGCGCTGCACCTCGGCGGTGTCATCGGCACGACGACCTTCATCATCGCCGGCCTGTTGTTCGTGGCGCTCGCTCTGCTGCTGAACCTGCGGCCCCTGCGCCGCGCGGTGCTGACCGGCCCGATCTTCGCCGCGTTCAAGAAAGTGCTGCCGGAAATGTCGTCGACCGAGCGCGAAGCCCTCGAAGCTGGGGACACCTGGTGGGAAGCCGAGATGTTCCGCGGCCGGCCGGACTGGCAGAAGCTGCTGGACTTCAAGTACACCGCGCTGACCGCCGAGGAGCAGGCCTTTCTCGACAACGAGTGCGAGACGCTGTGCAAGATGTGCGACGACTGGCGGATCGAGTTCGAGCACAAGGATCTGCCGCCGGAAGTCTGGACCTACATCCGCGAGAACAGATTCCTCGCGATGCTGATCAAGAAGGAATTCGGCGGCCTCGGATTTTCAGCCAATGCGCAGTCGGCGGTCGTCACCAAGCTGGCGACGAAGTCGATTTCGATGGCGGTCACCGTGATGGTGCCGAACTCGCTCGGCCCGGGTGAGTTGCTGATGCACTACGGCACCAAGGGTCAGCAGGATCAGTGGTTGCCGGGTCTGGTGTCGGGCAAGGAAATTCCGTGCTTCGGCCTGACCGGCCCGGAAGTCGGTTCGGATGCGACGGCGATGCCGGATCTCGGCGTGGTCTGCTATGGCGAGCACAACGGCAAGAAGGTGCTCGGCATCAAGCTGAACTTCTCCAAGCGCTACATCACGCTGGCCCCGGTGGCGACGGTCGTCGGCCTCGCGTTCAAGCTGCGCGATCCCGACGGCCTGCTCGGCGACAAGAGCAAGTCCGACTACGGCATTACCTGCGCGCTGATTCCGGCCAGGCATCCGGGCGTGCAGATCGGACGCCGCCACTATCCGGGCGCAGCCTTCATGAACGGCACGATCCACGGTCGCGACGTGTTCGTTCCGGTCGACTGGATCATCGGTGGCCCGGCCATGGCCGGCAAGGGCTGGCGCATGCTGGTCGAGTGCCTGTCCGCGGGTCGCGGCATCTCGCTGCCGGCGCTTGCGACCGCCGCCGGCCAGACTGCCTACCGCACGACCGGCGTCTACGGCCGCTTCCGCCGCCAGTTCAAGGTGTCGATCGGCAAGTTTGAAGGCGTGCAGGAAGCCACCGGCCGCATCGCCGGATATGCGTACACGCTGGAAGCAATGCGCATCATGACCGCCTCGGCGGTCGATCACTGCGCGCCGTCGGTGGTCACCGCGATCGCCAAGTACCACATGACCGAACTGATGCGGAAAATCATCAGCGACGGCATGGACGTGATGGCCGGCAAGGCAATCCAGCAAGGCCCGCGCAATTTCATGGCGACGGCGTACAAGTCCGCGCCCGTAGCGATCACGGTCGAAGGCGCGAACATCCT
>CAZDPA010000028.1:0-30582 GCA_964507195.1 uncultured Salinisphaerales bacterium | reverse complement strand
GGGCCTGGCCGCGGTCGCCGGTTACGGGCTGGCACCGAGTTCGCCGGCGGTCGGCAGCGGTGCCGTCATCGCCGGAAACGGCGAACGCGACTACTTCGGCAACCCCGTCCCGGCGGCCGTCCCGCCGACGCGGGGCTTCCATCAGCCGAACTGAGCCTCAGCCCGTCTCGCCGGTCGCGCATCGCGCCGGCGAGACGGAACGGACGGCGGCCATCGACGCTGATTGTCCGGAAATCGCAAGTCTGGTCCGGAAACCCAGCTGCTGCCGGCACACAATGCGCAGTGGACTATGGGAGACCGCTGCGCTATTGATGGGCGCAGCGGGGTGTGCTGCAGCGATCCCTCAGCCTGTACAAAAAAATACTAGAGAGAGGAGATGCATGGCAATCGCGAGCGGGCATCAGCGATGACGAGGGTCAGTGCGTGGGGGCAGGCCATTGGTCTGCTGTTACTGGCCGGTTGCTCGACCAGCGAATCTCCTGACGATCTCCCTGCGCAAGGCACAACGACCGAGATCCGCTATTCAGGCATCCTCGGTCAGTACCGCAGTCTGGTCTACGTGCCTGGAACTGTACGCGCGGATCATGCTGCGGTGCCGCTGGTTGTTGTGCTGCACGGGGCGAACACGACCGCAGAGCAGCAGCGCGATGCCAATCTCTTCGATCCGATTGCGGATCGCGAGCGATTCATTGTCATGTATCCGGATCACGAGACCGACAGCACGCTCGGCCTGCATCCTCTGCAATCGTGGCGTTTCTACGATCCGCTCGAAATGCAGCGTGGCGTCGGCGACGCGCAGGCGATTGCCGACCTGACGCGACAGGCGATGGCAGAATGGAACGTCGATCCCGAGCGTGTCTATATCGTTGGCATGTCTGCCGGCGGATGGATGACCAGCATCATGGGCGCCACGTACCCTGATTTGTACGCTGCGATCGGCGTCGCCGAGGGTGGTGGATATGGGATCGGCCTGGCCGGGTTAGGCCAACCCCTCGGTCCGTCGCTGGTGCGTCCCGAAGTGCTCGCGCTCGCTGCCTATCAGGCGATGGGTTCCCATGCTCGAGTCGTGCCGGTCATCAATTTCCAGGGCGATCAGGACGCCGCAGCGACTCCCGCTCTGGGTGCGAATGCGGTGCAGCAGTGGCTGATGACGAACAACCTCGTGGCCTCCGGAAGCCTGAGCGCCCCGTTTCCTCTGACGCCCTCCGAAACCATCGACGTGACTCCCGATGCCGGCTACGCGTACCACGTAGACATCTACAAGGACGGCGACGGCTGCCGGGTACTCGAACAGGTTCGTATCGAGGAGATGGAGCACTACTGGCCAGGCGGCTCAGACGATCCACGACTGGCAGGGTTCACCGATCCGAAGGCGCCGAGCGGTGCGGAGATGTCCTGGGCATTCTTCAAGAGATTTCGTCTGTCGGACACCGCGCTTCCCTGCGTGGAAAGCCAGCAATGAACTGGAACCTGAGAAGCGCACTGGTCGCAGGCGCGGTTTCAGCGATCGCGGCTGGCTGTGGCAGCAGCAGTCCTCCTGACAGTGAAGGCGAAGGCCCGTTCGGCGTGGCTGCGTGGAGCACGCTCGGCAATCGCGCTGTCGTCGCGGAACCGTCGACACCGTTGCGCTCGAACGCCAAGGGAGAATGGCGGGAGTACAACCCGGTGGAGGTCTACTCGAGGCTGAACACCACGCTGCATACCATCATGATGCCCGATGGTACGCAGCTCTCGGCGGCAGTGAGTTTGCCTGCCGACGCCAATGGCGTGAGCGTGGATCAACCACTGCCGACCATCGTGGGGTTGACCGGCTACGACAAAAACCTGCCGGGCAACACGCCGCTCACCGGCTTTCTCGGCCGCCAGGGGTACGCACAAGTCATTGTGGATGTGCGTGGCACAGGTTCGTCCGAGGGCAATTGGGATATGTTCGGTGCAATCGAGCAGGGCGACGATCTGCCGATACTCGACTGGGTGGTGGCGCAGCCATTCTGCAACGGCAGCATTGGCGTCTACGGAGAATCCTTGCTTGGCATTACGGCTGCGTTTGCCGCCGCCAAGCAGCATCCAAACGTGAAGGCGGCCTTCCTGAAGGTGCCGATGGCCGATGCCTATCGCGACATCGTCTTCACCGGCGGTCAGACCAGCGTCAGTTTCATTCCTGCCTGGTTTCTTCTGGTCATGGGCGGCAGCGTCCTCAATCCTCAAACGCTGGTGGATCCGGCGACCGGCATCCCGATCACGCTGAATCAGCTGTGGCACGCCGTAACCAGCGCGGAAGTCCCGCTGTTGCTCAATGCGGTTACGGGCAACAGCGACACGGTCTATGACAACGAATTCTGGAGCAGCCGGTCGACCATCGAGCAGGCCCACAACATTCGAGTGCCGACATTCATCATCGGTGGCTTGCAGGACATCTTTCAGCGCGGCGAGCCATTGCTGTACGAAGCCATCAAGCACAACGCACCGGCCAAGTTGCTGATAGGGCCCTGGACCCACACGACGATCGGCAGCGGGCTGCCTGCCGACGGCGTCCCGAACTTCGACCGCATCGCCCTGCAGTGGTTTGATCAGTACCTGCGCGGAATCGATTCCGGCGCAGACCAGATCCCCAATGTCACCCAGTACGTGTCCGGATTGGGGCGTTACGTCACCGCATCCGATTGGCCTCATCCAGAGGCATCGGCGAAGCGCCTGTACCTGCGCGACGATCAAAGCCTCAGTGCCGATGCGCCGGCGAACGACGAAGCGAGTCGTACCACCTTGCAGTATCCGGTCAACGGCATCTGCTCTGCGAGCACGGTGCAGTGGAGTGCGGGTCTGCTTGGAAGCGTGCCGTTACCCTGCTTCAGCGACAACGCTCTGGTGGAAACGCTCGACGTGAAATACGAAACGGCACCGATGGATCAGGACGTGTATATCAATGGCCCCATCGCCGCCGAGCTGTGGATCTCCACCACTGCGAACGACGCAACGGTTTCCGTGCGGGTCGATGACGTCAGCGGGAACACGGTGACGCCTCTCACCACCGGCCTGCAGATGTTGTCGACACGCGCTGTCGATCGCTCCCGCTCTCGAACCCTGAACGGCCAGCTGATCCAACCTTGGCTGACCTACATCCAGGCGACTGCGGCGAACGTCCAGGCAAACGAACCCGTCCCGGTACTCGTCGAGGTTTTCCCGACCAGTGCGCTGATCAAGGCTGGGCACCGGCTGCGCATCTCCATCGGACCGGGTGACTTCCCGCGTGGATTGCCGCCACTCCCGCAGCTGCTTGCCGGACCTTTGGGGCTCTTGACTGTCCACAGCAACGGCGAGCATCCGTCCAGCGTGGTGCTTCCTGTGGTTCCGACGACGATGTTGCAGTAAGTCGTCGTCAAAGGTTTGGCGAACGCAAGATTGCCCGCAACGACGAGGGCTGGGTCGGCGGCTGCAGACCTTGCGGATTGCCAGGCCATTGTCCTTGCGGAAATTGGCGATGGTCCTGAAGTCAGGGTTCAGACGGCCGGTCAGCCAGATCAACTCGACGTTGCGTTGAATTTCCCGCTCCAGGCTGCAGCTGGACTGGATGCGATTCAGGTATCCGTACCTGTAGATCTTGAGCAGCGTCTCTGGATGGTATGAAGGCCTGCCGGGTTCCTCAGGATCCATCCCATCGAATCCCAGCGCCTAGCGGCGGTAGGCAAGGGCGGCTGGGTGCAAGAAGTAGCCGGTCGCCAGCGTCCGCTTTGCGGCGGGCCAACCTAGGACTCGCTCCGCAATGGTGCTGTCATTGCGATTAGTGCAATCTATGGAACACTATATTCCATACATAAAAGCCGAGCTGCTCCGGGGCCCGACCATGGTGCACAACTTCCATTGCCAAGGTGCCAACATGAAGTCGGTATGCGTCATCACGGGCGGTGGAAGCGGAATGGGGCTGGAGACAGCCAAGATCCTGGGGAAGGACTATCAAGTCGTTATCTCTGGAAGATCGGCCGGCAGGCTCAGTAAGGCTGTAGCCCACCTCTCGAATGCCGGGGTCATTGCTCATGAACTTCCATGCGATGTTTCAGAGCGCACATCGGTAGAGGATATGGCCGATGCCGCCACTCGGATTGGCCCGATTTCCGTGGTGATCAATGCCGCCGGGGTTGCTCCACTCAATGGAGATCCGAAGGAGATTCTACGGATAAACGCCTTGGGAACCGTCCATGTTCACAATGCATTTCTTCCGCGGATGGCCCCCGGCGGATGCCTGATTGATATCGGATCGACGGGCGGGTACATGGTTCACCCCTTGCTGCTTCCGCGGCGCGCGTATCGGCTGTCCGGCAGTGATCCAGAACGTTTCCTTCAGAAGCTCTTTTCTCGCACCAGGTGGTTTCCATCGAGTGTCCGGGCCGGTTTCGCGTACTGCATCTCGAAGAACTTCGTGAAGTGGTACGTCGAAGCGGACGCCAAGCGCTTTGCGGAGAGTGGCTTGCGCGTCCTTTCCGTGTCACCCGGGTCGTTCGATACCGAAATGGGAATGAACGCGAAAGCTGGGACCGATCGATTAATGGAGTTCTGCGCAATCAAGCGATACGGGCGAGTGACCGAAATTGCGCAGCTGCTTGCTTATTGCGCGGATGCGCGACTCGGGTACCTCACGGGAGTGGACATTCTCTGCGACGGGGGATGCGTTGCTGGTATCCGCAATGATCCGGTCGGTTTCATGCGCATGCAGATGGAGTTCGCGAACAACGACGTCTGACTGGCAACAATCACTTTCTTGACGCGCCATTCATTACTGAACACCACTGTTGACAAGCTGGTGTTCCGCGATTTACGTTCTCTCGACTACGGAACACAGTATTCCATAGAAGCTGGTCATTATGAAAGGCGGATGCCTGGCGATCGACGCCTTTGCCTCCTCTTGGGAATGGTCAACGACTACGAGTTTTGGGGGACAGGATGAAGAAGATCGCTCTGGCGCTGACAACGAGTATTGGCGCCGTATCTGGTGGGCTACTGAGCTTTGGGGCGTGGGCCCAATCGACTGACGAGCTCAATCTGGATCAAATGCTCGACGAACTGTCGTCAGAGCAGGAAAATCCCGCCTCACCGCAGTCCGACTCGGCCGCCCCAGCGCCGAGTTCACCAACGGCAGAGGGAGGCGGTGCTCCTGCAGTCCCGTCCGGCGGTACCGCGAGTGCGCCTGAAGAACCACGTCCGCCGGAGCAAGCTGCTGAGACGTTGCCAACGATCCCGGTGGAAAGCCGTGACGAGCCCGCTGAACCGGTAACGGAGGTGAAGGCTGCACGTCGTTCCATCGAGGAGATCGTCGTCACGGCCCGTCGCGTTTCGGAAAGCATGCAGGACGTACCGGTCACGATTTCGGCCATGAGCTCCGATGACCTTCAGCGTGAAGGCGTCAGCAGCGTTCAGAACCTTCAGGGCAAGGTGCCGTCGCTGGTCATCGGCACCAACAGCCAGATGCGAAACACTGAAACGCCGGCCATTCGCGGTCAGGGCGCCCAGTTCGGCGCTGCGCCGGGTGTGATCATCTACCTTGCCGAAACGCCACTACCGTCGGATCTGGTCGCGAACAACCAAGGCGGCCCAGGCAAGTTCTTCGACCTGCAGAACCTCCAGGTGCTCAAGGGCTCACAGGGCACTCTCTTCGGTCGCAACACGACAGGCGGCGCCTTGCTCTTGGAGCCTGCACGTCCGACGAACGAGTTTTCAGCCTCGCTGCGCGCTGAATCGACGAGTTATGAGGGCCAGGGGTACGAAGCGGTTCTCAATACGCCCATCGTCGATGACAAGCTTCTCTTCCGTGCGGGCTACAAATACTTCGATCGCGAAGGTTTTACGCGCGACATCGAGTCCGGCAAGGACTACGACAGCAAGCACTTCTGGACGGGCCGCGCCAGCCTCACCTGGCGACCGACCGAAGCCACAGAGAACTATCTGCTGGGCTACATGACCCGTAGTCGGGATCACGGCACGGGCAACGTCCTCGAAGACATCAACCGAACCGGCTTGAATCGCGGCATTCTGGGTGCAATCGGCCTGGGGCTGATCCCGCCGATCCCGGATCCGCTGGGTGTCGGACCAGGGTGCTTGTTGCTGAATCTGTCCGCTCAGTCGCTGAACTGCGGCGAGAACCTGATCGAACAACAGCGCGCACGTGGCGTCCGTCAGGTACATCTGAGTGCCGACCCGAACGACATCCTCGACACCGGTGGCGTCATCGATCATTTCAGCTACGAAATCGATGAAGACCTGACGCTGCGCAACATCGCCAGCTACTCGACCTTCAAGCATTCATACCGCTGGGATATGGACGGATCCCGCGGCCGGTTTATCGACTATGCGAACGCCGATGATCAGTTCCAGGCGGATCTCAGCACGATCACCGAGGAGCTCCAGGTCCAAGGCAAGGGCCTCGATGGCTCTCTCACCTACGTGATCGGCGGCTACTACGAAAAGACCGAGGCCGAAGGAGTTTCCGATGCGTATGCTCTCTTCGTCGAGCGCATCACTCAGGACTACGATCAGACCAAGACGTCCTACGCGCCATTTTTGCAGGGCACATACGATCTGGGGGATGTCGCAGATTCCCTGTCTGGGCTGAACTTGACCGCCGGCGCTCGTTACACGTTCGATGAGACCAAGGGTTTCGCGCGACTCACGCAGGTCGCCGGAGGCATCATCACGACTGTCGACAATCCGCACGACGCGAGCCTCAAAGATCAAGCTCTGACGTACACGATCGGTCTGGACTACCAGTTCCACACCAACATGGTGTACGGAAAAATCAGCCGCGGGTACAAGACGGGCGGTATCTCAGTCATCTCGGTCAACCCGGATCATTACACCTACGATTCCGAGTTCGTCCTGAACTACGAGATCGGCCAGAAGGCTGACTTTGAGATCGGTGATATGCCGGTGCGTTTGAACACGGCAATCTACTTCACCGACTACGACAACCTGCAGAAGGCGTCCATTGATGCTTACTCGGATCCGAACCGACCGAGCCTCCTGCCTCAGGTCGGCTCGGCAACGATCAATGCGGGTAAGGCGCAGCTCTACGGCTTCGAAGCCGAGGCGACGCTGCAGCCGTTTGATGGCGCGACGCTGCAATTAACGTATGCATACACGCAGGCTGAGTACAAGGAGTTCACTCTGGAAGTCGCCGGTGTGACCGGACAGGTCGATTGTTCAGGGGAGGAGGTTGCGATTGGTGATACCGCTGAACTGAGCTGCGTTCCGTTCCAGCAGACTCCCGAGCACACCTTCAGTGTGTCAGGTCGATACCTGTTCCCGATCGATCCCAAGTGGGGCAGCGTCGAAGCAGCGTTGACGTATGCGTGGTACGACAAACAGTACACGTCGACAAACACCCTGCCCTCGGAGGAGCCCGGCGCATGGCTCGATGCCCAGGGCCTGCTCAACGGCAGTTTCCGGTGGAGCAATATCTTCGGATCCGCATTGGATTTACAGGTCTACGGCACCAACCTGACCGATGAGCTGTACAGAATCGGCAACAGCAACCAGTGGACGTTTACCTACGTCCGCAGTTCGATCTACTCGGAGCCCCGCATGATCGGTGTACAGCTCGGGTATCGGTGGGAGTAATCGGACACCCAGCTAGCGCTTGCGCTTGCTGGGTGAACCCGCCGGACTCTTGACCTTCGACGCCTTGGGGCTCGGAGGCCTGGTGTTGCTCGCGGCAATGGCCGGGGTCACAACCACGCGGACGTGAATGCTGGATATTTGTTCAATCGATAGCGGCTTCTTCTGCTGAAGCCACCACGAAATCATCTCGATCGTCCCAGTGACGATCAGAATGACGCCCAAGTCAGGCGGCATCCATCCGTCCTCCGGACCCATCGAGCGCGCCACCGCCCTGGCAGACTTCAGGAACTGCTCTCGGATTGACGCAGCAGCGCCGCCGGTCAGAAGGGTGGTCCAGAGCTTGGAATGCGACTTGATGTACGAAAAGAGCGCAGCAGATCCCGAGAGCATGTCCTGGGATTGGACGATCGGCAGGGACAGCCGGAACACCGATAGCACGGCGTCCTGAGCAACCGCTTCAAACAGGGCTTCCTTCGTTGAGTAGTGCCGGAACACTGTGGTGTACCCCACACCGGAAGCCGCTGCGATGTCCCGGATCGAGATCTGGTCGTATGGTGTCGTTTCCAGCAACGTCAGCAGTGCGCTATGGAGGGCCGCACGAGAGCGTACGGCCCGAGGGTCGTTGGCGTTTGCGAAATTGGTTTGCATAGGCGCAAACGATACCACCAACCCGCTGGGCATTTCCCATTGCATCCAGCCATTCCTGGCATGGCAGCGAATGGCCATCTCCAGCTATCTGGCGCGCCAATTGGGCTCGTCCGCCATCCCTCTTGTGGAGGCCATTTCGAGCGCGGGCAGCGGGATTGTGGGCGACACAGAATCTCACTACTATGGAACAGTGTGTTCCATAGATGGATGGCAAGCCAGCCGATGCCAATCCACCCAATCGAGGAGAAGATCGACATGCTGCGCGTCATTCAGTGGGCAACGGGCGTAGTGGGGCGACACGCTGCAATGGCAGTGCACGACCACCCCGAACTAGAACTGGTTGGGGCCTACGTCTATAGCGAGACCAAGGCCGGCCAGGATATCGGCGAGATCTGCGGTACCGTGCCGATCGGCATCAGGGCCACTTCCAACGTCGAAGAGATCCTCGCAATGGAAGCCGATTGCGTGCTCTACATGGCGATTGGCGAGATGAATCCTTACGGCGCATTGGATGACATTTGCCTGCTGCTGGCGTCCGGCAAGAACGTGGTTTCGACCGCTGTGACCGCGATGATCTATCCGGCAGCAATGAACCAGGAGGTCGTCGATCGATTGGAAGAAGCGTGCGCGAAGGGCAAAACCTCCTTCCACGCGACAGGCATTGAACCTGGATGGGCAGCCGAGGTCCTGCCACTCACCGTTTCCCCGATCTTCAAGCGGATCGATTCGCTCCGCGTCCAGGAGATCATGGACTACACGACATACAACAACCCCGGGGTGCTGTTCGACATCATGGGGTTCGGGCTTCTGCCTGGTGAACCATCGATCATGGACGAGGCAGACGCGCTCAAGCCCACGTTCGCAGCACCGCTCATGCTGGTCGCAAAGGGATTGGGTGCGGAGATCGAAGATTTCCAGTATCACCGAGAAGTCGCTGTAACACCGTTCGACTTCGACATTCCGGCTGGGCATGTCAAGGCTGGCACGATCGCGGCGCAACGGTTCGGTTACACCGCGATCATCAACGGCAAGCCCGCGATGACCGTGGAGCACATCACCCGGCTGCGACCGGACCTAGCACCCGAGTGGCCACAGGGCCGAGGCTGGACGGTCACCGTCGAGGGATTGCCGTCCATGGTGCTCGAAACCCGCATCGCTAACCGCGGCGAAGACGAGGTCGAGCAAGGGAGCATCGCCACTGCGATGCATGCCGTCCACGCAGTCATCCCAGTGTGCGCCGCCGCGCCCGGCATCAAGACCTTCCTGGACCTTCCCATCATCACCGGCCGTCGCGTCTTTGGCTGATCGGCGAAGACGGTGTCCCCCACCTAACACTCAGGAGAGCGAGAAATGGCTTCTTTCGAAGACGCGGTGAAGACGATTGCCGAGCGCGTTGCAACTCTAAATGCATTCGGGAAAAAGCTGCGATTCGTGATGGACGATCGCATCATGCACATTGACGGTACCGCGACGCCGCCGGTGGTTACCACCGAGGACGGCCCCGCCGATGCAACGATTACCGTGTCGGTCGAGACGTTCTCGAAGCTGTTGAGCAAGGAACTTAAGCCGATGGTGGCATTCACCACTGGTAAAGTCCGACTCAAAGGCGAGATGTCTGCGGCCTCCGCGCTGCAGAAGATCTTCTGATCTACGGGCATGGGCTACAAGTTCGACCCGATAGTCCTTGAGCGTGTCTGCAACGAAGTCATTGCACGCAAGCTTGAAGGGCTCGCGCTATTTGATGCACTGATCGAGCGGCTCGCTTCTGAGTATCCAGGCCTCGTGGGTCGGCGCCGTCGACGGTGGCTAGGGAGCAAGGCTGGCGGGATCCTCGGGAAGCTGACGTTCCTGTACGTCGGCTTCACCGAGTACCTGCTGATCTTCGGGAGTCCATGCGGCACTCAGGGATTCTCCGGACGCTACAACTTCCTGGAAGTCCACAAGGTGCTGCTCGCAGGAAGGATTGTCTCCTACGACCTGGAAACCGATCAGATCGACCCGACCGTCCTGCTCCCGGGTGCGCATGCCTACATGAAGAAGGGAGAAGCGAGGGGTCTGACAATCCACGCTGGCTCCTGGCATCTTGAGTACGCGCGAGGCCCAAACATCACCGCGATGCCGTTCGGCCTGGCAGAGACGCTGCTGAGCTCGGTCGAGCTTCGGACATTCTGGCTAACGATGTCCGAGTACACCCGGTTGATTCTCCGGCGCTGGTTTTCCTGAATCCTGCGCGGCTGGCACCGCTGCCGCTTATCGAACCGCCAGATGCGGTGACCGTCTTTTCAGCATCTGCCGCACAACCGGCCTGCCTAATTGGAGAAGCCAGCGCTTCCAACCGGCATTTGTCTTCAACTCGTCGAGTATCTCGTCAAGGCCGAATCGCTGAAAGGAGAGCAACGCCTGACTTTCCTTCGTGTCCACCCAGTCGCCAAAGAAGTACGGGACACCCGGCCGTAAGACATCGGCCGTAACAAGCGGCCCCAAGCCCATTGCGGTGAACACTCTGTTGTAGAACTCCAGCGCGGTGGTACGGCAACGATCCCCGCCACCCACATACAGAGTCTTGCCAATCGCCGCATCACAATCGACTGCGTTTGCGAACGCCAATGCCGCGTCGTCGTTGTGAACCACTTCAACGCGGCCCGTCGCACTGGTGTCGAAGATCGCCTCGAAATTGCTGGCATCGCCGAGGGCCACATCGCTCGGTGGGCACACAGCGATTCTGAGGATGCTCCATTGAAGCGAACTTCCCGTAAGGTACTGCTCGCAAGCAAGCTTGGTCCTTCCGTAGAGATCGGTGGCTTTTGGCGCCTCATCCGCGCGGAGCGGTGGAGTCCGCAGATGCTGTTCGTGACCAGCGACGACCATGCTTGAGGCGAAGACCATCCGACGCGCCGTCGCGGACGCCTCCATCTGGTTGATCAGATCGCGCGTCGCGGTCTGATTGACTGCTACCGTCAGCGTGGGATTGCGGTCAGTCGCCGGCGGAATGATGGCCGCCAGGTGCACAACGGCGTCCACGCCCTCCAGCGCTCGGCTCCAGAGTTGTGCGTCGCAGATGTTCCCCCAAACCATGCGGACCCCCTTCCCAAAGCTGGATGCAATGGTCTCGGTCTTCGGGTTTCGAAGGTCAACTGCGACGACCTCGTGTCCTTTCGACGTGAGATGTCGAACCGTACGGGCACCGATGTTTCCGCAGGCTCCGGTAACAAGCACGGTTTTCGGCATCACCATCACTCAGCAGGAATGGTGGGTGTCTGGTCAGCCTCCGGCGCAAGCGTCGGTTCAGCTTCCGCCGGTGCACCGGATTGCGGCGCGGATTGAGTTTCAGCCGCGCGAGCGCGTCGCTCCTCAACATTCCGCACGAACTGACGGAATTCGACCGTCTTGTATAGCGGCCTGGGCTGGACCCCCCATCTGTCCTGAGCAGTGGTCTGACCCGCACCTTCTGCCTTCCCGAACAACGGATAGGGATAGATGCACTCTCGGGTCGGATCCGAGAAGCGATGGCGCTCGAACTCGGAGCAGATCTCTTGCAGCGAGAGTTGCGGCCATCCGTACCAAATCGCGATCAGCGGAAATGTCAGTGCCCCTTCGATGACCAGGGCCGTCAAGCAAACGAAAAGACCGCGTTGCAGCCACTTGTGGAGGTTTGCATTCAGGGGCGTCGTGCCTGGCGGCAAACCTTGAGATGTTGAATTGCTCATGATGATTCTCCTCAGCAGGGTCAGCAATTGACCGCCGCACTAGTCGGAAAAGATTTCGCGGTTTACGGTATGGAGGTACGGGATCGCCAGGAATGGCGTGATGTAGAAGATGTCGTACAACCACCAGCCGATCACAGGAAAGACGACGCCGGAATACCGCAGGTCGGCAAAGATCGTCATGTTGGCGACGTAGCCCGTCCAGATCACGACACCGAACCAGCAGGTAATAACGAGCCACTGGTGGCCCCAGCGCTTCATCTGCAGGAAGGCAATGCCGGCTGCCATACGCATGCAGAACACGATCGGTAGAAGTGCAATTTCCCAAGCCTTTTCACCTGGCGCGGTCGCACCGCCAATCCACAGTTCGTTGTAGTGCCAGTAGTATCCGGCGTCGAACAAATTGCCCCATCCCTGCAGGAATACTCTGGCCAGCAACGTGTGGTTTGCGATCATGTCCAGCGACCACCCGAAGCTGTTCAAAGCAGCGTCGATGATCACCAGATACCCGATCAGGGTCACGATGACCGGCCGAACACTCAGGCCGCTCTTGGCTGCCTTCATCTGGAGCATCAGCCCGTAGGCAAACAAGGGCAGACCGATGAGTCCCAGGATCGCCGTCCCCATGAAGACCGTGCCCCATATCATCCAGACATCCGCCTGCCACTGAGCCTTGCGGCTGATCTCGTGGTGATCATCCAGAGCTGAGCTGGGTCCGATGCTGATTGCGTTGCTCATGTCGAATCTCCCTTACCAGTCCCGCTGCGAGTACATGTACATCTGGATCAAGAACATCGTGAGCAGATATCCGTACATCACGATCTGAAAGATGATCACCGCGCGATGCCGGCGACGATCTCCTTGGCTGATAGGCTGGTCTTTCACGAGCGCGCCTCCTTATCTCTGTGCTGTTGAAGTGTCGGCCCCAAGCAGGCTCGCGGCTGCGAGTTCGCGGAGACCATCGGTGACTGCGCCGTCGCTGCTCAAAGGCGCCAGGATGCAAACCTCTGCCGCTTCCATCGGAGTCGCGCCCGCGGCGATCAGCTTTGCCGCGGTGACGAGCGTCCTGGTAGAAGGCGGTTCAAAATGGAAAACGTCGTCAGCGCCTCGGATGCCGGTAGCGACTTTCACCAGCCGCTTTGCGATCGCGATGTCGATACCCGACTCGGAGACCAGCACTTCGGCTTCGGCGTCGGGCGGTAGATAGGTCATCGCGACCGTGATGAAGCGCTGGCGGAACGATGGCTTCAGCTCCTTGAGGGAGCTGCGGTATGCCGGGTTGTAGGAGCACACCAGCATGAAGTTGGTTGGAGCCTCGACAACTTCACCCGCGCGGTCGAGGTACAGCGTGCGCCGGTGGTCGGTCAGCGAGTGCAGGATTGCCAGAGAGTCGTGCCGGGCTTCGACGACCTCGTCGAGGTAACAGATCGCGCCATCCTTCACGGCCCGTGTGAGTGGTCCGTCATTCCAGATGACATCACCCCCCGTCACCATGAACCGCCCGACAAGATCGGAGCTGGTCAGATCGTCATGGCAGCTGATCGTGGCGACCGGGCGACCGAGAATTGCTCCCATGTGCTCGACGAAGCGCGTCTTACCGCAGCCGGTCGGGCCGGTGAGCATGACGGGCAACCGTTGCTCATAGGCACGCTTGAAGAGCAGAGCCTCGTTCCCGTTCGAATGGTAAAAAGCAGCGCCCATGGTTCTCCTTATTGGTTGTTATGCGGCGACGAGTTCGCGATGGACGTGCGCGAGCACGTGGGGAAGCTCTTCCACACGACGGATTCGCTTTGCTCTCCGCGCCCCGAACACTTCGGGCAACGGATCGATCCGCGTAGGTCCCACGCCGATGTAGTAGATCGAGACCCCCGCCTCTTCCGCCTCCTCAACGGCATGTGCGACATCAGCCCAGGCGTACTTGCCTTCGTAGCCCTCATCCGACATCAGTCCATCGCCGATGACGATCAGCAGGCGCCTCTCTGAAGGCTGTGCAAGAAGACGGCTGGTGAGGTGACGTATAGGCGCGCCCAGGCGCGTGTAGCCCCCGGTGGCGATCCCCATCCCGCTGGGAATGGCGGTTCTCCGGTCGTCGAAGTCCTTGAGGCAGGTCACCTCGACACGGTGTCGGGTATTGCCACTGAAGATAAAGAGCCCATGGCGCTCGCGTGCACGTGACATGGCCTGGCACAGGGCATCCGCACAGTTGAGTTCGAGCTGGAAGATCCGTCCCTGATGCGCTCCCAGCGATGAGCTGCCGTCCAGAAGCAGCGCCGTCGCGACGTCCCGGGCATCAGGAAGCAAATCCCGGAACACCCGTCCATCCGAGGCTGCACCAATGGTCGAATCGACGTAGTGCTCGATGTAGCGATCGATGTCGAGATCCGAGCCGTCTTCAAGCCGGGTCTTCATGATCCGATGAGTGTGTTCTTCAAAGTATCGGCTCAGGTCGGCGGTCGCCATGCGGGCCATGCTGGATTTGAGCGGTAGCTTTCTCTCCAGAACCGCAACATGGTCTCGCAGGAACTTCCCGCTCCAGGCATTCCATTCGGGGTACGGAACACCGACGCGCTGATCCGCACGAATCTCCGGATCTTCGTCGTCTGGTCGGCTTGGTGGCGGAAGATTCGGATTCTTTACGCCACCCTGGCCAGCAACTGGAATGGTGTGCGGTGCCTTCGAGAGCGGACGCTTCGATGACCATGGCATCTGTCCGTACATCCGGCGCACGGCGGCCAGAAGTCCTTGCCGAACTGGTGCCCCGATTGGGAGATGACCAAGTATCGGGTGACACTCGATCAGCTGTCCCGAACTGGCAAGGCTGCGCGCGCGGTCGATCATTTTGGGTGCGTCGAGATCCGCATCTGCACAGTCCATCGCCGGAAGATGGCGGCGAATCTCGGGCATCAGGCCCGGCCACCGCGTGGCCACCCAACCCAACGCTACTTCGCCTTCAACGACTGTCAGAGCCCGGCGCTCACGCGCGGAGAGTTCCTGAAGCGCATATTCCGCAACTCGATCCTTCGACGGAGCGCACTGCAGGGCGACACCGCACGTCAGTGTTCTCAGAGACCAGTCAGCATGCAGCGTAGGGTACGGAACGTTGATGATTGTCCTGCCTGGGTTCATTCCGAAGCTTCGTTGCTCTCCTGAGATCAATCGAGCGCCCTGACGCACACCGTCGGACAGAGCAGAGGCCACCAGTGCACAACTGCGTTCCACAGCGAGCGCGTGCCCTATGCCCGAGCTAGCCACGCACAGTTCCCCGGAACATGGGCATCGTCGGGTCGTCAGAACGTGCCGAACGATTCCATGAGCCAGTACCAGAACCACACGATCAGGGCGATACCGCCGAACGCTACTGCAAGACGCAAGATGTCGAGAAGCATGGCTGAGCCTCCGAGGGTGCCGGGGAATGACATGAGGGCCGCCCAACTGGAATGGCCGCGCAACTATGGAACACACTGTTCCATAGCAGGATATGGGTGTCAACAATCCAGAAGGTAGACGGAAGCCATGATCGACGCCGCCCTGGGGTCGCGAGATTCGAGGACATCTACAGATGTCGGCCGTGGGGACGGCGTAGTCGCAGGTGTCTCGCTGGCGGTTGGCAGCACTCGATCGGATCGGACTCGCGCATGCATCATTGCCGCAGCGGAAGAGCTGTTCTCAAAGCAAGGCCTCTGTGCGCCGGCTGCTCGGCGTCACTGGGAGACCGTCAAGGTCAGTCAGTTTAAGAATCAGGTCCGCGGAATGTCCGCTTTGGAGCGTGGAATCATTCCGTTCGTTTGACCGCTGCGGGCTGATCTGAGACAGACGCTACAGTCCAGAAGTGCCATTTCCGGTCGTCGCCTGGCGTCCGCGTTTAGGCGGTGATGTCGGCTAGTGCGGCCTATAGCCGCGACTGATCCTGATGTCCTGCCTGTCGTCCTTGCACGCGGTATCAACCCCCTGAGTGGAATCGCCAGTATCGGTTGCTGTCTTGGGTCCCTGCCGTCGCCGCTGCTGTCAGAAGGGACGGCTTGTAACACCTGCCTGGTCCCGTACCAACACACCGAGCTCATAGGCTGTACTTAGCGCTTCGTGCCGTGTACGAACGGCAAGCTTGGAATACACGTTCTTGAGATGAAACTTCACGGTGTTCTCCGATACGCCGAGATCACGTGCGATGTCCTTGTTTGAAATGCCGCCGGCCAGACAATTCAGATATCGAACTTCGTGGTGAGTCAGGGCCTCGATCAGGCGGCAGTCTTTCTCTGAAGCCAATCGTGTTCCGCCTCTCATTGCGCAGGCCCGCAATGATTCTTGCCCATTCTGCTTCATCGACAGGCGCAGGCTTGCTTCATGCGTCGGGCTGTCGATCGTTACTGCGCGGCGGCGTGCTTCCATGTTCTCTCTCAGAGGGGATGCATTAAAGACTTGAAGGGCACAAATCCCGGATGGACATGCGCATCCGTGCGATGCAATCAACCGCCGCCGTTCGATATCAATGAGGGTTTCCGCGTTGTTTAGTCGCGGACAGGTAGCGAAAGAACAGGTACGCATACGAGATATCGACAGCCGCCAGCGCCGGAAGCACCCAGTTGACGCTGCCGACCGCCAGATGCCCGGCGGCGATGACGAAGATTCCAATCTTGCCAATCATGCCGATCGCCACGACTGCACGGTTCTCGCCAGGCCTGCGTGCTTCCATCCAGTACCCGATCCCGAAAAGCAGCACTGCCATTCCGGCGATCTGGCTGAACAGCAGACTTGCCGGGGGTGGGAGGCCAAACAACGCCGACACCTGACCTCCCGCAAGCAATATCGGCAGGCCCGCGGCACCGTTGAAGATCGCGGCGGTGCCGAACAGTTTGCGTGCGTAACTTGATTCCATACGAAGTGCTCCGATGTCAGCGCGCTATGCGCGATTTACCGACCAGAGAAAATGTTGACGACCACGCTGGCTTCCTCGATTCCGACCAGCCCGCCGCCGTTTTCCTGAATGGCATGGCGCGCACCTGCGACCTGCCGTGCGCCGGCCTCTCCCCTTAACTGGGTGACCAGCTCGAAGATCTGTCCCAGCCCGGTTGCGCCGAGCGGATGGCCTTTGGATTCAAGTCCGCCGGATGGGTTGATCGGGATGCGTCCGCCGATGCTGAACTCGCCGCGCTCAGCTGCAGGTCCACCGCCACCAAATGGCACCAGACCGAGGTTCTCGGCTTGAATGATTTCGCCCATCGCCGAAGCGTCGTGAACCTCCGCAACATCCATGTCCAAGGGCCCCAGGCCGGATTGCGCATAGGCGGCCAGTGCAGCGCGATGGCCCACGCTCTTGTCGGGCTCGCTGATGTCGCGTCGTGTGTAGCTGCGCACGACGCTCGCGGCGACGCGCACGGCGCGGTGCTTGCTGGCGCCGATCCGCTTCAGGCCTTCCTCCGTGCATACGATCGCCGCTGCGGCGCCGTCCGACAGTGGGGCGCACATCGGCAGCGTCAGCGGATAGGTGATCGGCGCCGCGGCGAGAACCTCTTCGACACTGAACGCCTGGCGGAACTGCGAATACGGGTTGTGCACGGAGTGCGCATGGTTCTTGGCCGACACCGCGGCGATCTGGCGCTGCGTGGTACCCCAGCGCGCCATGTGGTTGCGACACAGCGCGGCGTAGATCGCCATGAACGTGCTGTAGGGACGCGGAGATTCTGATCCCGCCGGCGCCACGATGCCTTCGCCGAGTTTCTCGAGCGTTGCGGCATTCTGCTCGACCTGCGAGACATCCCACCCAGCATCGAACAGCGCAAAAGCCTTGGCCTTGTCGGCAATGTTCATCTTCTCTGCGCCGACCGCCAGCGCAACGTCGCAGGTGCCGGCCTGCAGGCTCTGCACCGCGAGATGAAACGCCGAGCTGCCGGAAGCGCAGGCGTTCTCGATGTTGAAGATCGGAATGCCCTCAATCCCGATCTTGCTGAGCACGACCTGTCCGGGAATCGCGATCTGTCCCTGCAGCGGACCATTGGTCATGCCGGCGTAATACACGGCGCCGAGGTCCTGCCGTTTGCAGTTGGCATCGGTCAGTGCAATCTCGACGGCTTCACGCGCGAGGTCGTCCAGAGAGCGTTCAAGGTGACGTCCGAAGACCGTCATGGAAGTGCCAACAACGTATATGGGCTTCATTCGTGGTTCCGGTATTGCGTCAGTTGGCCATCAGTTTCAGCACACGCGGGTATGAGCTTGGCAGCAAGCGCGACATCCAGAACATCACGGATGACTTGTTGCCGGTGACGATGCGTTTGCGTCCGCGGCGAATCCCTTCAAGGATGTCGGCAGCACAATCCTCGGGCGGCGTCAGCAGCATCTTCTCTGCCAAGCCTGCGAAACGATCCTCAGCGGTTCCGGCAGCCGCGCAGCGACGCCCCGCTTTTTCGATGCTGGTGCGGATGCCGCCGGGATGCACACAGACCGCGCGCACGCCCGTACCCTCCAGCTCGCTCCACAGGCACTCGGTCAGTCCCCGGACGCCGAACTTGGAGATGTTGTAGGCAGACTGGGTCGGGAATGACAGCAGCCCGAATACGCTGGAGATATTGACGATGCAGCCTTCCTTCTGGGCCAGCATCTGCGGCAGGAATGCCTTGGTGCCGTAGATCACGCCCCAGAGATTGATGCCCAACTGCCACTCGATTTCCTCGATGCTCAGGTTTGCGACCGTGCCGACAACCGTGGCCCCCGCATTGTTGAACACATAATGCAGATTGCCGAAATCGCGTTCGACCTGATCGGCATGCGCGAACACCGCGGCACGGTCAGCGACGTCCAGGGTGTAACCGCGTGCTTCGCAGCCTTTGGGCAGCGACAGCAGGGTTTCCGAAAGTGCGACACGATTGATGTCAGACAAGGCAAGGCGCGCGCCGGCAGCGGCCAGCTGCTGCGCCAGTGCGCGTCCAATGCCTGAGCCCGCACCGGTGATGACCGCAACCTTCCTGCCGAAGGTCGATGACGCCTTGAGATGCTTGCTTGTCATTTCAAAGTCTCTGCGCAAGCATCCAACGCTGCGTTCCTGAGGCTTTCGAATGCGCGATCCAGGCAAGCACCCGCGAAGTCAACGTCAGGCACTGCTTCCCCGCAACCGTTGAATGCGAAGTTGACCTTGCCGTTGTAGCTCAGTACCGGGAAGCCGAAGCCGAGGCCATGCGAGCATGGACCAAGGCCTGACCAAGACAGCATGCGGGCACCACGCAGGTAGATCGGCACCTGAGGTCCGGGCACGTTCGACACCACCGTATTGAATGCGCGCAACTTGCCGAGAAGATTGGCGGCGGTGACCAGCCTGAAGGACAGCGCCATCGTCGCCGCTGGCGCGGCCTGGTTCAGCTCGGTCAATTCACGCGCACCCACCGCGTTGGCGGTTTCCTTGGCGCGTGCGGTGTTCCCGGTGATGGCGCGTAAGCGATCGAGCGGATCGGCGACATGGGTACACAGCGGCAGCATCATCAGCGAGACCTGATTGCCGTCCGTTGCGCCGCCTTCACTGCGCGTGTTGACCGGCACCATCGCGATCAATGACTGCTCAGGCAATTCGTTCTTGGCTTCGAGATAGTTGCGGATGCCGCCGCTGGCAATGGCCAGGATCACGTCGTTGACGGTGGCGCCGGGCACCGCTTTTCGGATCGCGCTGAGATCCTTGAGCGCGTACTCGCGTGCGTCGTAGATGCGCCTGGCGCTGACGCGACCGTTGAAGCGGGTCATCGGGCCGCGCCGTTGTGCGGCTGCGTTGCTGTCCGGCGCCGGCTTCAGGCTACGCGCGAGTCCCGGCAGCATCCGACGCAGCGGGCCGGCAATGCGCGCCGGTGCGCGCAAGTTGTTCCGCACGCTACGCAACAGCAGACCCGAAACCGATGGGGTCGGTTCACCAACGAACCGGTCGGTGATGAACTTGACGGGGGCATCGGCTTTGAGATCGTGCAGGCCGGCAGTGATCGCTGCGCCGGTGGCACCGTCGATTGCCGCGTGGTGGATCTTCGTCATCAGTGCGAAGCTGCCTTTGGGGTAGTCGCGCACGCCATCCAGGCCATCGATGTAGATCATTTCCCACAGCGGCCGGCTGCGGTCCAGCGGTTGCCCATGCAGATCGGCGACCAGCTGGCAGTAGGCTTCCCAGGTCGGCGTGGTCAGGGTGACCCGGCGCAGGTGACGATCGAGATCGAAGTCCTGGTCGCGAATCCAGTACGGATGGTCAAGGTTGAAGGCGACTGGCGCAAGCTTCTGTCGGAACACATCGGAAATCGGCAGGCAGCGCTTCACATGCGCCCGCACGGTTTCGAAGCCGACCTTGCCCTTGGGTGCGGTGGACGGGTCATACACGCTGAGCATGGCCGTGTGCATGGCTGCGCCTTCGCTCTCCCAGTAGAGGAACATCGCGTCCTGGCCGCTGAGCTGTTTCATGATTTCTTCTCGTCAGCGAAGCTCAGGCCTTCGAGATCGTGCTCGGCGACGTGGGTCCGGATGAAGCGGGCGATGTCTTCGCGTGCAGTTCGGGCTTCCGGCAGGCGATGGAACAGTGGGAAGGCATGCATGAGCCCTCCCCACAGCGAAAGCTCGACGGCGACGCCGGACTTTCGGGCCTTCTGGACCGCCAGGACGCTGTCGTCTCGCAGAACCTCGGTGTTGCTGGCGACGAAATGCAGGGGTGGCAACTTCGAGAAGTCCCCGCGTAGGGGTGAAATGGCCGGATGCGTCGGATCGCGGCCGCCTGCATAAGCCAGAACGATCCGTGGCAGGGTTTCGGGCGGAACGAGCGCGTCACGGCCACCGTTCTCTATATAGGACGCATGCAGGCCGATGCCGGCCAAGTCCGTTCCAGGCGAAATCAAAACCGCGCACGCCGGCAAGGCCAATCCCTCATCTCGAAGGCGCATGAGGAGGGAGAGCGTCAATGTTCCCCCCGCCGATTCACCGGCAACGACGATGGCCGAAGCGGGAACGCCACGTGCCAGCAGCGCTTCGTAGGTTGTGGCGCAGTCATCGAGTCCCTTCGGAAACGGGCATTCAGGACTTAATCTATAGGCCGGCAGCACGCCCACCGCAGAAAGCTCATCACACAGGCTTTTCAGGAAACCGACATGCGCACGGGTCGGCCGCATGAAGAAGCCGCCGCCGTGCAGGTACAGCACGACACGACGCGGATGTTCGCACTCGGTTGTGTGGACCTTTATCCCTCCCAGATGAACCGAGTGTGCATCCGAGAATGGTGCGCCGTGATCGAGCCGCTGCATGCGACGACGGACCAAAGCGAGATCGCTGATGCGGCGGAGGATCGGACGCACAATCAGCCAAAGCAGCTTGCCGAGCAGCAGTGCGCTCCAGCTGTGTGCGGACTGGATCGCAAAGTCGTGACACGGCGCCGGTTGCGATGCGCCGTCAAATGCCGATGCGGGTTTCATTGGAAGAGTCATGGCCGGATCACGCGCATCGTTCTTCAATTTGCGAAGGGGCCGAGCTGCTTGCGATACAGCCAGCCGACCGTCTTGTAGAAGCGATTCGGTGCGATTCGTTTCGCGGCCCAGGCCAAGCGGTACAACGGTTGCGGAATCGAATAGAGCGATCCTTTCTCCATTTCCCTGATCGCAAAGGCCGCCACGCTCTCTGACGTATGGGTGCCCTTGTCCATGTCTTTCTGGACGGTGCGCGCCATGGAGCTGGTTGCGGAGGCATCGCGTCCGTCGCGCGCCGCATTGTCGAGAAGGCTGGACTTGAATCCCGAAGGGCAGAGCACGGTGACGCCGACATTGGCGCCGGACAGCTCCGTGAACAGGGTTTCAGACAGCGCGATCACACCGGCTTTGCTGACGCTGTAGTTCGCCATCTCCGGCATCGCCAGCAGGCCGGCGATCGAGGCGACGTTGAGGATGTAGCCGGACTTCTGCTTCAACATGTCCGGCGCATACGTGCGGCAGCCGTTGATCACGCCATCGAGATTGGTCGACAGCAGGCTCTCCCAGTCGTCATCCGACATGTCGACCAGCTTGTTGGCGTCGGCGACGCCGGCGTTGTTGACGAGGATGTCGATGCCGCCCCAGGCGTCGTGAAGGGTCTGGCGGACACCTTCCCACTGCGGCTTCTCGCGCACTTCCAGCTGCATGCCCATGCCGTTGCCGCCGCGCCGGGTCGCTTCCTCCGCAGTACGCTTCACCGCGTCCAGCTTGCGGCCGGTGATGGCCACCTTCCATCCGCGCTCCGCGAAGGCGTAGGCGAGCGCCTCGCCAAAGCCTGTCGTCGCGCCGGTGATGAGGACGCGCTTCTGGGGAAAACGGGTTTCCAGCTTGCTCATGAGATTTCAGCCTTGGTCGGGGGCGGGGTTCAGATCTTGCGATCCAGGTTGTCCCAGTACTTCTGACGCAGATCTTTCTTCAGCACCTTGCCCACCGGGCTGCGCGGCAGCGTGTCGACGAAGTCGACCGTCTTGGGCGCCATAACGCTGCCGAGCTTTTCCTTGCACAGGGCAATGATCAGCTCTGCGCTGACGAGATGACCGGGGTTGAGCTCGACCACTGCCTTGACTGCTTCTCCCCACTTCTCGTCCGGTACGCCGATCACGGCGCAGTCCTGCACGGCCGGGTGACTCCAGATCACCTGTTCGACTTCGCTCGGATAGACGTTGAAGCCGCCGCTGATGATCATGTCCTTCTTGCGGTCGGTGATGTGCAGATAGCCTTCGGCGTCGATGTGGCCCACGTCACCGGTGTGCAGCCAGCCATCGATGATGGCTTCGGCGGTCTTGTCGGGCTGCTTGTAGTAGCCCTTCATCACCAGGTCGCCGCGCACGCAGATCTCACCGGTCTGGCCGCGCGGAACAATCTCGTTGGCGTCGTTCATCAACTCGACACGGATCAGCGGATTCGGCCGGCCGACTGAAGCCAGGCGCTCGTCGCTCGCAAGCTTGCCGTCGACGCAGTGCTCGTCAGGGCGCAGATTGGCGATGCCCGCCGGCGCTTCGGTCTGACCGTAGCCGCCGGCCATGATCGGGCCCCACAGTTCGATCGCCTTCTTCAGCTTCCCGACCGACATCGGGGCGGCGCCGTACATCAGGTACTTCACCGAAGAGAAGTCGACCTTCTCGATGCCGGGAATTTCCAGCAGCTTGTAGATCACCGTCGGCGGCAGGAAGAACTCCGTCACCTTGTGCTGGGCGACGGCACCCAGCATCAAAGCCGGATCGGGCTTGGCGACCACCACCACGGTGCCGCCCTGCGCGGTGCACGGCACGGCAAGCAGTCCGGCGGTATGCGTCATCGGTGCTGCGGCCAGGTTCACCGGCTTCTCGCCATCGCGATAGGCGCAGGCCAGCATGAAATGCGCGATGAACGTCTGCGTGCTGCGGTGCGTGTTCATCACGCCCTTGGGCTTGCCGGTGGTGCCGCCGGTGGGCGACAGCATGATGACGTCATCCATGCTGTAGCTCACTTCCGGCTTCGTCGGCGGCTGGCCGGCAATCCACGCGTCCAATGACGGTGTGTCAACGCCTTCGGCGTCGATGCAGATCCAGCGTTTGATCTTGGGAAGCTGCGGACGCAGTTGCGCGATGATATCTGCGAAGTAGCTCTGGTAGAACATCACCTCGCAATCGAAGGCATCGAGAATGTACTGGTTCTCCTCCGCCGAGTTGCGCGCGTTGACCGGCAGCCACGTCATGTTGGCGCGCCATAGCCCCAGGGTGCAGGCCCATGCCGTCACGTCGTTCGCAGCCCAGACCGCGCCCTTGGTTTCCTTGGGCAGACCCAGGGCGAGCAGCTTGTGCGCGATGCGGCAAGAGAGTTCGCCGACCTCGCTGAACGTGTACGAACGCTCGCCCTGGATGTAGGCGATACCGTCTGGATTGATGCTCCAGCCGCGGTCATAGAAGTCGATGATGGCCATGGAACTCTCCTGTAGCGTCGATCAGAGCGAAGTCACGGTCGCGCGGGCGAGGCCACGCTGTTCGAGGAAACCAAGCAGGTAGCGGTGACCGAAGGCCCTGGAACCGGATGCGAAGCCCACCTTGGCAGTGTCGTTGTCGAGCAGCTTCATGACGGCGGCGGTCTGCACGGCTCCGGTGGAGATGTAGGAGGTAATGCCATGCACTGTCGCGCGCACGGCGCCGAGCTGTCCGCGGCCGATCGCAAAGTCGAGGGTGCGCTGGGTCGTTGTCCGCTCACGGGGCGGCATCGACGGCGTTGTCGATTCAACGATTCCCTTCAGCACGGCGTCCTGCTGATCCTTGGGAAGCTGCTTGTACTCGGCGTCCCACTTCGCTCCGAGCGCGTGCACCATCTTCATCACGTCGTTGTCGTAGAAGCCGACCATCGATGTGCAGCTGCGTACGCGCGGATCGTTCTCGAAGTACACGGGCAGAGAAGTGCCGCCCCAGGGCAGCGCAAACACCGTCTGCACGAAGTTTGGATCGACGACGTTGAAGGTCGTGCCAAAGGCGTGTGGCACCAGCTTGTTCTCCCACAGGTAGCACTGCTCGGAGCGATACAGCTCGAAGATCGAGGCTGTGGAGCCCACGGTCACGCCTGATGCGCCGCCGCGGGGGCCGCGGCAGATCGCCGCGGTTTCGAGGACATCGATCCCCTGCGTTTCCAGTGCGAGCTCGGCCGCAATCTCGGAGAACGTGTACATGTAGGCAAGCGACGGAGAGACCAGCAGACCTGCCTGGCGGTACAGCTCACCGAACTGGTCACGCACCGAGCGGATGTAACCCTGTTCGCCGGTCGTGTCGATGTGATGGCATCCCGCCTTGAGCGCCGCCTCGACCGTTGTCAGCCCGAAGTTGACGAACGGGCCAACCGTGTTGCACACGACCTTCGCGCCCTTGAACACCTTGGTCAGGGCTTCGACATTGTGTTCGGCCTCGATGATCTCGTAGGTCGCGGACTCCAGGCGCACGACACGCTGCGCCATCATTTCCTGCACGCGCTTGGCGCTGCGTGCCACGGCGGTGAATGGAATCTGCTGGTCGATCAGCCAGTCCATGATCAGCATGCCGGTATAGCCGCTTGCGCCGTAGACGACGACGGGGTACTTCGCCATTGTGTTTCTCCTGATGTAATGAATTCAGCGATTGCTGGGATTGCGGTTGGGTGTCAGTTCTGCGTCCAGCCGTCGGCATAGAGCAGTTGGGACAGCGCGCCAAGCCGCATGGTCAGCACGCGGTTCTCGCCGTCCTCGATCAGCGCTGCGCTGGTATCGCGGTAGAGCTTCTCGATGGGGTACTCGCGCGTGGTGCCGACGCCACCGAACAGGCGCAGGGCTTCTTCGACCACGCGGGCGGCTTCCTCGGTGACGGCGACCTTGCCGATGGCAGTCACGTAGGGGTGGGTCTGCGGCGACTGCCGGGCGAAGGCCAGCGAGCGCCGCGCGATTGCGCGTGCCATCTCGACCCGGCGCAGCATTTCGCCCAGGCGCATGCGCGTCATCTGGTGTTCGATGAGCAGCGCGCCGCCCTGCTTGCGTTCGTTGCAGTACTTCAGCGCCAGCTCGAACGCCGAGCGCGCGACGCCGGTGAACACCTGCGCCATGTGCGTACCGCCATAGGACCAGACCGACGCGAAACTGCCGTGGTAACCCGCCTGGTCGCCGATGACGAAGCGACGCGGGACCTTGACGTTGTCGAAGTAGATTTCACCCTGCGGCAGGGAACGCTGACCGATCTTGTCGAGCGCTTTGCCTTTCGAGATGCCAGGCAGGTCGAGCGGGACGATGATGCCCAGACCGTTGGTGCAGCCGTCGCTGTCGAAGAAGCCATCGCCGTAGTCGGCCGTCATGTAGGCGACTGCGACCTGCGCGACGGCACCGTTCGAGACCCAGGCAGAGCACTGGCCGTTGATGACCACTTCGTCGGCGCCGACCTTGGCCCACAGATTGCCCTTGCTGCCCTGTTTTCCGGCAAGCCATTCGTTCTTGTGGTGCATCATCGTGACGTCGCTGCCGCGATCCGGCTGCGTGGCGATCCAGCAACCGATCTTGTTCATCGACAGATCGATCAGCTCCTGATTGCCCATGGATGCGGCGACCTGCAACGGAAATCCGGCGGCGCCCAGCGAGACGGCGAGGCCGGCATCGCCCCAGCCCATCTCTTCACCGATCATCGACTCGACGCGAACCGCCATCTCGGCCGGCATGTCGGCGAGCAGGGAAGGGTCGATACCCAACTTGGCGAACTCGCCGAACACGCTGTAGTAAGGAGAGCCGGGCGCGACCACCTCTTCCGCGCTCATCCGGTCGAGCTCGGTACCCAGTGGACGCAGGACTTCCTTGGCGAAGCGATGCACCGACTCCTGGATTGCCAGTTCCTCCGGGCTCATCGGCGGCTCGAAGCCAGAAACGCCAGCGGCGGGCAGGGTGACCTTGGTCTTGTGACTCAGCATTTCTGGCTCCTCGTTGTAATCGTTAAACTGTGGAACCGATGGTGATGCGTTTTCCCTCGTACGCCTTCCAGCCGGCGACCGCGTTTTGTCAGAATCTGATCATGGGGAATTCACATGAAATCCTGGCTGCAAGTGCGCAAGCACCTCGGGCACAAGCCAATTGTCGAGGGCGTGATCGGCGGGCCGACGCCGATCTATGTGGAGCGATATCACTTCCGGGATATCGAGCGATCCGTTCCTGGCGTTCAGGGCATGACGCTGCTCACGCAGTTTGGCGGCGCGGCAGTGCAGGAAGGCGAGGTGGGTCGGTGGCGCGCGAGGTCATTGCCCACACGCTCAGTGCTGGTCCCCGAGGGATGCCCGACGCACTGGCACTACAGCGGCACGATCGATTTCGCCGCGTTCTACTTTCCCGACCGCTCGGAGGGAATCTCCGAGCGTCTCCGCCTGCTCGCCAGGCAGGGACAGGGTCCGCGGCAGTTCAGCGATGCCCTGGTGGGTGCTGCGGCGCTGGAACTGGTGACCGAACTTCAGAAAGCGACCGCGATCGACGAGCCCTTTGTGGTCGCCTTGGCGACACTGATGCTCAATCAGACCTATCGCGCCCTGACCACACCGGAGACGGGTGGCATCAGTCCCTACCACTCGCATTTCCCGCGGATGCAGAGTGTGCTCAACCACATTCGCGAGAACCTGGCTCAGGACTTGTCGGTGCAAAAGCTCGCTGCCCTGGCGCGTGTCAGCGAGGTGCACTTTCGGCGCATGTTTCACGACTCGATCGGCGCGCCGCCGCATCGCTACATCCTCGCCGCTCGTCTAGAGCAGGCGCGCAAGCTGCTGACGATGACGGCCCTGCCGATCTCGCAGATTGCGCAGGATTGCGGCTTCAGCAGCCAGAGCCACCTCACGACCAGCTTCAAGGCCGCGCACGCGGCGACGCCGAGAGAGTTTCGCGTTCAGATCAAGCGCGAGGGATGACGCAGTCATCACGGATATCTTGCCGACGGCCATTCGCCTCGACGCTTGAATGTTCACTTCGGGGGCAGGCATCAGCTTGCATCCCGAATGCAACACGACGCCTGCTCCATTGTGCGTGCGCCTGAATCGTGTGCTGGGGGCTACTGGCACCCGGCGGAAAGATTGAGCAACACGGACACGCGTGAGATGCCGATGTCCGAGGGTCCGATGGGCGGCACATTGCCAGGAACGGCCAGGTCGATGCAGCCATCGCCATTGAGATCGCCAGCCATGAAGTCCTCCGGGAACCCCGCGACGTCGTACGACCCGACCGGCGAGAAGTTGCCGCGTCCATCGCCCTGGAATACGACCAGACGGCTGGAAATCATCTGGGTGATGGCCATGTCGAGGTGGCCATCCCGGTTGAAGTCGAGCAGCTGCAGGCCCTCGGATCCATCGGCGGCGCGGATGTCGAAGATATCCAGGGAGCTCGGTCCACCGAGCCGCATCCGCTGTTCGGGCGCGAACTGGCCGTTTCCGAGTCCATACAGAATTGACGCGTCGTTGGTGAGCAGGGCGTTGAGGATGATCAGATCTCCCTTGCCGTCCTCATTGATGTCGCCATAACGGATCAGTTCGGAGAGCAGGCCGACCGGGTAGGCGTCTGTGGACCGGAATGTGCCATCGCCATTGCCCAGCAGGATCTGCACAAAGCCATGCAGCAGGCTTCCAGTCGTGTCTCCCAACACTTCCGGAATCCCCAGGGTCGGAGCCGACTCGGTCACGGCCATGTCCGGGAGGTCATCGCCGTCAAAGTCGGCAACCAGCAACGCAAGCGCTACAGTGGTCGCCGGAACCGCAGGCGCCTCGCGGAAGCTGCCGTCTCCATTGCCCAGCAGCATTGTGATGTATCCGCCGCCGTAGGCAGACGTTGCGATATCGAGATGGCCGTCACGGTCGAAGTCCGCGATGCCGAATTGCGAGGGCATGATTCCCCGAAGCGGGTACTGCCCACTGACGGCAAATGAACCATCTGGACCGCCGAGCAGCACCGTGACGCGCGAGGTGACATAACTGCCGGAGACGATGTCGGGTATGCCGTCAGCGTTCAAGTCGCTGACCTGAACAGCCGAGGCGTCGACATCGGAGTGGCTGATGACGTTGCGCTCCGTGGAGAACGTGCCATCGCCAATGCCATAAAGCACGACCGGTCCGCCGAAGGTGTTGGCCATGACCAGGTCCGCATGCGGGTCGGCATGCCCGTCGCGATACAGATATGACACTGCGCCCGGGCTTGCCGAGCCGGTATACGTGATGGTCGAGGATGGATAGTCCCGCGCGACTGAAAACGTGATATCCCCGGCCCGCAATTCATCGATACGGCCACCGCTTTCGCCAGCGTCGTCCTGACACGCCGTGAGTAAAAATGCGGAGCACAACACGATGCTCGCGACCAAAACCGACGACAGCCGGACAGGCCGCCTGATGCACTTTTGTCGGGTGACTGCATTCAAATCGTTCAACACTGCTATCTCCTCATCTTTCTATTGCTTAACACTGGAGAAGATAGTGAAGCGATTTCCCCGAGGAGCGTTACAGCCGGTGGCCAAGTTCTTTCAGAATCTGATCATGAAGCGGCAAATGACATGACGGCGATTTCGTCTGGCAGGACGTGAAGATTGAGTGTCGTCCGCGCGATCCAAGTGCCAGGAGGCCGTTCAGTTGGCATCGTGGAAGATGATCCCGAGCGTGAACCGCTCGCCGGCCGAAATCCGGCTGACGCCGTGCCTGAGATTGACTTTGTAATGGCCGCGCGTGCCGGGCGCAGGGCGGTGGCGCACGGCGAAGATGGCGGCGTCGCCGAGCCTCAGGGGTACGACTTGGGGTCGTGACTGCATTCGCGGGCACTGTTCGACCAGTACCAGTTCACCCCCGTGAAAGTCTTCTCCCGGCTCGCTGAGCAGAACGACCATCTGAAAGGGAAAGTGCAGATCGCCGTACAGATCCTGATGCAGGCAGTTGTAATCTCCCGCTTGATAGCGCAACAGCAGTGGCGTGGGACGGGTCTGACCCTCAGCATGGCACTGTCGGATGTACTCGGCGTGCGTCGTTGGAAATCGGGTGGCGTCCCCAAGCTTCGCTGTCCAGGCATTTGCGATGGGGTGTAGCTGCAGATAAGCCGTCGTGCGCAACTCCGCCACCAGATCGGGGAGCGGGTAGGAGAAATACTGGTACTCGCCACGGCCAAAGTTGTGGCGCTGCATCACGACGCGGTTGCGGAAGCGTTCCGTCTGCGCATAAGTCGCGCGCAGATCGAGGCACTGCGCCGCGTCGATCAACTGCGGGATCTGCGCCACGCCGCCGCTGTCGAGCTGAGCAATGATGTCGCGCCAGTCGACCCGTGCGAGATTCATGGTGGCTGCTGCCCCGATCGCGGCAACGGCAACACGCTCAGAATGCCGCTTCCCACTGTGCTCTGTTGCTCGGGTCGTGAAATGTAAGCTGACATGGTCTTGTCCGTGATCAGCCAGGAGTCTCCGGCCTTTCAGAGGTACAAGCCATCCGGTTCTTGCGGACACGCTGGGGCCTGTTAACGCCATGGCGATCGTTGTGACGCAGGCCGTTCTGGCGCAGGGCAAGGAAGAAGGAGCGTCGTGTACTGGAAACTGTCGCGAGCATCTGCAATGCCGCGCCGCGCCCGCAGCGGCAAGCAGGCGCTGATCCGATTTCAGTGATTCAGTGGACCGGGCCCGACGTCACATGCAGACGCTGGTGGAGCGCGGGCTCAAGCGTCTGCTCAGGCGAAACGTTCGTTCAGCACCGTCGGCACATGCGCCGGTTTGCCGACTGCCTGCAATGCATTCGCGGGTTCCCAGCCATCTGCAATACGCCAGCGCCACAGGCTCTCGCAGCGCACGCATTCGTAGGTGGTGACTCGCACGAACCCGAATGAAAGCTCGCGCGCGTGATATCGCTGGAGATGCGGCGGGATGTCCGGTCGAAGGGGCTTGAGTGTCAGGCTTCTGCAGGCGTCACACTGGTTCATGGCAGCAGCTCCCATTGCGCATGTGTAGAAGCTGAGGCCCGGCGGCTGACGCATGGCTGAATGGATTCGCCGGAGTGGAGGATGGTATGAACTTGTATTCGCAAGGCCGCGATATTGAAGGTTTCGCGGATACAGCTGAAATCTGCTGATCGGAGGCTGTCGGGCTGCAACTCGTCGGGAAAGCGCAGCGCGCCAGCTAAGCCGGCCCTTTTGCGCCTGCGTAGGAGCCGATGAAACACGC